>CACYWT010000067.1 GCA_902778175.1 uncultured Ruminococcus sp. | reverse complement strand
ACTGATGCTGAGGGATTACAGGATGCTCACACAGGGACACCAATATTCCGTCAGACGATTGATAGAATCTCTTACCAATGTGGAAATATCAGAAAAAAGCCCTGATCTTTGCCCTATACTGAAAATCAATCGTGCTCTGGCTGCCGGAATAGGTGACCCGTCAGAATTCGAGGATAATGCTGAGACTGTTTATGTTTACTACTCCCCGGAGGTTAACCGTGCTGATTTTCTTTTCAAGGTTAACGGTGACAGCATGGAGCCGGAATATCACAGCGGAGATGAAGTCCTTGTACAAAGGCTCTCAAATACCTGTGAGATGGGATATGGGGATATTGGTGCTTTTATAGTCGGAAATGAAATGTATATCAAAAAATATGAGCAGGATGGTCTGTATTCCTTGAATCCCAAATATCCTGTATTGCAGTTTGAGGATACAGAATCAGTATATTTGATAGGTAAGGTCATAGGTATTCTTGCCCCCGGCAGCTATGCTAAAGATAAAGAGATAGAGAGTTATAAAATCATGCACGGTGAGGAGTGAGTATATGAAACGGAAAAATATAAAACGCCCTCAGAAAATCTATGTTATGACTTCTATCCGGGGTACACAGCCGACCACTGTGGTGATCGATATACTGTGATAATAAAAGGTGAAACAAGGTATCTGTTTTTTGAAAGAGAAAACGAATATATCGGCTCGAAATTAGGTCGGTGGTTTGTAGAAAAATCAGCCTGATGTGCAATAAACTGTGCATCGGGCTTTTTTCTGGAATTTTGCGTATTGATATTCACCGTGCTTGTAGTTTATAATAGAAATACGTAAAACCATATTTTAGCCAAAAAACTGTTATGCAGTGTTGAAAAATTAGGCGAAATGTGATACGATAAAAATGGATTTTTATGTTTTCAAGAAACAGTTTCAGGAGGTAAACGATGATAACTGGTGTCATTAAAAACAAAATAGATAAAATATGGACGGATATCTGGGCTGGCGGTATCACCAATCCTTTGACGGTCATTGAACAGCTCACCTATCTGATGTTTATACGCTCACTCGATGAAAAAGAGCTTGAAAATGAGGAATTTGCCAATATGACGGGTGATACTGCCGACCTGATCTTTCCTCAATCTGAAATCGGACAGGCTATGCGTTGGAGCAAATTCAAGAACAAGGATGCTCGTGATATTTTCAGCATTATCTCGAAATATGCCTTTCCGGCGGTAAAAAAGATGAAGTACGGCAAGCTGCCCGATTTTGATGCATCCGGTGAGCTGATAGAAATTGCTGACCGTGAGGACGGAGAACAAGTGCAGACTGCTTTCTCCCGCTATATGGATAGTGCAGTGTTTGTGATCCCTAATGCTCAGGTGTTACAGAAAATCATTACAGGACTTGATGATCTCTATGAGCATGACATTGCTGACCTTGATATGCAGGGCGATCTGTATGAATATATGCTCGGTAAGCTCTCCACAGCAGGTCAGAACGGTCAGTTCCGCACTCCAAAGCATATCCGAGAGATGATGGTGGATCTTGTGGCTCCGACTCCGGATGACCTTATATGCGATCCGGCATGCGGCACCGCCGGCTTTCTCGTGTCCGCAGCAGAATACATTCGGGAACACTATGAAGATACGATGACTGATGAGCAGTGGGCTGATTTTTCAAACAAAACCTTTACCGGATATGATACCGATCACACAATGCTCCGTATCTCTGCTATGAACCTGATGCTCCATTCTATCACCAATCCCGATATTGACTATAAGGACAGCGTTTCAAAGCAGAATAATGTCAGCGGCAAATACACGGTTTGTCTTGCAAATCCGCCGTTCAAGGGTTCTATTGATGCGGAGAGTATTAATGATAACCTGAAAGCTGTCACGAATACAAAAAAGACGGAGCTTTTGTTCCTTGCCTTGTTCCTGCGGCTTTTGCAGAAGGGCGGCAGATGTGCTTGTATCGTGCCTGACGGTGTGCTGTTCGGTTCAAGTAAGGCTCACAAGTCTATCAGGCAGGAGCTTATAGAAAATCATCAGCTTAAAGCCGTTATCTCTATGCCCAGCGGCGTTTTCAAGCCCTATGCGGGAGTGTCCACAGCGGTGCTTGTATTCGTCAAGACCGATGCGGGCGGTACGGATAAAGTGTGGTTTTATGATATGAAAGCGGACGGTTTCTCCCTCGATGATAAACGTTCGGAGATCACGGAGAACGATATTCCCGATATTATCGCCCGTTTCCATAATCCTGACGGTGAAGCAGGCAGAGAGCGAACGGAGCAGAGCTTTTTTGTTCCGAAGCTGGAAATTGTGGATAACGACTATGATCTGTCTATCAACAAGTATAAAAAGACGGAGTATGTAGCGGTGGAGTATCCTCCGACAAGCGAGATTATGGCAGACCTTGACGGGCTTTATAAGGAGCTTGGCGGTGTGCTGTCGGAGTTGGGGGGGATTGCTGAATGAGTAAAATCCAGTTAAAAGATATTTGTTCCTTTTCAAAAGGTAGTCAAATCAATGGTGATGAACTTATAGAAAATGGCGAATATGACTATCTGAATGGAGGTATCAATCCCTCTGGTAAATGGAGCAATTTCAATGTATCGGGCGATACTATAACAATAAGTGAAGGCGGCAATTCTTGCGGATATGTAAATTATATGCCAAATCCTTTTTGGTGTGGTGCTCATTGTTACTATCTTTATGATTTAAGATGCAATGTGAAATATTTATATTACGCATTAAAAAGCCAGCAAGATAGAATAATGAAACTTCGTTCAGGGGCTTGTATGCCTAATATCAAAAAAAGTGATATAGGTAGTTTTGCTTTTGAATATACCGAAGAAACAAGTATTCAGAACATAGTTGTTTCTAATCTTGATAAAATAACTCGCCTAATAGACCTATGCAACACTATCCTTGAGAAACTCGATTTGCTTGTCAAATCACGGTGTGTCGGGGAGATGCTGTTTACCTCTGAGGAGGTGGAAGCATGAGCGACTGGAAAAAAGTCAGACTCGGTAATTATATTCATGAATATTCCGAACGAAACAAGGACGATGCTGATATACCTGTTTACAGTGTGACAAATTCTAATGGATTTTGCACAGAATACTTTTCCAAGGAAGTTGCAAGTAAGGATAAGACGACATACAAGATTGTGAGAAAAGGTTATTTTGCTTACAATCCATCCAGAATAAATGTTGGCTCGGTTGATTGGCTTCGGAATGAAGATGCCGTAATCGTAAGCCCTCTGTATAATGTGTTTTATGTGGATGACAGTATAGATCAGCAATACCTATATTATTACCTGAAAAGTCCTGTGGGATCATACTACATAAGTGAGCTTGCATCAGGTTCTGTAAGAGATAACTTGAAACTGTCAATTCTTTCTGAATTCCGTATTCCCTTGCCCGACATGAAAACTCAGAAAGAGATTGTTGCGACATTAGATAGTATAGTTCACATGATAAGTGTATGTAATGCTATACTCAAAAAAATAGACCTGCTTGTCAAGTCACGGTTTGTGGAGATGTTTGGGGATCCGATTACTAACTCACATAAATTACCAATAAAAACACTGTCTGAATTGGGTGAGCTTGGTCGTGGTGTATCAAAACATCGCCCGAGAAATGCTCCAGAGTTGTTAGGTGGAGTTTATCCTCTTATTCAAACGGGAGATGTTGCAAACGCAAGCTTATATATCATTGAATATAATTCAACTTATTCCGAAATAGGCTATAAGCAAAGCAAAATGTGGAATAAAGGTACTTTATGTATTACTATCGCAGCTAATATTGCAAAAACCGCTATACTAACCTTTGACTCTTGTTTTCCTGATAGCGTTGTAGGATTTAATTCAAATGAATCAACCAATAATATCTTTATTCACTTTTGGTTTTCTTTCTTTCAAGAGCTACTTGAAGAACAAGCTCCCGAATCTGCTCAAAAGAATATCAATCTTAAAATACTGAGTGAACTAAAAGTGATAGTTCCACCTATTGAGCTTCAAAATCAATTCGCCACCTTTGTAGAACAAACCAACAAATCGAAATTTATCGTTTTCAATATAAAGAAAAACATAAGGAGAGTGAGATTATATGACCAATTTTGAATTTTTGAGCAGTATATCCGATTACACTTTATTCTCGGCTGCTGCCGTTGAAGCCGAAAAGGTCTACTCCACCTCTCCGGCAATGTGTGCTGTGGGCTGCCGTAAGGCTCTGGAGCTTGCAGTCAAATGGGTGTATTCCGCCGATAACACGATCAGTATGCCCTATAAGGAAAATCTGCAATCGCTGATCCATGAGCCGTCATTCCGTTTTGCCCTCAACAGCCAGACCTGGGGAAAGCTGCCCTTTATTATCAAGCTCGGCAACCTTTCAGTACATACGGAGAGGACTGTCAATAAGGCTGATGCTCTGCTTGCCCTTGAAAGCCTGTTTGAATTCATCGAATGGGTGGACTATTGCTATGGCTCAGACTATCAGGAACGGCACTTTGATCCTGCCCTGATACCTACGGAAAAGATCATTATCGACACCAAAAAGATAAAAGAACAGGAGTCTCTTATTGAGCAGAAGGACAGCGAGATCAAGGCATTACAGGCTAAAATTGCCGAAATATCAGCGTCCCTCACTGCCGGAAAGGAAGAAAAGCAGGAAAGCCGCACCTTTGTTCCTGCCGATCTTTCGGAATTCAAAACCCGAAAGATATACATTGATGTTGACCTTAAATCAATGGGCTGGAAGTTTGGCGGTACCGATGCCGATGTATGGGAAGAATACGAAGTGACCGATATGAACGGTGTTTTCGGACAGAAAGGCTACTGTGACTATGTGCTGTTCGGTCGTGATGGTCTACCCCTTGCTGTTATTGAAGCAAAAAGGACGAGCAAAGACCCCAATATCGGCAGGAAACAGGCGGTGCTTTATGCCGACTGCTTAGAGCGCAAATTCGGGCGCAGACCCATGATGTTTACCTCAAACGGCTTTGAAACTTACTTCTGGGACGATATGTCCTCTCCACAGCGAAAGGTAAGCGGCTTCTTTACAAAATCCGACCTTGAAAAGCTGATGAACCGCCGTGAAACCCGCAAGAAACTCGCCACTATCCCCATAGATGACAGAATTACGGACCGCTATTATCAAAAAGAGGCTATCCGTGCAGTATGTGAGCATATTGAAGAGGGATTTCGCAAGGCTCTGCTTGTCATGGCTACCGGTACAGGCAAAACAAGGACGGCTTCAAGCCTGACAGATGTCCTGAGCCGCGGAGGGTATGTTACGAATATTCTTTTCCTTGCTGACAGAACGGCTCTTGTCAAGCAGGCGAAGGACGATTTCAAGAATTATCTGCCCGATATGTCGCTGTGCAACTTATGCAGTAACAAGGATGACAGAAATGCCCGTATCGTGTTTTCGACTTACCCCACGATACTAAATGCTATTGACAGCACAAAGACACAGGATGGTGTGCCGCTGTTCTCTCCTGCACACTTCGACCTTATTATCACGGATGAGAGCCACAGGAGCATTTTCAAGAAATACCGCACGATCTTTGAGTATTTTGATGCGATTATGGTCGGTCTGACAGCGACACCGAAAACCGATGTTGACCGCAACACCTACGATTTCTTTGAGGTAGAGAACGGTGTGCCGACCTATGCCTACGATTACGAAACGGCAGTACATACCGATCATGTGCTTATGCCATATTATAACTATGAAGTAAAGACGAAGTTTCTTGAAGAAGGTATCACCTACGATGATCTTTCCGATGAGGACAAGGAACGCTATGAGGACGATTTTGCCGAGGACGGCTATGTCCCGGACTTTATCCCCTCGGCAGCGCTGAACAAGTTTGTTTTCAATGAGACTACTGTCGATACCGTCCTGCAAGACCTTATGGAGCGCGGTATCAAAGTCCACGGCGGCGACAGACTCGGCAAAACGATCATATTCGCCCAGAATAAGGAACATGCTGAATTTATCGTGCGGCGTTTTAACTCGCTTTATCCGAAACTTGGCAACGGACATTTCGCCCAGCGTGTCACCTGTGATGACAGTTATGCTCAGACGATCATTGACGATTTCAAGATAGCTGATAAAATGCCTGTTATCGCCGTTTCGGTAGATATGATGGACACGGGCATTGATGTTCCCGAATGTGTCAATCTTGTGTTCTTTAAGAAGGTACGCTCAAAAACTAAATTCTGGCAGATGATAGGCAGAGGCACAAGACTCTGCAAAGACCTCTCCTGTATCGACGGCATAGATGGTGAATATACTGGCAAGTGCCGTTTTCTGATATTCGATTACTGCGGTAACTTTGAGTATTTCAGGGAACACAAGAACGGTTATGAAACAGGAGAAACAAAGTCCCTGACTGAAAATATCTTCTGCAAGCAGGTTCGGCTCATATTCGCATTGCAGGACGGTAGTTTCTCCGATGATGCTTATCAAAATTTCCACAGGCAGCTCACAGATACTTGTCATGGCAGTGTCAATACTCTGTCATATGACATTGTATCGGTAAGGCTAAAAATGGAATATGTCGAGAAATTCAAAAAGAACGAGAAATGGGTATCACTTTCCGATATGGATATATCGGAGCTTCAAAAACATATTGCTCCGCTTATCACTACAAATGATACAGATGAGTACGCAAAGCGTTTTGACAACTTTATGTACGGAATGATGCTTGCAAATATTGATAAGCTGCCCACAATGAATTATCTGAAAAATCAGCTCTGCCTGACTGCTGAAGCATTGGAGCGTAAAGCCACGATACCGCAGGTCAAGCAGAAGCTCACACTTATCAAGGATATTCAGACAGATACATTCTGGGATAACATAAGTATTCTGACGATGGAGAAAGTCCGTCAGGAGCTTCGTGACCTGATGCAGTTCCTCGTTCAAGGTCCGGGCAAGCCCAAGATATTTACAAAGCTTGATGATCCTGTGCTTGACAGCAAGGAGGGTGATGCTCTTGGTGCGGCATACGACTTTGAGGACTATCGCAAGAAGGTCAACCGCTATGTTGAGGAGCATAAGAACGATACTGTTATCTATAAGCTGAATCATAATCTCCCGCTTTCAAAAGGAGATTATGCAGAGCTTGAAAGGATACTCACGCAGGAGCTTGGTAACAGCGAGGATTACAAGCGTGAGTATGGTAACACTCCCTTTGGTCTGCTTATCCGAAAGATAGCAAAGCTCGATCATGACAGTGCTATGTCTGCATTTTCTTCATTTATCAATGACAGCTCGCTTAATCAGAAACAGATTGAGTTTATTCTGAAAATTATAAATCATATCGAGAATAACGGCTACATTGAGGATATTAAAATTCTTATGAAACCGCCTTTTGATAAGCCCTACAGCTTTATCAAGATGTTTGATTCCAAAACAAGAAATGCTATCCTGCTGACTATTGAGAGTATCAAGAATAATGCTCTGCAGGTAGTGGCATAAAATAAGATATAGATATAACATCACACACAACAATACACTCCCCCATCCCCTACTATTATAGATAACAGGTTGTATATGAGTTTTGTTTTGCAGGCAAAGTTGGTGTTGTGGCTGCGAATCATAACGACTAAACAGCTATCGTTTTTCCTTTCAGAAGTATAGTCGTTTAGATTATATCACTTTTTCATAGAATTGCAAAGACGACATCATCTCGATTTAAATCCAGATGATGCCGCTATCTGTTTTTATGTGAAGTTTCGCTATTGGGTTTATCGCTTTTGTTTTCCTCAAGAGCATTTCATTTGAAAAATAGAATGCCTGTCGTTTGACACAGTCAATGCCTGATTGACAAAATACGATGTCTATTGGTTGACAAAATGGGTGGGCTATAATAATATGCGCTTGTGCTGATTTTTTTCTGCCTGCACCACTGTGTTACTGTCAGACCGGATTCTTGCCTTGCAAGCTCTGCCTCCGACCAGTTTTGCATTTGTACTTCCTTTTTGACCATTGCTAC
>CACYWT010000066.1 GCA_902778175.1 uncultured Ruminococcus sp. | reverse complement strand
TTGCGGGTGAAGGCATAGCCCAGAGCATCAATTCCCGGAGGCTGTTTGCTTAATGCAATGCTTACGGCGGCAATGGTTATATGTGTATAGAAAAAGTAATGAAGCTGATGAAACAGTATAGCAATAGAATATCCGCCCTTAAAATCAGGTACAGTAAAATGATATTCGCTGTCGGTGTATTTTGTCAGTCCGCAGAAAGCTATAACTACAGCCACAAAAAGAATTATCTGAGGTCTGAAAGCTGCAAGCGGAGAGAGTGCAAAGCCTGCCACACGGAAAAAACGCTTTAAAAGGCTATGTTCGCCGCTTTTTATGCCGTCTTTGACAGTCTGTATTACCGCCGACAGCAGAAATAAACAAAGACAGGTCAGCACAAATCTGACAATATCAGGCATAGGAACGAAAGTCAATATTACTGCTGCTATCAGAGTGACAGAGCAAAAGACAAAAAGCAATTTTTTAGGGAGTGAAAATGGCTTCGGAAACAGTTTTCCCAGATAGTATGCAAGCGGATAGCAGAGTATCTGCCATAAGGGCATAGCATGAGCAAGACCGAAAGATATCCAGCCGCATTCCAGTATGCCGGTTATTATATTAAACAAATAAAACGTGACAATCCTTCCCTTCAGAATGAAGCAAAATTTTTTAAGCCATTATCAATTATTAACTGGTGTATTGTCATCGTTTTTGTCGCATACAGCCTTTATTGTTTGTGCTCCTGCAACCGATTCCTGCAGGATATTTTCGGCACCCTTTGATCCGATGGGCAATTCTCTGCACAACTCCTGTGCAGAGTCGATCAGCCTTTCATCCTGTGTAAACTGGGATAATGCTGTAGACATACCCTGAATAAAGATATCCGGTCTTTTGGCTAAAATACTAATCAATCCTTCTCCCAAACCAATGGAGGCGGTTTTTACCTTTCTTCGATGGACTGCATAAGGATCAAATTTGGCAGCCTGCGCATTTCTGCTGATAATCTGCCGGACATCAATATCAGGCATTTTGACAGCCAGTTTCTTGGTGATTCGTCTGGATAAATCCAGATAGATGGCCTGATTCATGGCGATCTCATCATAAACTATACCGGTTTCTTCCATCATGCTTTTTCCGTATGTACCGTTCAGATCGAGCAGACTGTAATAATTTGCGAGAGTATCATATCTCGGCTTTTCATCTTTGTAAAGCTGCTTATTCAATGCTGTAAGAAAATAGGCGGTTGCATCTCGTAGCTGTGTGTTATTTCCGGAAAGGATACGGGAAGGATTCAGCTTTCCTATCTGATCGGCTTCGGAATATTTTTTCCGCAACTTTCTCTTTTTTCTGACAGAAATCGGGAAAGAATTGCGTATCTTGCTAAGTTCTGCAGCAGCAAGTTCTATATCTGAACCTTTTTCTGCATCTTGAAGGAATAGACATAACACGGCATACATCTGCTCAAAGGTTTTATATTCTTCCCGGTTATGTGCCAATATCTGCAGTCCACGGAAACTCAGCTGAATACCAAGTTCAGTCAGCAGTCCAGCTCCTATGCCTGCCGCTTGACTTTTGAACTCCATTTTCCGCCGTTCTGATGGTGAGATGTATATATGTCGACGGCGTGCGCTCCGGAATTTATGTTCGTTATCATGATAGTATTTATCCTGTACCGCATGGATGGCCTTATCACTTACCCAGCCGGATATTTCATGAGAACACTGATCAATCTGATCCATGCTGACACATAAGAAATCGGAAACTTTTCCGTAAACCGATATATTTCCCTGTGCCAATTCAGCCTCCTGCATAATGCGGGAAGAACTTGTAATGACGGCGGGGCTTACCGAAGTGATTATTTCATTCATGTTAATTACCTCCCATATAGAATATCTCTCTGTCAATTTCCATGATCTTATCTCTGTTTCGCCATTTGCCGAAAGGCTCATTCAGCAGTTCCTGGCGTTCCGTGCCAAGCTTTTCAAGCTCGAGTGCGGTTCTTTGGGCTTCCCGTCTGCTTTCAATCGAATTTGAAACGGCACCGGCAATGGCACCAATGCCCGCTTTTATCAGGATGGGAACGCCTACCCGGACAACAATGTTTTTGATTTCTCTTTTTCTTTTAGCATTCATACTTTGTTCCTCCTTTGATGGATATATGATATGTCAGAAGCGGTTTGGTTTCTGTAATAATACTATCATTTCTAAAATATAATTTCACGGAAAAACAGTTACAAATTAAAAAAATAAAGTGCCCCTTTTTGATAGGACACTTTAACAGGATATTTACAAGAAATTTGCATTTTGAGACAGAAATTTTAATGCTTTACCGAATTTGTTTCTGAATATCCCGAAAATACGATTATATTTCTTCTCGATATCATTCATAAGCCTTCTGATTTCTTCGGACACGTCTGTTTCAGGATTTCTTTCCTTGGCTCTGGAAATCAGATCAGACAATTTCTTACGTACCGGGATAGCATACAATAATCCGAATTTCATTACTTCCGGCAGTTCTGATATATTTTCAGCAGACAGATCAAGCTTATTTCTCAATCCATCCAGTAACGGTTTGAAAAGATCAAAGTTAAAAGGTTTCTGTGTTTCAAATATAAGCTCACTGACACATACCTCTCTGATGATCGGATGCATACTGATATAGTATTTGTTTCTTGTCTCACGGCGGAGCCAGCTCCCACTTACAAGAGCATCACATACAGGACTGTTACCTATCGTTGGTGTAATATCTGCATCAATATATTCCAGAAATTCGCCTTCAGGCATACCAAAAGTCGGAAGTAAAGATGCATTCAACATGATGATTTTTTCTTCTTCAGTAAAAGTTTTCAGTTCCAGGAATATTTTTATTATTTCTTCAAAGAATCTTTCACGCTTTCTGTTCTGTATATTCGGAGAAGAAATACCCTGCTCCTTGAGCGTTTTCAAAAATATCGGATACCTCTTCGATGAATACTGCAGTATATCTACTGAAAGCTCGGCAAAAAGTGAGGATGTCAGAAAATGATAGTCAATAGCTTTAAGGAATTTCCTGATTTCATTTTCATATTCGAGACTTTTTTTACCCGCTATTCTGAATACCATTTCACGCTTGAGATCATCTGGAATATCATCAGTACTGATTTTATGAAAATAATTATTGATATTGTCCGGATTATCCCTTGATGTCAGAATGAAACGAACATTGCGCTTTGAAGCTTCAAGCAGGTTCTGGAAAACGGCTTTGTCTCCTTCTGATAGCTTAAAATCATCAATGATAATAAGAGTATTTCCGAGAGTTTCATTATTCAGTATTTTGCAAATACTGTCAATATCTGCCTTTCCGGTACTGATTTCAATATCAGATATGGTTGTTTTAAAATTTTCACGATAGGTCACTTTCTGTATCGTTGCATAGTATGGTCTGTATATTTCCGCATACTGCAGGGCAAGCTCGGTTTTCCCTGTTCCGCCCGTTCCGCAGATATATGCCACCTTTTTTCCTTGTTCTGTCAGTGCATTATGTATATCCGAAAGTTCTGCGTCACGTTTAATGGCATTACTTAATTCTGAACGGAGATCCATATCCAGAATAAACAGTTTCTTTTGAGCTATTTCAATAGCCTTGTCTAATGCACGACGCAATTCATCAGCATTCTTAAATCGTGAAAGAATGGAATTCGTCAGGGTATGCTTGAAAATCTCTGTCAGCTTTGGCCATAATGCCGGCGAAAGTTTTTTCAGACCATCAACAGAGGAATAATCCGGCACATAACGTGCCTGCCTTACTTCTCGTCCGGGGATTTTCCCGAAAATCCCTTCATACAATATCGCCCCGACAGAATAAATATCTGTACGATCCGGGTCGATATCGCACCAGCGTTCTGGATACTGTACCTCAGGTGCAGTATAACCCGGACTAAATGAAACTCCTCTGTCCTTTATATCCTGTATTTTATAAACGGAATCAAAGTCAAAAAACAAGACAGAGTCGTCTTTTTTGACAAGAATATTACTTGGTTTTACATCAAGATGGATATAGTTTTTCTCATGATATGCCTGAAGAATTCCAGCTATTTTTTTGCATATCGTCAGCAGAGAAAGGATATATCCGGGTTTATCTTTATACTCTTCAAGCCAATTTTCAAGTGTCATTCCGGCATCATAGGCTGAAACGTAATAATACACACCCTCATATTCACCGCCCAAAAAGGTAAATACTGTTGCGTTATTGGTAGAGTCTTCGTTTCTCAGTTCAATATCTGCATCATTTTTGAAATTCTTCATTGCTTGAAGGTGTTCCTCCGGAACATCCAGACGGATTTCTCCCTTTCGTTTAATACCCATTCCTACGGGATAAAGTTCCTTGATAAGAACCTTCCGGCCTTTGTCATCCTTTGCATAGTACACAATACGGCTGTTGCCGCGCCCGCATTCCCCCGTTATTCTGAAACACATTCCCTGAACGATGATTTTGTCACCGGGGTTGAGCGGTTTTCTGTCGTCTTCTATCCACATCTTGCACATAAGATCCCTCCGAAAGCTTTTTTTGTATGGTGCTAATTCCTCTCAACAGGACATTGCTCCATCTGATATCTTGATGATATTACTTTTCAGGCAGTATGTCATGGAAAAAGTGTTACAGCTCAGACTTGAGGGGAGGAACCATTGACAATGGCAGTTATAATATCAGATAACGGAAAATCATGCTTATTCGTATCGGAAAATTCACCCAATCCTCCGCATACAGTGATATAAGCAGCCGCCAGAATAATTCCCCTGTCAAAATCATCCGAGTAATAAAGCATCGGAAGATTCATGGACAGAAGATAATCATCAATATCCCTGATAAATTCTACAAAGGAAATTTTATCTGCGGGTGCGCTTTTCAAGAATTGCGATAATCGCAAAATAATACAGATCTTTCTCAGCTGCAGGATATACTTTCTCCCAGTAGAAGCCTCTTTCATTTTATCGTCGGATGTTTTCCTTCTCCGAGAACTCCTCGATGCAGATTCTATACTAACATAAAATTCAGAAGCAGTCTCACTTTTTCCCCAAAGATCATGGAAGCCATATCCTACATCTTTCAGTTTGTTTTGTATTTTTTCAATGTCCTTGTCAGTTTCAAGTCCGATTGCACGGAGTATAGTTTTGCTTTTCACAAAGTAACTATTTCCGTTTTCTATGATCGAAGTAAGAAACTTATCTTTTTTAAGTGAGAAAATATCTTTGCCTATCGTTTTTGTCGCCTGATAATCCCCGCTCCCATTAGTGCCGGAGTCTTTTCTTTGGCTGCAGTACTGCACATATAAATCAAAGGCTTCCGCATAGCTCAACTTCTCTTTTTTGCAGTAAGTGAGGCAAAATTCGGCAGGTGTCCGCAGATACGTTTTCATTCTGAAAACTTTAGAGAACAGCTTACAATGTTCCTCCCAGTCAAGGCCCAGTGCAAATGACAGCTTATACAGTACAAACCGCCCTTTTTCATTATTTGGTTTCTTTCCACTAAACCATGAATCTATCAGACGAGGATTAATTTTTGTCCACCATTCTGCCATTTCTGATTTATCTTCCGTAAGGGATGTGTTTCTTTCAGCCTTTTCGGCTTCAGTGTTAAGATAGTCGTTCACATCTCCCCTGATACCCTCATCATTCGGCTTATCCACTTTGCTTTTCAGAAGATCCTTGAATGGGGATATGTCACGCTCTCGATGATATCTGCTGTGCAATTCCTCCAAAAGCCGATTCTTTGGCGTTTTATTTATATCACTCCATAAACTTGCATAAGCTTCTTCCGATAAGACCGATAAGACACCCTTTTCATTTTCGCCAAACATCTGTTTTATTGTAGGTTGCCCGATCATTTTTATTTCTGACTTGGTTTTATCATCATTTTCAATAATTTCAGACATCACAAAGCTCCTCTCAAAATGCCGTTGATCATTTTTTTCTGTCTTATGAGATCAACAAGCACATTTTCTTCACAAATTGATTTACTGAATATATATTATCTTAATTTTTGCAAGAAATCAACATGATATTGAAAGGGAGGATCATGTAGTTCTACAAAACCAAACAATTCCAAACACCAATAAACATATTTATAAAACACCCAAAAGGACAATTACAAATGTTTGTAATTATCCTTGAATTTTACAAACACCGAGCAGAATCTTGACAGACAGCTACAGGCACTAAGCCGGTATGTGGAACCTGATATGATAGTGACGGACAAGTCAAGCGGGCGTGATCTGAACCGCCCCGGCTATCAGTCGTTAAAAGTAGGTATCGGAAAGCTTGTGGAGGGCGACACTCTTTATATAAAGAGTCTTGACCGCCTGAGCAGGAACAAGGAGGATCTGAAAAAAGAGCTGCAATATTTCAAGGACAGGGGCGTAAAGGTAAAAATACTTGATATGCCAACCACCATGACCGATTTTCCGGCAGAACAAGCGTGGATCGGTGACATGATAACGAATATCATGATCGAAGTGTTATCAAGTATTGCCCAGAATGAAAGAGAAACGACACGTCAGAGACAGCTTGAGGGACTTGCCGCCATGCCCACAGACATCACCACCGGAAAGAAAATAAGCCGCCGCACAGGAAAGCCCGTCGGACGGCCGCCGGTTACATATCCGAAGAAGTGGGAAGGCATTTACCGGGATTGGCAGGAAAAGAAGATAACCGCACGTCAGGCAATGCGCCTTCTGAACCTGAAACCAAACTCGTTTTACAAGCTTGCCAAGCAGTACAGCACATCGTGACATACTCCCGCCTACGCTTCGCTTAGAGGCGGGAGTATGTCACGATAACACCAATATTTTGCGTTTGTCAATAACAAACATACAGTGAACACGGCAATCAACTTTCTTGTAACTGTTCCTTCCCCCTTCCAAAAGCACAGGGCTTACAACAAACGGGTGCAGAAAATCATAATAATAGAATTCCTGAAACGATTGATTTCATAAGGATTCCTCGATCTGCTCGGAATGACAATAGGGCAGTATATTTTGTCGTTTACTATATCATTTTGATATTGATGCTGTACAAACGTCATCACACAATATTGCTCTGAATGTCTTTTTTAGCGGCTGCATACCAAAAATATCTTTTCTCATAATATAGTCTGTTTTAATAACCGTAAGCTTCACATCAAGTATTTCGTTTTCTTTCGGCCACACATCATTTTCAACTGCATATAATTTTGCTATATCTGCTCTGTTGATAATAACAGGCTGTGAAGCATCATCCTCAACAACGCCTTCTACCCATGATTTATTGTGGTGTTTAACGATGATACGTACATTATCACCGGATGAGTAGCTACGTGAGACTGATTTTTTTTCGACCAGCCTGATAGAATCATGATAGCTTCTGAGTCCGTCATAGCTGAATCCAAGACCAAATTCAACAAACCCTCCGGCGTTGCTTTCCGAAATTCTTTTGTTGACAGAATCCGGATTGAAATATATCCTATACTTTCTGCCCATAGAAATATATGCAGTCTTTCCTCTGAAATCATCCCTGTTTGGTAGCCTTCCCTCAAACGACTGCAGTGTTTCCAGCCTCTCATTATCATTCATCCTGTAAAACTCTTTGTTTGTCAGCAATCTGCGCAGACCATGTCCTATATTGCTGACCCAGAAAATTATATTAGTTTTATAGATCACATCAGCAGATTTGTTTTTTACTTCCTCAAGAAGCGTGTTCAGCGCTTTTTCAGCTTCAACGGAATCAAGGCTGTTCTCTTCAAAATATCTCAGGAACCTTACAATATACCTGTATATATAAGCTTCAACTGTTGCACTGCCGTTTTCTATCCAGACAGACAGTTTATCTTCAAAATTCTCAAGATATTTCTTGGCGTTCTCTTCATCGCAGTTCAGCTGACGCACGGTTTCAAACCAGCTTCTTATATATGCGCCGTTATTGGGCTCTTCTTCTATATTTTCCTCATACAGACTGATAATATTAACAAGCTCTTCCTGACTTTCACGAGAAGATGTATTGCTTTCGATCCGGTCATATTTTCTCTGTGCAATAATTTTCCGGTATATCGCTTTGTTGGCAATACCTCCGTTATTAAGACATTGTTCACAATATTCTATTATCTCCTTTTCATCCATTGTAAGCTCTCTGACATTTTCTTCTATCTCTTTTATTTTTTTCATAGTGTTCTTATGGTCATTGTCAGTTTCTTTGTCGGATTCAAAGAAGGAGGAACATACCTTCAGTTCCTCATATTTGTTTTTGAGCAGCACAATATTTGAGATATAGTCATCTTTGCCGACAAGCTCACCGGTATTGAATTTTGCAGAAATTTTTCTAAGTTCAGAATAGGTGCGCTGCACATCCGAACAAAGCTGACATTCGGCAATCAGAGAAAAAACGCTGTTTGAAGCGCCGATACGGCTTGAAGAGGAAAATGACATCTCGGCATATCCGCACAGCACCTTTACTTTATTGAGCGATTTCCGGATATTATCGATACTATCCTTCCGGCTGTATCGCTGGTCGCCGATGTGTTCCTTTTCCTTGCCGATATCTTTCAGAATTGCCCTGGCCTCAGATCGGTATCCGATGCCCTGTATGTGATAAAGGAGAGCCAAAAGAGACTTTTCACCGTTCTTGCGAACATTAACGATATTGAAAGCTTTTTCAAGGACCTGATGTCCATTTACATAGTTTTTTGCAGTATAAAAACAATATCTCGCATAATGTGCGTAGAAATGCACCTCCTGCGGATAACACTCTATCAACGTTTCAAACACACGCACAATACGGTCATCATCATTATTCGGATTTTTGTCTATCAGCTTCTGGATGATGCGGGAATACGAATCGCGGTGTTCCAGCTCCTCTGTGACCTCCCAGTTTCTGGCAATAAAAAGACTCATGAGCAGCTTTATTGTAGCGTCATTCTCTGTGATTGATCTGTCCTTTCTGGTATTTTTGATAAAATCTATAATACTGGTCGTCAGATTAAAGAAGCTTATGACTTGCCCCTGGCTGCCTGACATGATCTTCAGGACAGCTTTGCTGAATTGATAGTGACGCATTTTAAAGCTTTTGTCCTGATAGGCTATCAGGTAATTCAGATCAGAGCCGGGTATTTTCAGGCTGTTCGTAAACCGTATCCCATACATATCCGTAAAAAGACTTTCTTCTACCACAGCTCCCTCTCCCGACCAGCCGGCTAACGCAGTAATAAACAATATCTGTTTCTTTATGGTTGCGTCATCGTCATTTTTTTCAAGCCTTTTCATTGTATTAGTAACAAAGCGTTCCACGCCCTGAAAATCATCCTCGAAAGCATACATATTCATAAGGAAAGGAGAACTGATATTTTTCCGGTCTTTGTTGACGGAATCAAGACCTGTCTGCGCAGCATATTTACTTATCAGATTATAAAGTGTATCAAAGTCTTTTTCGGTATCAAATTTATCAAGACAGGGCATAAATTGTCCTGTCCGGCGTTTCTTTTCCGACGCCTTGAGATGTATCATGTTAAACGGGCAGGTATAGCTCTTCAGTTCTTTTGCAAGATTATCGACTTCATCATCATAGACCATATTCTGATCCACAATGATAAGTATGCTCTTTTTGCAGGCGCCGTATAATTTCAGCAGCTCGGCGCAGGTACTTTTGGCAACATATTTTTTCAGCATGACTGTAGGATAATCCTTATGGAAGCAAAAAGCGATCTGCTTCAGCAAGGTAGTGCCTCCCATACCTCTTTCATAAAATATTCTGAAATGGTTGCTCCCGCCTGAGCCGAGATATTTTCTGATACTGCTGACGCATTCATCAAAAACAGACGGCTTCATGGCAACATTGCCGTCATTCACCATTTTCCATGTAATATCCTCATAGCCCTTATAGAATTCCGATGGATCAAGCATTGCTGTGTCGGTTTTCTGATTTTCGATACCGAGATATACCGGTTCGGCAAACTCGCTCAGTCTTTGGTAATTATCATTTGACAGCTCCGTATATATCTGCGTCTTATCATCCTGAATGTCGGAAGGCATCATATATTTTCCGTCATAGACGACCGGAGCGGCTATATCTTTGCTTATGCCCCTGATAAACTCATTCATGTTGATATTGTATTCAAAGATATTATAATCGTCACTTTCCTTTTCGATTTCTGCACAAGCGTTATTCAGTACAATGATCCTGATGTCATCGGTGAAATCTTCATACTCATATTCTGAACGCATTAATTCGATTATCTTGTTGATCGAACGGGTATAATTATCGTTTTTTGCCGCCGCAATAACGATAACGGGCGCATGATTGAATTTGTGAAAATCCGCAAAGAAATCATGGCTTTTCCTTGCAATGATCTTGGAAAACGCCTTGTCGGGTTTGGATTCCTCAGGAGCAGCAGTCAGCCAGCAGATTGCGTCTGAATTGGCGCTAATAATATCATCAAGCGTATAACGATTAATGACTCGTTCAGAGCCCAGGTCGAAGTTCTGGTAATTATAATACATACCGCCCGGTTCTGCATACGCAGGATCCATATCCAGCACCATTGACCAGGGTATCCTGAACAGCGTTGCACAGTCTTTCTCAGACATTCCGTGTATATCCGTAAGAAGAATGTATTTGTATCCGGAGGATTTGCTGAAGTGTTCCGCTGTATTGAACAGATCTTCAATATCAGCTTCCTCCGTTTTCAGACCTTTAATGCTGCCTGTTCTGTCACTGACAATAAAGTTGCTGATAATTCGCTTCAATTCGCTGTAAAAATCATAGGCACGCTCCCATTTTACATTTTCGCTGGCACTATGTTTTACTTCGTTGTATATATTTTGTCTGGTATAGCCGTTGTATATTGCATCTTTTCCCTTGACACAGGTAAATCCGAGACTTTTCATTCTCTTCTTAAACGTATCATCCTTATTCAGATTGTTCCACAGAGTAAGGAAGTCTACTTTTTCAGATTCATACAGTCCGCCGCAGTAAAAATTAACAAGATACTTTGCAGCCCATTCCGAAGCGATCCCCAGATCCAAACCAAAATTTCTCAGTTCGTCTGTCATTTTCTGATCATTTTCCAGTTCCTTGAATTCAAGATATTTATTTCCGTGATCAACAGCGTCATTGAATTTTGAAACAATACTATTGGGATTTTTAAAACCCTTTTCCTCCATTTACAGCAACTCCCTTGCAGAAAAATTTATATTTATATAATAGCATGATCCGCCTTTAAATTCAAATATTATTTTGAAATTTTCACATCTGTTACAAACTGAAATCCGTCTCCGGAACAACAAAAAAAGACGGCATTCCGCCGCCTGACAACACACCTGTCTTACCTGCAAGATTTTGCTGCGCTGAATATCACCTCCGGAAATTTGATACGACGGCTCACGCTCACAGAATAGCGCGAGCCGCATTGACAGCCACATTGATAATGATAGGTATTATAAACATGCTCTCACCTCCCGATGTCATATCCTTACGGACTTACTCAGCCAAGAAGATTCTTGGCGATCTCAACAGCGATCTTGATGATCCACATAACCTCACCTCCTTGAAGCCTTCGGCATCAGTCTCTTAGTCGTCCAGGATATCCCGGATAAAAGATGCCACACTGACAGCTGTACCGATACCGCAGATACCATTCATAATGGCGCTGCCTATCTCTGCGGCAGTCAGAGCCGAAACAAGCCACAGCATAAACTTCCCTCCTTTTCAGTCAGTATCATATAACACTTCAACTTACATTCCTCCTCAGGTACTCACACACTCACTTTCTGCCTGTTGCTGTGAGTATTATGATACCATATCCATGCTAAAAAATCAGCGAAACAGGTTTTAAAAATTGTAGTGGATTTTTTATTTTGCTCGTGATATAATCAGCATATATCGGTATATTTTGTAGTGCGTGAAAATACAAATAGATTCTTGAGGAGGAAAACGCCATGAAGGGTACAGAGGAATATGAACGGATAGCGGAATATCTTGACGGACTGAAAACATCACGCTTCAGCATAAGCATCCCATGCTTACGGACGCTGAAGCTGGATCACATCAGCTTTAATCAGGCATACGCCGACGAGCTTCCGGGCTCCTTTATCTGCCGGATACTTGTAAATTACTGCAGGTATGCCCTTGATAATTTCAAAACGGAGTTTACTGAAGGCGCTCTGCTCTATATAAGCGAAAACAACAGAAACTCCTTTCAGAAAAAATATTCAGGAGGAATAGACGTTACAAAGGATCTAAAAAATCTCCTCTCGCTTTGCGGTTTTGACAAGACTCTCAGGACAGGCCGCTTCAAAGAAAGGCTTTCCGAGCTCCATTTCGGCAGAAGGGATGTCGACAGATTCATTCTGAAGGAAAAGCTCTCTCAGCTCACGCCGCCGGAAAGAGGCAGCACACAGCGCTTCCGATTCAGCAGCGGTCTTTTTTCATACATACTGGAGCGTTTTTCCGCAATGAACAGAAGCGAGCGTGAAAAGGTGTACTGTTATGAGCAGTACAAAACCATAACGGAATGCATAAGCAAAAAAAATATCCTGCGGGTAAAGACCGATTCCGGAAGATCATTTGAAATGATGCCGTATCTCTGCACGGAGGACAGGAACGTTCTCTCATATTATGTGGCGGGATATTCACGGCCCTTCGGCAGCACAGAGCCGTTCCGGTGCCATTCAAACAAGCTGACACGCATCACTGAATGTACTTTAGCCGGAGGACAGTTTAGTCTGAAAGCCGAGGAAGAACACAGGATAAAAAAACTCTGCGACCATTTCGGACCGGCCTATCTCATTGACATAGATTCCAATGACGTCAAAACGACAAAGGTCACCCTTACCGAATACGGATATAAACAGCTTTTTCTCCGGATTGTGTCCCATCAGCGCCCTCTCCCCATAAAGGCGCCGGAGAAAATCAGCGAAAACGGAAACGCACTCTACGTGCTTTATTTTGATTGTTCACACAATCAGCTTTTCAATTATTTCAGATCCTTCGGAGAAAACGCAAAAATAGAAGCCGATTATCAGAACACGCCTCCAAGGCCATCCCAAAGCAAACTGGATTGACATACTTCCGCCGTCTGCGCTGATGATTCGAAGAGTGGTGTTTCATAACAAACACTATGATCGTCACGGACAAGGCAAGCGGGCGTGATCTGGACCGCCCCGGCTATCAGTCCTTGAAGGTCGGCATCGGTAAGCTTGTAGAGGGTGATACACTCTATATAAAGAGCCTTGACCGCCTGAGCAGGAGCAAGGAGGACTTAAAGAAAGAGCTTCAGTTTTTCAAGGACAAGGGTATCAAGGTAAAAATTCTTGATATGCCAACCACGATGACGGACTTTCCGGCAGAGCAGGCGTGGATTGGCGATATGATAACGAATATCATGATCGAGGTGCTTTCAAGTATCGCACAGAACGAGCGAGAGACCACCCGACAGAGACAGCTTGAGGGACTTGCCGCCATGCCCACAGACATCACCACCGGAAAGAAAATAAGCCGCCGCACGGGTAAGCCCGTCGGTCGGCCGCCGATTACCTATCCGAAAAAGTGGGAAGGCGTATATCGGGATTGGCAGGAAAAGAAGCTCACCGCACGTCAGGCAATGCGCCTGCTGAACCTGAAACCCAACTCATTCTATAAACTGGCAAAAGAATACAGTGAAAAATAAATTGCAGCAGCCCTTTGTCTGTAAGTGACAGAAGGCTGCTGCTTTTGTGTGAATATATTCACTTAATCACCGTATTTTATGCCGAAATACTCCATATATTTTCTGAACCTGTCCTGTGCCGTCAGGCAGGTATCACGCAGATAACCCTTTTCATTTTTCCATTCCTGCAAGCCTCGATAGTAAAAATCCTTTATATCATCCTCGATAATAAAGGGAATAATACCGTTGCGCAGACATTCTTTGAAAAGAATCAGTCTACCAACACGTCCATTTCCGTCCTGAAAGGGATGTATCCGCTCAAAATCATAATGGAACTGTAAAAGCTCGTCAAGGCTTTTTTTCTTTGATTGATTATAGGCTTTCAGAAGCTCTTTCATTTTCTGCGGCACTTCCTCCGGATTTGCAGTCTGAATACCTCCCACTTCATTTTCAAGCCTTTTGTATTCTCCTACGGCAAACCATGCCTTCCGGCTGTCTGATGTGCCGTTTTTCAGTATCAGATGGAGCTGTTTTATAAAGCCCTCTGTCAGTACATATTTAGCCTGATCTATTACAAGATCAATACAACGGAAATGATTTGCAGTTTCGATAATATCATCCACATTGACGGATCTGTCAGAAACTCCGATAGTGTTTGTCTCAAAGATATATCGCGTCTGATCTTTCGTCAGACGGCTGCCCTCGATATGATTGGAATTGTAAGTCAGCTCGAATGATTGGAATTGTAAGTCAGCTCGATCTGTATTTTGTGATATATACCGCCGGTCATTCCGGCTTCCTTTTCAATTCTGAGCCTTGAAAGAAGATCGTCCGGCACTTTGCCCTGTCTCTTTTTACGGTCGGGCTTTACGGCACTTTCAGGGATGAGCCACGAATGACCGTTCAGAACTGCTCCGACAATCCGCCCATGCTGGCAGTAATTCCGGATACTTCTCTCAGATACTCCCCATTTTTCCGCCGCCTGTGATACGCTGATATAGTCCATCAAATAACCTCCGCTCATCAATTATCCCGGAAATTATTATACCACAAACGGCAAAATAAAACAACAAAATCATCATATCTATTTCAGTTATATTTTGCCGTTTCTAAATATAATATTTTATATAACTTTACATATTAAAAATCATATAAATAATTATTTGCACCACATTTTTATATTTGTATTAAAGTCAGATACAGAAAAAAACATATCACAGTCGTTTTTCAAAACACATTTTTCCATATAAATTCAATCGCTTTTTACACATTTTTCCTGACCTCATATTTACGCATTCAGCTTATTATATAAACTTTTATATAACTTTTGTAATTAAAAATAGTATAAATAGTTCAATAACTATCGCTCTCATATTCTTTTTTTGAAATTTTACATAATCATTTATTGAAGATTATAGGTGCTTTCAGAAATGCTCATAAAATACGCCAGAAAAGCCCTGTATGGCGTTTTATCAATGCAGTAATATACTTTTATATCTAAAGGCAAAACGTGCCTTAAAACGCATCCTACGGCGTTTCAGAGCCATGTCCAATATTTTACCCTTATTTTTTATCAAAGCCGCTTGATTTTTTTACTGCTCAAAGCCTCATCATCTGACGACACCGGAGCAGCATCTGACTCAACAAAGTAGTTGAACATGGCATAAAAATCAAATCCAATCTTGCCGCTTGTCCTGCCGTTGCGGTTTTTGAGTATCACGGCTTCCACCTCACGGGGATTTTTGATCTTTGCCTGATCTATGTCAAAATTTTTGTTTCCTACCCCTTTGAGCTGTAAGCCGATCAGCACATCCGTTGAATACTCAATAGCACCGCTTTCCTTGAATGCCTGCATTGATACCCTGACACTGTAATTTTCACGGTTGAAGGAGCTGATCGCGATCACAGGAATTTTATAGTCCCTCGACAGCCGTTTGAATGTGAGTATCGCACTGTCCGTATTCTGTTTGTCAGTCCACTTTTCATTCTTCGGAGAAAGTATCTGGAGATAGTCAACGATCACGACAGGCGGCCTGTGTCCGCTCTCAATATGCTCTCTGACCTGCTCTGCGATAGTCTCGGCGGTAACGTCCCCTATCCCCTCTCTGATAAAGATATTTCCGGCGATCTTTTCATAGTCGTTTATTGAAGCTCTGATAAGCTCCTTTTCAGACTGACAGTAAGAATTATATTTTTTGCAGGACATAATGCCCCTTGTGGTCTTGGCGTGCTGCATATTGCCACCTGACTGCTTCAAACGCCTGAGAGTGTTACGGCTGATGCTTTTGGCTATCAGCTCATTTCTTGACATCTCAAGGGAAAAAACAAGCACCTCATGCCCCTGAGCAGCGATCTGATCTGCCATCTGCAATGCAAAGGTAGTTTTACCCAAAGAAGATATAGCACCTATTCCGTAAAGCCCTTCATACAGTCCGCCGTCAAGCATATTGTCAAGCACTTCAAAGCCTGTAGGAATGACCTCAGTATTGACGCTGTCAGAAATGCCGTCAACAAAGTCCTTCAAAAACACCTTTGCCGAAAACTGACCGTCATATTCCGTTTTTCTGGCTGTTTCGTCATCGTTTAGCCTTTTGGCTATAAGATCATCAATATGCTCTTTTCCGTACATTACAGCCCTTCTGAACGCTTCAGGGCTATTTATCAGGGATTCATTCGGATCCTTGAAGCCGCAGCAGGGATCATAAACACAATATTCAATACCGCGCTCGTCAAATCCGGCTGTCAGTTCGTTTCTTGCCTTCTCTCCGGCACGGTCATTGTCAAGAGCTATAATAAACTTCGGCTTATGCGCCGTTTTATCAAGAACCGAAAGAAAAAAATCCACATTGCTGACGCTTCCAAGCCCTACGGCACTGTCATATCCGGCAATGTCAATAATGCTCAGCGCATCCAGCTCGCCCTCAGACACATAAACGATGTCGCTTGTTTCAAGAGCTTTTTCGTTGAAGATATGTACCCTGCCGACCTTTGATTTGACATAGCTTCTCTGATTATCCGGAATCTCATCCTCATTTCTGGTATCTCTTGCAAGATAAGAACCCGAAGAAGTAGGAATAATAAGTCTTGGCGCACCCGAAGAATGAGGATTCTTCGGGTGCTTCCATTCAGGCACAAAACCAACGTTGAAACGATTCAGCGTTTCAAGAGAGATTCCCCGATGATAGCTTGTTTCGCACAAATGCCTGTTTGCATCCAAAAAGAAAGAATCAAAATTTTCCTCACCGCAATTTTCAACATCCAAAACGGCGGAACACTCCTTTGTATCTGCCCCATTATTTCCAATTACCGAAAGAGAAGACTGTACATGGTATTTATCGGCAAGATACTGAACTACCGAATTTTTTGAAATATTTTCCACTTTCTCAGCAAGATCAAAGATATCTCCATGCTGATGACAGGAAAAACAGTAATAATTTGTCCGATAGACAGTAAAGGCTCCTGTTGAATTTGCTCCATTACCACTGCCGCAAAAGATACAGACAAACTGATTTTTACCTTTGGATGGTTCAAGATGCTCTCCTGCATAATCGGGCAGATATTGTTTTATAGTCTCGACTGCGTTTTGAAAATCCACGGGCGGAACATTCCTTGGCTTCTGAATATCTTCCATGACCTGAATAGAGTTTTTTCTTCTTTCGGTTTTATAAACTACCGGAAAGAAGAAACTATTGGCTTCGTATATCTACCCTACCATAAAAGTTAAAACCATAAGAAGTAATATTTTTTTACCATAAGATAAACCGAACCGTCCCCCTTGTCAATAGGGGGACGGTGGTTGTTATAAGTCTTATAATATCTTACAAGACTTACCGTTTTTTTGAGGACTTAAAACACCAGTGTTCATGCGGGTTTCGGGAAAGGGGGTTGGACAAAAAATCGCACCTTTTGGACAAAAAATCGCAAGTGGACGGACAAAAAATCGCAAGTGGACGGACAAAAAATCGCAAGTGGCGACTTGCTACTTTTTGTCCACTCGTTCAGAATGTGATTATTTCTATCTCTCTTTCGGTTAGTTTGAAGTCCTTTATCCATTCAAGTTCTTTGTAATGATTGAGTATTCTTTCTATTTTTTCTGGAAGTCGCTGTTTCTGCTTGTATGTTTCAATGCAACATCTCTGGTAAATCGTATCTAACAGGATAGTTCTGGTTATGTTTTTACTGTTTCTCATTTTTGATATTCTCATGAGAAGATAATCTGAGAGCAGCAGATTGTCATCTGTCTTGCTTATCGGACTGTCAAGAACATTCAAGGGCAGCCTTGTTACTTGCTGTCTGTTTTCGGCAAAGGCAAAGAGCTTTGGAGCTTCAATTATTCTTATTGCACCCTCAACTACCTGTCCTCGTGCGTAGGCTGTACATGTTTCTGTTGCCAAAAGAGGAAACGTGGCTTTTACTCTTTCATATTTTGGATAAAGATCATGTTCTTCTGTGGTGTCGATTGTAACTCTTGCTCTGCTTATTGTTTCAACGCTTTCCATTATTTTTTCTTTTGTTTTAGCGTTTGGTCTTCCGGTGTTGCCCATTGCCTTGTATATCTGTTCGGCTGTGAGCACATCGTGTCCTTGTTCTTTCAGGTTGGCGCAGGCGTTCCACACCCATTTGTCATATACGGTCAGCTCTCTGCTGATATTTACACCATTCAACGCTTCAAAATCGAGCAGTAAAATAATATTAGCTTGGTTTCCCTTTCTGCTGTCCTTATCGCTTTCCGCTTTAAGGTCTTTTACTTCTCCGACAGGGAAGCCGTACCACAGTGTAGAGTTTACCTTATCGAGCGGGAAACAGATACTATCTAATTTACTTGTATTGACTTTTGGCATCTCTCCGGTTTTTGTTCTGAAAATCGGAAGTGCGTCAAAAGTCTCAGGTCTTTTATAGTATTTGCAGGTTTTATCGTCAATAAGCTTTTCAATTTCTTCCAGTGGAAAGTCATAATACTGGAATGCTTCTATCTGTGCCTGTAATATCTGAGTCAGATAAATGCAGAAGTTTCTGTAATCTTCCGTGTATTTCTTTTCTTTGTTGATATTATTCAGGCTAAGAAAGTCTCCGGGTTTTGGGAAAAGCTGTTCTTCGCTGAAAATTTCATTCTGAAAATCTTCCTTTGTCACAGCTTTCAGTATTTCTTTTATATCTCTGATAATTGCTGACTTATCTCCATTTAATGCAAGAATATACCGTTTTTTTGCTTCGTTTTCTATTTCCTGAACATCAAGCATACATTTCTTTACATACTTGCTGATCATGTATACTTCACGGGCTTCGTATAACGGTTTCATCTGTTCAAAAAGAGCATAATACAGATTGCTTCTTTTATCAATTTCCTCTGATGTCAGGTATACATTGACTTTGTTGATTACCATTCTTTTTTGCTCCTTAACAGGTTATTGGCATTACTTTTTCAGCAGTCTTTCATATTCCAGCACATAGTCAGCTATGAGCAGATTGAGTATCTTGTTGTTGCTGATACCTCTGAGTTC
>CACYWT010000065.1 GCA_902778175.1 uncultured Ruminococcus sp. | reverse complement strand
GTTTTATCATTGATTTACTTGAATTACTCCTGAATCTGCCAAGCACCGTACCTATTCCCATTTCCAAGACGAAACCAACAATTTCTACGAAAGTAAGCGGGCACGCACCGGCGGCGCGCCGCCCGGCGTACCGCCTATCTCATTTCCCGACACAAAATCTCGAGAATACTTTGTCAACTACCGCTTCCGTTACTCTCTCTCCCGTAAGCTCTGATAAACTGTTTATCCCGTCTTCAATAACTACCGTTACCGCATCAAATGTTACCCCTGCCCGTAACGCCGAAAGCGCCTCTTCAATAGATGTTAGCGCCGCTTTCGCATCATAGTATTGCCTCTCTGTCGCAAGTATCCCCTGCGACGCATCAAGCCGTGATGTCCCTATTATATCCGCAACTTCTCTCCTTAACTCCTCTTCCCCATTCCCGGTCTTTGCCGAAATGAATACCGTGTGCAAAACTTTGCTCCTTATGTATTCACTGTCTATCCGGTTCTCCAGATCAGTCTTGTTTATTACCGCAACAGCAGGCGCATTTTTAAGCATCTCCAAAAGCTCCTTGTCGTCCTCCGATAGCTCCGCCGACGCATCAAATACCGCAAGAATAAGCCCGGCGTTCATCAGCCTGTCCCTCGCCCTTTGTACGCCTATGCTCTCTACCGGATCATCTGTGGATCGGATCCCGGCTGTGTCCGATAAGCGTAAGGGTATATCTCCGAGCATTACCGTTTCTTCTATGATGTCCCTCGTCGTTCCCGGTATGTTCGTTACAATGGAACGCTCACAGCCCGAAAGCAGATTCATCAGCGTCGATTTGCCTACATTCGGTCTGCCTGCTATGACTGTGTCAACTCCTTCGCGCATTACCTTGCCTGCATCATATGACGATAACAGCTCCCTCAGCGCCGCCGCCGCTCTTTCAAGCCCCTCGCTCAGCTCACCTTCGTCTATTTCGGGGATCTCGTCCTCGGGATAATCCGCCCATGCGGATAAATGCGCGGCAAGATCTATCAGCTCGTCACGCACACCGTCTATTCTTTTGCGCAGCCTTCCTTCAAGCGCGGACATCGCCGCCCTTGCAGCCTGCTCTCCGCCTGCGCATATCAGATCCATTACGGATTCCGCCTCGGTAAGACCCATTTTTCCGTTGAGAAAGGCGCGTCTGGTAAATTCTCCTGCCTGCGCCGGAACAGCTCCGTTCGATAATACCGCGCGAAGTACCCTCTTCGTTACATACATTCCTCCGTGACAGGATATCTCCGCGATATCCTCCCCGGTGTAACTGTGCGGCGCACGGAAAACAAGAAGTACAGCCTCGTCGATCATCTCACCGTTATCCTCTATCTTGCCGTATGCGGCGCTGTAGCCTTTCATCTCCTGCGCCTTTTTCCCCGAAACGGAGCGGAATATCCTGTCTGCCGTTTCAAGCGCGCCCTCGCCTGAGATCCTTATTACGCCCATTCCCCCCTGTCCGTTAGGAGTGGATATCGCTGCAATAGTATGCTCCATTTTTACACCTCGATAAATATTAGAAAAAAAGACTGTAAGGTAAAGATGAACGTATCATCATACCTCACAGCCCTTTCATTATGAATTATGCATTATGCATTTTCGTTTAATTGTTTTTATCCTTCCTGACGTCGATCCTTCCGTAAAGGGACGTGTCGGGACGCTCGTTGATGCTCTCCCTTACCTTTTCGGATGCGCTGTCATTCTCAAATGAGCTGAACATACTGTCCTGCGGATGAGCCTCGTTTTCGCTGTACTGTCTGCGCTGATAGCCGGTCGTGCGCGGCTTGCGGTTGTAGGAACCGTCCTTGTTGAAATTGCTGCTTCTTCCGCGGTAGCCTCTGTCCCTGCCGTAGCTTGATTTATAATTCGGGTCGGAACCGATAACAACATGACGCTGGAGGTTTTCGCCCTCGCTCCATGAGGTTGCTCCCCTTACCTTCTGTACGGAAGTGTGGATTATCCTTCTTTCATAGGGATTCATCGGCTCAAGTGAGGTCTTTGCGCCGGTCTTGACAGCCTTGAAAGCAAGCTTTCTGCCAAGAATTTCCAGAGTCTTTTCTCTTTTTTCTCTGTAATTGCCGATATTGATCGAGATCCTGTAGTATTCGTTGTCCACATGATTTGCGACCAGACCTGCAAGATACTGCAAAGCGTCGAGAGTTTCCCCTCTGTGACCGATAATGAAACCGACGTCGTCGCCCTCGATATCAATAACTGCGCCGTTTTCCGTTTCCTCAGTCTTGATCTCAAAATCGCTGATACCCATTTTTTTGAGGATATCGCTGATATATTCCTGAGCGGACTGCAGCGGAGTCAGCTTGTAAAATGCTCTGATAACAGCAGGGCTGCCGCCGAAAAGACCGAATTTTTTCTTTTCCGGCTGCTGAATGACTTCGATCTCTATATCATCTCTGCCAAGCTGTTCACGAGCCTTGACCTCAGCCTCTTCGATGGATTCGGCTGTAATGTTTACTTCCTTTATCATTATATTATCCTCCAAAGCTTACTTCTTTTTTCCCTGATAGCTGCTGCTGTTTGATGATTTTTTCTGTTTCTTGTTTTTGCTGCCTGATTTGCCGGTTGACTGTTTTGCTGTGCTTTCTGACGTGATCGCTTTCTGAGAAGGAGCGACGTAATCATCGACTTCTAATTTTTCGAGCTGAGCTTCCTGCTGACGTCTGAGGATCACTCTCTGTGCCTCTGCCCTTGCCTCCATAATGCTCGGGCTGTAGAATTTATTCATTATAAGTGACTGACCGAAACCGAGTACGGTAGATGCTATCCAGTAGAAACCTACTGCGCCGGGAACGCTGTATGCGATCCATGCGGACATCAGCGGCATCAGGAATATCATAAGCATCATGCAGCCCTGCATTTTTGTGCCGTTGAGCTTCTGCATGATAAACATACTGCCGACCGAAGTCACAAAGCAGAGTACGGGGATAAGCCACATCATAGACTGGAAGGAACACTGGCTCGGAGTTGCCAGAAGGTCAAGACCGAGGAAATTAAAGCCGCCGCTGAAATCATTTATGCTGTTTGATTCAGCAGGTGAGAAAAGCGGATTACCGTTAGGATCAACGAGATATTTTTCCAGTGATCCGAAATATTTTACAATACTGATCTCGCCGTAGCGTCCGCCGAGGTTCATGCCTATGCCGGGCAGTGTGCTCAGACCGTTAAGAGCCGCGGAGACCTTATCCGCAGCGATATGAAGTGTATTGGTAAGAGGGTTTATGACCGAATAGTAGATGCCGAACATTATTATCATCGGCGCGATCATAGGCATACAGCCGGCTCCGAGGCTTACATTTTCCTTTTGCATAAGCTTCTGGATCTCCTCGTTTGCCTTTGCCCTGTCACCTTTATATTTATCCATTATTTCCTTTTGTTTTTGCTGGAATCTGGCGTTTGCCGCCATAGATTTCTGCTGCTTGATCGAAAAAGGAAACAGCAATATTTTCGTAAATAACGTAAAGATAATAATTGCCACGCCGTAGTTTTTTACTACATAGAATGAAAACCACAGCACATAGCCGAAAATGCTTCCGATAAAATTAAAAATTGCGTCCATTAACCAATAATCATTCCCTTCGCCCTTTTTTCTCCTCCGATATTCCGCATCGGTTTTCCGGGGCGGACGAGTGCTTGTGCGGATATTATTTCTTCAAGCCTGCTTAGGGCAGAAAATCATTTACCCGTATTACAATTTGTCGGATCGTTATTCCTTTTGACGGGAACGCGCTTATATTTTCTTTTTTCCGGAACGGGGTCAAATCCGCCGGAAGAGAACGGATTACAGCGCAGTATCCTCCAGACGGTCAGAGCTGTGCCTTTCAATGCGCCGAAGCGCTCAATTGCTTCTATGCCGTAATTTGAGCAGGTCGGGTAATATTTACAGCGCGGAGGAGTTCTTGAAGAAATATTTTTTTTGTAAAAGCGTATAAGCCAAATAAGCGGGCGCTTCAATTTAAAACACCCGCCTCTTTCAGCTCTTTTTTCATAGAACGCAGAACATCGCATGATTTGACATACGGCGTCTTTCCTCTGGCGACGAAGACCAGATCATATCCCGGTTTCAAATCCGCCGAGATACTGCGGAAGGCTTCTCTGATTATTCTGCGTGATCTGTTGCGCAAAACAGCTTTACCGATCTTTTTGCTTGTTGTAATCCCGAACCTGATATTTCCGGTTCGGTTTTTCATTACATAAGTCACAATAACGCCCGAAGCGAAGCTTTTACCTTTAGCGTAGAGCCTGCGGAAGTCGTTATTTCTTGTCAGGGTAATGATTTCGCTCAATATGATCAATCCTTTTAGTCAGAACCGTTTGCGCGAAAGGGATCAATAAGAAAGTTTCTTTCTTCCCTTAGCTCTGCGGCGGGCAAGCACCTTGCGGCCGTTAGCAGTTGACATTCTCTTTCTGAAACCGTGCTCCTTTTTTCTATGGAGCTTCTTGGGCTGATAAGTTCTCAGCATAACAAATTCCTCCCTTCAACGAATGACACAAAATACATACAATAATATGTTCAAGATAAAACCTTGCACCGTAAAATTATAACCTATAAAGCACATTAATGTCAATACGAAAATACAAATTTTTCAAAGTTTTAAAGGAAAAATGCGCTTTTTCCGGATTTTAATCTAAACTTTCCGTTCTGTTTCCCGTCAGTTTCTTCCCGGCACCCGTCAGTTTCTTCCCACCGCGTATGTATTGACAACTATCCTCTATCATTGATATAATATAACGGTCAAAATAATAATACCATTTACCGCAAGGGGGAGCTTTCTACCCTTGCGGTAAATGTGCTTGCATTTCAGAAAGGTAAGAATATATGAGATTTTTAGACGACGTGCTGTGGAATACAGAAGAATACAGAACTTTGGAAAATGCTGTCGCGAAAGGTTCGACCCCTGCTATGGCTACAGGTCTTAGCTCTGTCCATAAGGCACACCTGATCTACTCTATGTGCCGCAGATTGAAAAAACAGGCTCTCGTTATCGCCGCGGACGAAACCGAGGCGGCAAGACTTTGTACCGATATCGGGGAAATGGGTCTGAATACCGTATACTATCCGTCAAGAGATTATACCTTCCGCGAGGTCACCGGCGTGTCAGGCGAATTTGTCCACCAGAGAATAGCCGCTCTTTACGATATCCTTAATAATAAATGCGACGTCGTTGTCGCTTGTATCGACGCGGTACTGCAATATACTATTCCGCCGGACGTGCTGAAAAATAATATCGTTACCGTCCGCAGCGGTCAGGAGATCTCTTTGGAAAAAATCGTCGCTATACTCTCATCCTGCGGATATGAACGCGCTGCTCAGGTCGAGGGCAGCGGTCAGTTCTCCGTCAGGGGCGGTATCCTCGATGTGTTCATGCCCTCAGCATCAATGCCCTACCGCGTGGAATTCTGGGGCGACGAGATCGATACCGTCAGCGAATTTGACCCTATGACCCAAAGACGTACCAATACCGCCGACGGCTTTACCCTTACTCCGTCGGGCGAGATCCTCTATGACGATCCTGACGCTCTCGCTGATAAGATTAAGAAAAAAGCTTCGTCGCTCAGGGATAAAAATGCGCCCAGGGCTAAGGAGATAATGGCTCAGGAGATCGAAATTCTGCGCAGCGGCGCAAGACTGACCTCCATTGATAAGTATTATTCTCTTGTCTACGACAAGCCTGCTGTGCTTTATGACTATTTCACCGGCAGCGAGCTTGTGTTCGTGTCGGAACAGCCTGCGCTGAAAGAAAGAATACGCGCTCTCCTTACTCAGTGGAGCGAGGATCTTGCCGATTACCGCCGCGAGGGTATCCTCTGCCGGGGACTTGACCGCTTTATGGCTGAATGGCAGGATCACCTCGGATATCTCTCCGAACGCGATACCGTATTTATAGATAATTTCACCCGCGGAAGCTGTGAGCTTCCTCTGCGCGAGCTTGTCAGCTTTACGGCAAAACAGCTCTCTCTCTGGGGAGGATCGGTAAAGGTGCTCTGCGAGGATCTGGAAACTCTCATGGTCACCGACAAGACCTGCGTTGTCCTTGCCGGAACAAAGAAAAATGCCGAAAACGTATATAACGACCTGCTGGAGAAAAATATAAGCTGCCGCCTGCTTTCCGAAAACGGGACTATCGAGGGCGAGGGGCTTTATATCAGCCCCGGAAGCCTCAGCGCAAGCTTTGAATATCCTTCGGCGTCGTTCTGCCTTATCGCACATTCGAGAATGAATACGGAGGCTGCTCCGAAAAAAAGGAAAAAACACCGCAGGGCAGGCGCGCTTTTCAGTCTGGCGGAGCTTTCTCCGGGCGATTATGTAGTGCATAATACTCACGGCATAGGGCTTTTTCAGGGTGTGCAGAAAAAGGAGATACACGGGGTAGTAAAGGACTATATCATAATAAAATACGCAAAGGGCGACAGTCTGTTCGTGCCTGTCACCCAGCTTGATATGATATCCAAATATATAGGTCCGCGTGAGGACAGCGGAGTGCGCCTTTCACGGCTCGGCGGAAACGAGTGGCAGCGTTCCAAAAGCCGCGTCCGTCATGCCGTGAAGGATATCGCAGACAAGATGATAAAGATGTATTCCGAAAGAATGAAGGCGCAGGGCTATGCCTTTTCAGGCGATAACGAATGGCAGCACGACTTTGAGGCAAAGTTTGAATACGACGAAACCGAGGATCAGAAACGCTGCATCAGTGAAATAAAAGAGGATATGGAACGTCCCGTTCCTATGGACAGACTTCTGTGCGGAGATGTCGGTTTCGGAAAGACCGAGGTCGCCCTGCGCGCCGCCTTCAAATGTGTTACCGACGGAAAGCAGTGCGCATTTCTCGTTCCGACGACTATACTTGCATGGCAGCATTATCAGACAGTACTGCGCAGATTTGAAGGTTATCCGATAAGGGTGGAGCTTCTTTCGCGCTTCCGCACTCCTGCGCAGAAGGCTGATATCATGAAAAGGCTCGAACGCGGCGATATAGACATGGTAGTCGGAACGCACAGCCTTATAAGAAACGACCTGAAATTCCGTGATATCGGGCTTGTCATAATCGACGAGGAACAGCGCTTCGGTGTTGAGCAGAAGGAAAATTTCAAGGCATTGTACAAGAATGTTGACATACTCACGCTTTCTGCGACGCCTATTCCCCGGACACTGAACATGGCGATGTCGGGGGTTCGTGATATGTCCGCGATAGAGGAGGCTCCGCAGGACAGACACCCCGTACAGTCCTATGTTCTGGAATATGACAGCGCTGTCCTGCACGAAGCGATACGCCGTGAGCTGCGCCGCGGAGGGCAGGTATTCTATCTTTATAACCGTGTTGACGGCATAGAGGACAAAGCAAAGGAGATCGCAAAGGCGATACCGGAGGCGAAGGTAGCGTTTGGTCACGGAAAGATGAGTGAAGCTGAGCTGAGCGAAGTCTGGCGGCAGATGCTTGAGCAGGAGATAAACGTCCTTGTCAGCACGACGATAATCGAAACGGGGGTCGATATCCCGAATGCGAACACACTGATAATCGAAAATTCAGACAGAATGGGGCTTTCACAGCTGCACCAGCTCCGCGGAAGAGTCGGGCGGTCGAGCAGGCGCGCCTATGCATATTTCACTTTTGCAAAGAACAAGGCGCTGAGTGAAGTTTCTCAGAAAAGGCTTGAAGCGATCAGGCAGTTCACGGAATTTGGTTCAGGTTTCAAGATAGCGCTGCGTGATCTTGAGATACGCGGCGCAGGCGATATGCTCGGTGCAAGTCAGCACGGACACATGACAGACGTAGGATATGATATGTACATGAAGCTTCTGGGAGATGCGGTAAGCGAAGCCAAAGGAGAAACGCCGCCTGCGGACAGGGATTGTGTTGTTGACATTCAGGCTGACGCGCATATTCCCGAAGATTATATAGAAAATTTAAGTCACCGTCTGGAGATATACCGCCGCATTGCTGATATACGCACAGACGAAGACGCAGGGGACGTCATAGACGAGATGATCGACAGGTTCGGGGACATACCTGCGCAGGTGCAGGCGCTGATCAATGTTGCGCTTGTACGCAGCAAAGCGTTGAAGATGGGGGTCAGCGCGATCAGGCAGAAGGAGGGGCATATTTGTTTATATTTTGAAGAGATAAGGTGTGAAGGTGCTGCGGACATCATGGAGAGGATGGGGAAAGCCGGGAGGCGCGCGAATCTGGACATAAGCGGAAAGCCGCACATCAGCATACTGATGAAACCGGGGGAAACGCCGGATTCAGCGGCTGCGGCGATATTCGGGACGAAGAGGTACGGAAAGAGCCTGCGGAGTGAAGAAACTCACCGGGAAACATAAGCGCAAAGTTTCGCCCGCCTTTTCAAAGGCGGCAGTTTCCAAAGGCAGAGCCTTTGGTCGCGCTCCGCAGAGCGC
>CACYWT010000064.1 GCA_902778175.1 uncultured Ruminococcus sp. | reverse complement strand
TTTTAAGAAAATAGGCAAGTCCAATTCCAGTTTGTAGGGGAGTTTTGAGGCTCCCCTACAAAAATGGCTATTTATCAACTGTTTGTTGTGACATAGCCTTCTATAAAAATACGTTCCGAATAATTCCCGTATTCGCTCAGCAAAAGAAATTGTTCCGGCGATTGAATAAAACGGCAATTTGTGTTATCATATAATATATGAAAATTTTACCGGAGGAAAAAATGGAAGAAAACAAAGTCTTTGCCGGCAGACCGTCCGACAAACGTACCGATACCGAAGAAGCAGTATATGATTTCCTTGACAGTACAGGCGTGAATTATGAACGCACCGATCATGCCGCCGCCATGACTATGGAGGACTGCGTTTCGATAGGAAATATACTCGGTATAGAAATTTGCAAGAACCTTTTTCTCTGCAACCGACAGAAAACGAATTTCTATCTTCTTCTTATGCCAGGGGACAAGGAATTCCGAACAAAGGATCTTTCCGCCCAGATCGGCAGCGCAAGGCTTTCCTTTGCCGACAGCGAAACAATGCAGAAGCTTATTTCGTCACAGCCCGGCTCGGCAAGCATTCTCGGACTGCTGTTCGATAAGGAAAATAAAATTCGCCTGCTTATTGACGGAGATGTCCTCGAAAAAGAATATTTCGGGTGTCACCCGTGCAAAAATACGACAAGCATCAGAATAAGGACAAGCGATCTGACAGATGTGATAATCCCTGCCCTCGGTCACGAACCGACAATAGTAAAGCTATGACAAACGATTTCAATATCCTGCTGAAAAAGGTGATCTTGCAAGCAAAAAGCATCGGCGTTCCGGTATCGGATAAAATCGAACCGGAGGTTAAGATCAATTCACGGGCGGTAAAACGCTTCGGAAGATGTATCCTGTCACGCGGCAGATATACGATAGAGCTTTCCTCGATGCTTATAGACGCGCCGGAAAAATCATGCAGACAGACAATCGCTCATGAAATAATCCATACCTGTCCGGGCTGCATGGATCACGGAGTCAGTTTCCGGCTGTATGCCGCAATGATGAACAATGCCTATGGCTACAGCATAAGCAGGACAGGCTCAAGGGAAGAAATGGGCATCAGACAGGAGGAAAACTTCCGCTATGCGATAATCTGCCGGAAATGCGGCAGAAAAACCATGCGTCTGCGCAGAAGCTCCGTTATTGACCACCCCTCGCGCTACCGCTGCAAATGCGGAGGCAGACTGAGAATAGAATCTCTTTTCCGTGAGTAAAGGCAACACCGCACAAAGAACGCCTTACGGCTTAGCACCGCATATGATTGCTCTTTTTCCGTCATTCTGCACAAAACTTGCTTGATAACCGTCAGGTTAACTACGCTCGTTTTGCACAATCTGACGAAAAAATTGGCGGCGCATCTGCGGCACTATCTTTGTGCGGTATTGCCTAAATACGGATATGCAGTACAACGATCTGAGGTGACATAAAGCTTGTATAAGGAAATCGGATTATGCTGTCCAATATGCCGGCTTCCGCTGACACAGGATAACAGACGGCTCGTCTGCCGGAAAAATCACAGTTTCGATTTTGCAAGGCAGGGATATATCAATCTCCTGCCTGTACAGAATAAACATTCCCTCGCCCCCGGCGATACCGCCGCAATGCTTCACGCTCGCAGGAGCTTTCTCGACAGCGGACTTTACCTGCCTGTCAGCAATGCTCTTTGCGAAAGGATAACAAAATATGCCCGCGGAAATATCCTTGCGGATATCGGCTGCGGAGAAGGCTATTATACCGCGCAGACCGAGAAAAACTGCGGCTGCCGCTGTATCGGGATAGATATTGCCAAGGAAGCTGCAAAAATGGCATGCGCCCGCAGCAAAAGCATCGTCTGGGCTGTAGCCACCGCGTCAAAGCTTCCGTTTGAGGACGGCAGCGCGGATATCGTGACAGCGGTATTCTCGCTTTTTATGAATGATGAATACGCCCGTATCCTGCGCAGCGGAGGAATAGTCATCGAGATCACAGCCGGCAACGATCATCTGCGTGAACTGAAGGAGCTTATCTATGACGAGGTATTCGTACAGAACAAGCAGCCCTCTCCCTGCGGAAGTCAGTTCGCAGCGGTGGAGCAGACCGAGGAAACCTTCCGCTTTACCGCAGAAGGAGAGCTTTTGCAGGATCTTCTGCTTATGACGCCTCATGCGCACAGGATAAAGTCCGGCAGAGGAGATCCCTTTGAGGGAAAAGACAGGCTGAGTCTTACGGCTGATATAATAATAAGGGTATTAAGGAAAAAATAAAAAAGGAGTAAAATGAATTATGTTCAGAAAAATATCGGCAATAGCTGCTGCGGCTGTTCTTCTGACAGCCTGCGGCTGTTCCTCAGGCGACAAGACCGGTGAGATCAGAAATGAAGAGGTCAGTATGTATGTCACCTCCGACGGCGAAATAGTCTATGATTTCGGAACGGAAGAGGAATTTGAGGAATTCAGCGGCGATCCGGAATCACGCGGAGGGACGAAGGAAGTGACTGCTCCCGCCGGGTCGATAAGCATTGAACAGGCGGAAAAGATAGTGGACGATTGTTCCTTCAAAAGCTTTTACCTGCCGGGCAAAACGGCTGAATACAAAAAATATTGCCATGAAATAATAAACGAGGACGAAACAAGCTGGTATCATATGTATTTCTATCTTGAGAAAAACGGGGTACGGCTTTATACCGGAACGGATTTCAGGGTTTCCTGCGACGGCAAAAGCGTCACTAAGCGCGACTGGACAGGATCCTATCAGGAGGTAAAGACCGGCAGCGCGTCCGGCGACCCGACTCAGCAGGAGCTTTTCCCCGGAGCCGTTACATCTCCGGAAGATGCGGTCTTCGCCATATGCAATGTTGACGCAAAGCGTTTGGGACTGACCGAAAGCCTGCAGACCTACTTATTTGAAACGGACGACAAGCTCTGCTCAAAAAAGAGCATAGACTGCTACAAGATCACGCCAAAGCTTATCTATCCAAACGGGATAAAGATGTGCCGTCCGATATATATTGCCGCTGACGGCACAGACCGCATACTTATGACCGACCAGACCACAGGCGAGATCAGTCTTGTCCAATGACCTGCCAAGCGCAGCTCAGCCATCATCGCGCATATCCTTACGCCCGAGCGGTGTATTGAATAAACAAAAACGAAAGGAAGAACCAATCATGATAATCAAACCAAAGGTAAGAGGCTTTATCTGCACAACAGCCCATCCCGAAGGATGCCGCGCAGAAGTGAAAAGAGAGATCGAATATGTGAAGGCTCAGGATCATGCCGCAGACGGTCCGAAAAAGGTACTTGTGATAGGCGCGTCAATGGGCTACGGACTTGCATCGAGGATCTCCGCAGCATATTCCTTCGGCGCAGCGACACTCGGAGTTATCTTCGACAAGCCTGCATCGGGCGCAAGGACCGCTACCTCGGGCTGGTACAATACCGCAGCGTTTGAGGAATTTGCCAAGGCGGACGGACTTTATGCCCGTACCGTAAACGGCGACGCATATTCAAAGGAGATCAAGGATCAGGTAATTGACATCATCAAAAATGATCTCGGCAAGATCGACTGTGTTGTATACAGTCTTGCAGCGCCGAGAAGGACCGACACGGACGGAACTATGTATACCTCTGTCCTGAAAACCGTCGGCAGCAGCTATACGAACAAGACGATCAACCTCAAGGACAATACCGTCGGTGATATCACAGTCGAGCCTGCTTCTCAGGAAGAGATCGACGCTACCGTCAAGGTAATGGGCGGCGAGGACTGGAAACTCTGGATAGACGCTCTCAAAGCCGCCGATGTTCTCACAGACGACGCGGTAACAGTCGCTTATTCATATATCGGACCTGTCATCACTCACCCGATGTATGCCGACGGATCTATCGGCAAGGCAAAGGATCACCTTTTCGCAACTGCAAAGGAAATGACGGCGCAGGGAAATGTCAGGGCTTATATTTCCGTAAACAAGGCTCTTGTTACCCAGTCAAGCGCAGCGATCCCGATAGTACCGCTTTACATTTCAATCCTCTATAAGGTAATGAAGGCTCACGGCGTGCATGAGGGCTGCATCGAGCAAATGTGCCGTCTGTTCAATACCAAGCTTTACGGCGGAGAAGTAAAGACCGACGCCGAGGGCAGGATCCGTATGGACGACCTCGAAATGCAGGAGGATATCCAGAATGAGGTCGATACCCTCTGGAGCAGTATCTGCACCGAAAACCTCGACACCCATGCTGATCTTTCAGGTTATCATGAGGATTTCTACAAGCTTTTCGGTTTCGGCATTGACGGAGTTGATTACGAAGCCGACGCTGACGCTGCTGTTGCGATCCCGAGCATTGAACAGTAAATCACCTCTGAAAAAAAATACGGCTGCTGCACCAAAAATGCATCAGCCGTTTTTTATTGCCGTTTTCTCATTTCTGCGGTCATCTCATAGCAATCCGCTCTTCTATCTGCTGCGAGATCTCTTTCGGGGAAACGCCCAGAACATAGGCAAATTCATCATAAAGCAGCGTTTCCGCCTGACGGAGTACCGTTTCATCAGACTGATGAAGCCTTCTGCCTCTTTCCGCCTGTTCGGCGCGGTGGATATGCAGCGTTATGATTATCCGGAGGATACTCATTCTGTCGCATTTATCCATGATCCCGATATAATGCTGCTTGCGCTCGTTGTCGTCGCTTACCCATATCGTATCTGCCGTCGCAACACTGCCGATCATTTTTTCGGCGTCATCAGCAGAAATAACATTCTGCATTTTCGCGCGCGCAGCCTCGCTGTCCGCAGGAACAAATATCTTTGAATTCATATCAAAAACAGGGCGCAGAACAAGATAGTCCCTGTACTCACTGCGAACATAACGCTTTTCGGTATTTTCTATTTTGCATACACCTTTTGTACCGTACAATACAGTATCTCCGACACCAAACATTTTCTTCACCTTATTCCTTTTTAATGATTTTCCCTGTGCAAGCCCTTTTTCCGTTATCCTGTAAAACTATATTTATATTATAATACTTTTCACGAAAAAATGTTATAGGCAATTCATCCAAACTTACAACAGCTATATTGTTGTACGAATACACAATTTATATCATTCACACAAGATCCCGCGCGCTTTTGCCGGAAAATAATGAACCATTGTACAGCAGCAGAATATACAAATAAATGCTTATCTTTTTTATGTCAAGTTTATAAGAAAATATGTCAAGAATACTTGACAGCAAGGATCAATTATGCTAAGATAATAACATAGTGAGAAAACTATATGGTGAGGCGCTATGGATAAGAAGGAGATTCTCGAAAAAAATAAAAAACAAAACCGCAGCGGTCTTGATGAACGCGAGCAGCGCGTATATAATTTTTCATTCGGACTGGGAGCGGTGATCGTCGGGGTACTGTGTCTTGTATTCAGCATATACAAAGCTCTGCATCATCAGGCATTTTACGAATTTGTGACGATCATCACGGCATATCTTTGCACGACCTTCATATATCAGTTCATAAAGCTGAAAAACAAGGGATATTTTATAGCAGGAGCAGGAACGGGACTTGCCGCAGCAGCGTGTCTTGTCATGTTCTTTTTGGTGTAAGGGTATGAAGGATATAGTATTTCAGAACAAGCTCCGCGTTGCCCGTGCGGAGAAACGTATTTCACAGGGCGATCTTGCCGAGATGGTAGGCGTATCGCGGCAGACGATCAGCTCGATCGAGAACAATCAGTTTTGTCCCAGCGCAAAGCTTGCGCTGCTGTTATGCATAGCGCTCGACAAAAGATTTGAAGATCTGTTTTTCTTTGAAGAAAGCTGAGAATGATCCGTTTATAAGTTTTTATCTTCATATACATTCCTCCTAAAAAGCAGTAAGCCTCCGGTTCGCAAAGACCGGAGGCTTGCTGTTTGTGCTTTTATTCCGATGCAGTTTGTTTTAAGAAATCATCATAGGGAATATACTCTGTCCTGCCCTCAATATAATAATGGTTCACTACGAACCTGACGGCATTTTTTTCATCTCCGTCGACCCAGTATTCCACCCATTGCAGACCGTCACCGGTAGATGTCGAATCACTGTACATCTGTATAGACTTGATATCCTCAAACAGTTTCTCTCCGTTTCCGGTTTTTCTGTAATCCTCAAGGATATCGTTCATCTGCTCCGAAGTTATATGCGGACTTGACTCATCAATATATCCGTATATTATTGCTCTCTTATAAATTCTAAATAATAGTTATATGGTAATTATTGCATTTTTATAACAAAATTGCTATAATTATGCAAGGCGGTGATGATATGAAACGGATAGTCGTGTGCGATGACAATACAGAAAGTCTGAAACAACTGAAATCACTTCTCAATGAATATTTTTCAGATAAGAAAGATATTGCCGAGGTTCTTTATTACTCATCGGGAGAGAAAATGCTTGACGAAGATGCTCTACGACGTAAAAACAATAATGAAGAAATAACACCTGTTAAGAATCAGGAACAAATAGATATTGCAATATTAGACGTAGAAATGAAGGGATTAAACGGCATACAGACAGGGTATGAAATACTCAAACGATATCCCGAAGCAGTTATCATGATAACGACGGCTTTTATGAGATATCTTGATGATGCTATGGATCTTAAAGTTTTTCGATATCTTGAAAAACCTGTTGATAAAGAAAGGCTTTTTCGGGCATTGGATATTTCTTTGAAAGAAAAAGAAGTGATAGATGTTCCTACCGAACATGGAGTTATTCGCTTTTGTAAGTCGGAAATCGTATGTATATATTCAAATCTCAGAAAATCAACCATTTTGACGGATAGAGGTTCAAGAATCAAAACAGAAATGAATATCAAGGAATGGTTAAAGAAAATCGGTGAAAACAATTCATTTGCTTCTCCACATTATAGTTATATCGTGAATCTGAAATATGTAACGGAATGTACAAGCAAGCTTATCGGATTGAAATGCAAAAACGGAGAGATTATAAAGATATATCCCTCCAAAAGGAAGTTTTCTGATTTCAAAACCAAGTTTTATGAGAAAATGAGGGAAATCATATGACTATTATTTTTTATTTTGTTTTACTCTTGGAATTTTTATTTCATGGTTATTGTGTTTATATTTATTGTTCTGCTATTTTTAAAGATAAAGAGAAAATAAACAAAATTAAAATCTTGTTATTATTTTTATCAGCCTCAATAGCAGAATTCTGTATATATGTGTTATTTAAAAATACGCCAATAAATATGGCAGTTACTATAATTTTAACAAATATTGTTTGCATAATTAGTTTTAATGTAAAAGCTATCCTGCCTTTTTTTCATTCTATTATTTTAACAGGACTATTTGCTATGACAGAATTATTATCAATACCAATAATAAATCTTGCTGTTTCTGAAAACTATTTAAATAATCATAGTATTAATTCTGAAATAATAGTTTCTACTGTGTCAAAACTAATATTTTTTATAATATGTAAAGTAATAAGCATGATTTCTGAAAAAGAATCTGATATAAAAAAGAGTATCTGGCTATTTTCAGTTCCATTATTATCATTGATTGACGGGATTGCAGTAACATCATTGAGTGATTTATGTGGAATTGATAATAGGTTTAATATAGTTATTATGATTTTTTCATTAACAATGTTGGCAATAAATATTGTTGTATTTGCAGTGCATGAAAGCTATATTAAAACGGCTAATGAAAATGAAAAAATAAAACTTTTGGAACAAAGGAAAAATCTTGATTATGAGCATTATAAAATACTGCTGAATAACTACGACAATTCAAGAATAATGATACATGATTTTAAACACCATATCAGCGTAATCAATTCATTGGCACAAAATGAAAATAAGGAAGCCTTAATAAAATATCTTGAATCATTTAATCAAAGTGAAAATACATCCAACGACTTTACATTTACCGGTAATAAAATCGTTGACATTGTTATTTCACAAAAATTCAAATACTGTACAGAAAACGGAATACAATTCATTTTTAATCCTAACAATATTATGTTTGATTTTGTTGACGAATCGGATATGTGCTGCATTATTTCCAACATACTTGATAATGCAATAGAAGCTGCTGAAAAATCATCAGAGAAAATAATCAAAACAGCATTTTTTTCTAACGAGGAACACAGTATCTTTTTCATTGAAACAGAAAACAGCTGTGATTATATACCGATCAGGAAAGACGGAAAGCTTGTAACAATAAAAAGCCAGACGCAGAAACACGGAATCGGATTATTAAGCGTTGAAAGAGCAATAAAAAAATATAAAGGAGAAATAGAATACAATTACTCAAATGAAACTAAAATATTTAAAACAACCATAATGATGCATAGACAGTAACTAAGCAGGAGGATATACCTCCTGCTTTTATATTGCCCGTTTTTTCCGAAAACCGCCCGTTTTTTCCTGAGCTATTGAAAAGTATATAGAAATAATATAAAATATAAAGAGATAAATATGAATCGTAACCGCCCAATAACCCCGCGTCATATAGCAAAGAAAAAGAGGCCTGAAACAGACCTCTCAAATAGCAATAAGTTTTCAATATGGCAGCATCGGA
>CACYWT010000063.1 GCA_902778175.1 uncultured Ruminococcus sp. | reverse complement strand
TGGACTCTGTTTCACTTCATTGGAGTATTTCTATTCGGAGTTTATTTTACCATGGTTTCTTCAATTCGGCATGGCGCGGGGTTATTGGGCGGATACGAATAATTATGTCAGATAAAAGAAGAATCGGAAACCATGTTATTATAACAGAAAGGGTGTCATTATGAAAAACAGAGTATTAGGAAAAGGTTTTGAGGTATCTGCTGTCGGTCTTGGCTGTATGGGACTATCCCAGAGCTATCCGCCTTTTCCGGAGAAAAAGAAGGTATCCGTTTTCTTCGTCGTGCCGTAGAAATGGGACAGACATTCTTTGACACATCTGAGGTCTATGCCATCGGTAGTAATGAAGAGCTTGTAGGAGAAGCACTTGCACCGGTGAGAAATCAGGTAAAGATCGCTACAAAATTTGGCTGGGATATTCAAGACGGCAAATGTATCGGGCTGGATTCCAGACCGGAAACAATCAGAAAAGCTGTGGACGCTTCCCTGAAAAGACTCAGGACAGATCATATAGACCTTTATTACCAGCACAGGGTTGATCCGAAGGTGCCGATCGAGGAAGTGGCAGGCACCGTAGCTGGACTAATCAAGGAAGGAAAGGTTCTCCATTTCGGGCTTTCAGAAGCAAGCGTGAATACGGTCAGAAAAGCTCATGCTGTATGTCCTGTGACTGCTGTACAGAGTGAATACTCTATGTGGTACAGAGAGCCGGAAAAAGGTATGCTTGAACTTTGCAAGGGGCTGGGAATTGGCTTCGTGCCGTTCTCACCTCTTGGAAAGGGATTTCTCACCGGAACAGTAAAAAAGGATGCGACCTTTGCGGATAATGATATCCGTCATTCCATTCCACGTTTTATGGAACAGGAAAATATGGAGCATAACCAGGCACTTGCCGAGGCAGTCAGACAGTTTGCCGTTGAGCACAGACTTGCTCCTGCACAGGTAGCACTGGCGTGGCTGCTGCATCAGAAGCCGTTTATCGTTCCTATCCCCGGGACAAAGAGTGAAACGAGACTCCAGGAGAATATGAGTGCCGCTTATGTGGAACTGACAGATGCGGATTATAAAAAACTGGATGAAATCCTGAAAGAGCATACAGTCATCGGTGCAAGGTACAGTGAAGCAACAGAAAGTATGACGGACAGATCATAAATCAAGTATTCCTGACGGTTATCAAGCGAGTTTTGTGCAGAATGACGGAAAAAGAGCAAGCAGATGTGGTGCTAAGCCGTAAGGCGGTCTTTGTGCGGTGTTGCCTTAAAATGCTTCGATATTCAAATTGATGTTTATACAGAAATTCGATAAAATAATATCAGATTAAAAGCCACGGAGGTGCAGCAAATGAAAAAGATTTTATTAACCGGAATTCTGATAATGTGTGTGTTCCTGCTTGGCGGTTGTCAAAACTCAGGCAGTACAGAAAATTCAGCAGCGGAAAAGAATTCGTCCACAGTGTCACAGAGCGATAATTCGGAAACTTCAAAGCAGGATGATAGATCTTCCGTTTCAAAAAGTGAACCGAGTGTATCGGCTGACAATAATACTTCGGACAGCACAAAGACATTGGTTGTCTATTTTTCGAGAACAGGCGAGCAGTACGGTGTTGGCAATATCGACAAGGGCAATACAGCGATCGTTGCTGAAATGATCGCAGAGAAAACAGGTGCGGACATCTTTGAAATACTGCCGCAGGAGGATTATTATCCCTACACCTATGATGCTCTGACAGACATCGCAAAGCAGGAGCTGAATGACAATGCACGACCGGCTATCAAAGGAACGGTTCCTGATCTGTCAAAGTATGATACAGTCTTTATCGGTGCGCCTGTATTGGCAGAGTGTTCCCATTCCTGAAAGCAGTCAATGAGATTTTTGAAGAAAAGGGAATTGCACTTCCGCTGCCGCCGCAGTCAACGACTGACGCAGATGCAGAGGATGACGGAGTAAATCAGAAAAACCGCAGAGTGGCAGGCACTCAGGCACAGGTGGATATTTTCGGAGAAGGAATGAGAGAATTCTATAAGAGTGGAGCAGCTGACAGCAGACATATCAGGCTTTGGCTGGCGGATAATTGCTTCGGGGATTACTACACCAGAGGCGGACTGACGCTTGCAGAAAGAGAGCTTGTGACCTTCTGCTATATCTATGCACAGGGCGGCTGTGAGCCGCAGCTGGAAGGTCATACAGTAGCAAATTTCCGGATGGGAAATGACAAAGGTATGCTGATTCAGGTGATCTCCCACTGCATACCGTTCATAGGTTATCCGAGAACACTGAACGCACTGGCGGTTATCAATAAAGTTGCTGAAAAGCAGTCATAATCAGGAGGGAAACAACATGAGTAAATTGGTTGCATATTTTTCATACAGCGGAGTGACAAAGCGTAAAGCCGAAGCTCTGGCACAGAAAGAAGGAGCAGATACATTCGAGATCAAGCCTAAGGTACCCTATACAAGAGCGGATGTCAACTGGCAGGATAACAAAAGCAGAAACGTGCTTGAATACAAGGACAGGTTGTCAAGACCTGAGATCGTAGCTATGCCCGGCCTTGCAGATGTAGACGAGATTTGGATCGGCTATCCGATCTGGTGGTATACTCACCCTCGCATCATAAACACATTTTTTGATCAGGCTGACCTCAACGGCAAGACAGTACACCTTTTTGCGACTTCTTCTTCAACCGGAATAGAAGGCAGCGTAAAGGAACTTCGGGAAACATATCCGGCAGTGAATATTGCTGACGGAAAGAGAATCTGACTTGCATAAGTAACACTTATTAAAAACCGTCTGAAATCGAATTGAAGATTTCAGACGGTTGTTTTATAATTTAATCATGAAAGCAAATAACGGAAGGCGGTGCCGTATGGAAGAAAAAGAACTGATAAGAAGTGTATATAAACAAATGTATGATGGTATGATTTCAAAGGATGCGGCGGTTCTTCGTGAGGTTCTGGATGACAGCTTTGTACTTGTGCATATGACCGGAATGCGTCAGTCAAAGGAAGAATTTATCAAAGCTGTACTGAACGGTACACTAAATTATTTCTCGGCAGAACATGAGCATCTGCCGGTAGAGATAAACGGTGACACAGCGGTTCTTACAGGACAGTCCTATGTCGCAGCCGCCGTATTCGGCGGAGGTCGCAATAACTGGCATTTACAGCAGAAATGCAGCATGAAGAAAACAGACGGAAAGTGGAAAATCACACGGAGTATAGCATCAACCTACTGAGGAGGGACAGAAGTGGCAAAAAATCTGATAATCTATTATTCGAGAACCGGCGAAAACTATGTAAGAAGAAAGGTGACAGTTCTTTCAAAAGGCAATACAGAAATCGTTGCAGAGTACATTCAAAAGGCAGTGGGTGGAGATCTGTTTAGGGTGGAAACTGTCAAAACCTATCCGGCAGATTACTATGAGTGCATCAAAGTAGCAAAAGCAGAGCTTCGTGCAAAAGCAAGGCCGGAGCTGAAAAACTATCTTACCGATATTTCAGATTATGATAATATCATAGTCGCCGGTCCTTGCTGGTGGGGTACATATCCTATGGGTATTCTGACACAGCTTGAAAAGCTGGATTTTACCGGCAAGAAAGTATTTCCGGTTATGACACACGAGGGCAGCGGTCTTGCAGGTTCAAAGTCGGCTCTCAAAAAATACTGCAAGGGAGCAAAGTTAGGAAAAGGACTTGCTGTTCGTGGAGCGGATGCGGAAAAGTCCGAAGATAAGGTTGTAAAATGGGCTGAAAAAGAGCTCAGAATATAAGGAGGAAGCAGCTATGGAATACATAAAATTAAACGATGAAAACAAAATACCCGCCATTGGTTTTGGTGTATTTATGATACCAAACGACGGCCCGACATACGATGCAGTGCTTGAAGCGCTGAAAGCAGGCTATCGCCATATTGATACGGCTGCTGCATATTTCAATGAAGAGGATGTTGGTAAAGCAGTCCGTGACAGCGGAATCCCGAGAGATGAGATTTTCGTGACAAGCAAGCTCTGGCTTCAGGATCACGGCTATGAATCAGCCAAAAGGGGTATAGCAAGATCCCTTCGCAAGCTTGGTCTTGATTATATCGACCTGTACCTTGTTCACCAGCCCTACGGTGATGTAGCCGGAGCGTGGAAGGCTATGGAAGAAGCAAAGGAAGAAGGCAAAATCAAATCAATCGGTGTCAGCAATATGTCGCCGGCACTTTGGAATAAGTTTGTACCTGAGTTCACAACAAAGCCGGCAGTCAATCAGGTGGAATTCAATCCGCTGTTTCAGCAGAAGGAGATACGCAGACTGATGGCTCAGACAGATACAAAGCTTGAAGCCTGGTATCCTCTCGGACACGGCAATGCAGAATTGCTTTCAGTACCTGTTATCACTAAACTTGCCGGAAAGTACGGCAAAAATCCCGGACAGATCATTCTTCGCTTTGAATTGCAGGAGGGTGTTATTACACTTCCGAAGTCAACCAACCCACAGAGAATAAAAACAAATCTGGATATATTTGATTTCACACTGACAGAGGATGAAATGAACGAAATGCGCAGCCTTGACACAGGAAAGGGCAGCCATGATCCCGATGCTCCAGGTGTAGAGGAAATGCTGAGAAACGCTTTTGTTATTACAGATTAAAAAAGTACAGACAACTCCGGCATCCCAGTCGAGGTTATCTGTGTATCGGGAGGTAATTATAAATGAATATATTTGAAAGACTGCATAGTGGTGAAGCGATCGATATCCGTGATGAGGATTATCAGAGAGAGGCACACGGAGAAATGGACAGGTGCAGACAGCTTTGCTTTGAGATCAATTCCACGCCGCCAAAGGATAAGGAGCGAATCGTGGAGTTGGAGAACGAACTGCTTGACGGGCAGATGAAAGACGGAACATTCTTTACGCCGCCGTTTCAGGTTGACCTGGCGAACTGCCTGAAGCTTGGCAAAAATGTATTTGCCAATCATGGGTTGACGGTGATGTCCCTCGGCGGTATCGAAATCGAGGACGGTGTCATGATGGGACCGGAGGTAGGACTGTTTACAGTCAACCATGAGCCTGAAAATATCCGTGTTGTAATGACGAAGAAGATCCATATCAAGAAAAACGCCTGGCTCGGTGCAAGGGTCAGCGTCCTTCCGGGAGTGACGATCGGAGAGAATGCCATTATCGGAACAGGTAGCGTCGTCACAAAGGACATTCCTGACAATGCCGTGGCTGTGGGCAATCCGGCAAGGGTAGTAAAAATGATAGAGAAGAAGTGAGAGTATGAAGAAAGCACGGATGATAATTGATATCCTTATGACAGCACTGTTGCCGCTGCTTATGGCATATTCTCTGATCGGGGAGGATATACATGAAATTCTGGGTATTTGTATGTTTGTACTGTTTATCGCACATCATGTTATAAACCGGAAATGGTGGGCAAGTATCTTCAAGGGGAAATATAATGCGGCACGGTTTCTGAATACGGCAGTGAATCTGCAGCTTGCGGTGTTTATGCTTTTGCAGCCTGTAAGCGGGATACTCCTGTCAAAGCATATTCTGAAGGAAGTTACGATCAGCGGAACAGCAAGCACCATGAGAACTATTCATATGACGCTTGCTTACTGGGGATTTATTATGATGAGCTTTCATCTGGGACTGCATATCAGAACGGTCAGTGCAAAGCTGAAAGGGAAAATGAACAAGGCTGTGAAATGTACGATCGCCGTGTTATTCCTTATGATTGCAGCTTATGGTGTGTATGCTTTTATCCATCGGGGCATCGCAGATTATTTGTTTATGAAGGTGATGTTTGCATTCTTTGACTTCAGTGAGTCAAGAGTTCTTTTCCTTTTGGATTACGCAGCGATAATGGTGCTTGCAGCAGAGGTTGCTTATTGGATACAAAAATTACTACTTCTGATAGGAAAAAGAAAAAAGAAAGCAGGTGATTAGTATGGGAAAGGAAAGGCTTGTTGCATTTACCGATGCAGTTCTTGCAGCGCGGCTTATGTTTTTGTTGTTCGTTTAATAAAGCTAAAAAAATAACAAAAATGCGAAGGCTGATAATTAGTAAATTAGACAATAGAATCAGTTTTCCTTGAAGACTATTTCTTGGCATTTGAAACCTTTAATAATAGTTTTAAGGAAAAAGATGGCGATGAAAAATCTGAGTTTTATAGGAAAGTGAAGTTTAACTTTTTGCAGCAAATAATGGTTGATTGCATATTTAATGACGGAAAAATTAATGATGCACATAAAAATGCACCAGTTCACCTTGTATAGCTTAGGGTGTTAGCTTTTGAATGCCGGTGCTTAAGGTAATATCTACGCTGTTGCCTCTACCGTTTCAGAAAATGGTAACTAAGCCAAAAGGACGGATGAATGGTCAACATAGATAATGACCTTTTTATTTACTCTGTTGTACCAAGGCACGTCGAATCAGTCGTGTGTATACAAAAAAACAAATCATGAGGTGAAAAAAATGAAATTTCTGAAAAAAGCTGGTTCAGCCGCAATTGCGGCGGCAATACTTTGCGGAGCGTCCATGTACGCTCTGCCGCAGGTATCGGAAACGCTGACAGCCGATGCCGCAGTCGTGCTTACTCTGAATAAGGGTATCGCAAATCTCGGTGTGGGGGAGAATCTGAAACTCACCGCAAATACAAAGGTCACATGGCGAACGTCCGATCCGTCCGTTGTTACCGTGGACAGCGCCGGCAATGTAAAGGCTAAGGGGAAAGGTACTGCGTGGGTGACAGGCAGGACACCGGCAGGAGCAGAAAAATCCTGCAAATTCACGATAAAGCCGGCGCCGAAAAGCATCGCTCTGACAAAGGGAATACTGACGCTCGGCGTAGGAGAAAAATACACTCTCGGGTCAAATATAAATTCGGGGGCCGCCTGCTCAAAGCGTACATACCGCACAAGCAGCAGCGCAGTCGTCAGAATGACAAGGACAGACTGGCAGGGTGATTTTGTAGCCGTAAAGCCGGGAGTTGCCTACGTTACCGTGCGAACATACAACGGAAAAGAAAGCACCTGCAAGGTAACTGTCAGACCTGCGCCGCAAAGCGTAAAGCTCAGCCGGGGACTGATAACCCTGAAAAAAGGCGAAAAAGCCTCTCTTTACGCTGTGATACCCGACGGGACGGGCTGCGCGTCAAGGACATTCCGCAGCAGCAACAGCAGTATCGTAAAAATGACAAAGACCAATTGGACGGGTGAGTTCACGGCAATGTCAGTGGGTACGGCATATGTAACTGTCCGGACTTACAACGGCAAAGAGGCAAGCTGTCGGGTCGATGTAAAGCCGCCGGTCGTTGACGTAACGTCAGTCAGTCTGAATAAAACAAGTCTTACTCTTACAGTTGGAGAAAACTATAAGCTGTCTGCTTTTGTAAATCCTGACAATGCTACTAATAAAACAATTAATTGGTCATCTACAAATAAAAGTGTTGCAAGTGTAGATAATAATGGTAATGTAAAAGCTCTTAAAGCAGGTACGGCTAATATTATTATCTCAAGCAACAATTGTAAGACCGCTAAATGTCATATTACTGTAAAAGAAGAAAGTAAGCCACAAGCTCATGTTCATAATTGGGTAGCTCAGACTAAAGCTGTTCATCATGATGAAGTATATCATTATGAAGATGTTTATGAAAATTATATTGAAAAAATTTATTATTCTGGTAAATGTGCAAATGACAGTGAATTAAATCAAGAAGGATATATAAAGGATGCCCATACTGGAAAAATTAGTTTTTCTGAAGATTGTCTTGGTCATGAAAAATATTCACTGACACCTTGGGGAATAGAAACTCCTTGGTGGATGTTATTTGAAAAATATAATCTTTGTACTCTTGACGATATTTTAAATTGTAAATATGATTGGGTAACTGTAGAAACAAAAGAAAGAAAATATGAAGATTATGAGCCAGAATTTTATGAAAATGGCTATACAAAAGAAGTACAAGTAATTTATCATATTTCATATTCAGGTCTTCCATTGGAATGGAAAGATACTTGTTCAGATTATTGGGGATCTACTACGACAAAAAAATCTCTTATCAAGTCAATACCTCATCATGAAAAAATAGGAACTAAAAAAGTAATAGATAAAGCCGCCTATGATGAAAAAGTAATTACTGGATATAAGTGTTCTTGTGGAGCTACTAAATAATTCAGAGTACGGGTTTTCTACGCATAAATTTTTCTTATGTAAAAAAATCAGCTAAGCCTGAAATGACGATCAGGCTTAGCTGTAGTTTTATGAATCAATATTCAGTGATATCTTGAAATTTATTGAAAAACAGTATTAAAGCAACACCTCAGAAAATAATGACTTGAAAATTTTGTTTTTCCTCTTATAAAAACGAAGCCATCCGTAAAATACGGGTGACTTCGTTTTTTGTGTCTGGTATTATTTAATCCTGTTATGAAAATTCCGATATAACGGGACAGGGCTGCTCGATTATTGACCGCCTTGTATTTATTGCGGAGCGATCAGTACTAATTGCTGAGCGATCAGTACGAATTGCTGCCGGTTGTATTTATCGCAGGTTTATGTTATAATTATGATACATTTATATCAGGAGTTGCATTGGATCATGAAAATGGATATCAGCGATAAAATAGTGACGGTATATTTAAAAGGTGTAATTGATACGAATAATTCTGCTGCGGTCGAAAAGGAACTGCTCGGGATCATGGGACAGAATAAAGACAGATCTTTTGTGCTGGACTGCTCGGAGCTGAATTATATTTCAAGCTCGGGACTGAGGGTTCTGTTAAAGCTTGAAAAGATGTCATTTCGGTTTGAGCTTGTAAATGTCACAAGCGAGGTTTATGAGATACTGTCCGTTACGGGTTTTACTGAGCTGCTGACAGTAAGAAAAAAATTACGGGAGATCAGTATTGATAATGCGGAGCTGCTCGGCGCAGGAGCGAACGGAAGAGTATATCGTCTTGACTCTGAGCGTATCGTGAAAGTTTATAATAAAATCTCCAATCCCCCTGAAAAGATCAGACGAGAACAAGAATCCGCAAGAAGGGCATTTGTAAAAGGCATACCGTCGGCTATTCCTTTTGATATCGTCAGAGCAGGGGATCAGCTCGGTATGATATATGAGCTGATAAACGCCCGTACTCTCGGAAGCATAGTCCACAGTGATCCCGGGAAGATCGAAGAATATGCTGTCAAAATGTCATCGCTGCTTAAAAAACTTCATTCTACGGAAATGGAAAAGGATACGATGCCCGACTCCCGGCTTACGCTGAAGGTCTGGGCTGATATTGCGGATAAAAGCGGTTATTTCACTAAAGAGGATATGCAGAGGGTATATGATCTTATTGATTCTATACCGCCAAGAAATACATTTATTCACGGGGATTTTCACCCCGGAAATATTATGGTATCCGACGGGGAGCTTATCCTGATAGATATGGGAGATTCCTCGGCAGGTCATCCGGTAGTTGATCTGCTCGGCACATATCAGCTTATGAGTCTCATTCCCGGACAAAACGAAAAGGCTGCGATGAGATATCTCGGTATGACGACAGACGAAGCGCAGCTGATGTGGAATATATTTATCAGGGATTATCTGGGAACAGATGACGATGATAAGGTCAGGGAAGCAGAAGGATCACTGAAAAGCTATTCTCTTATCAGGAGTCTTGGGGGAATTGTTTTTTCTGACGTTATTCCCGATGATAAGCGCAGACTTTTTTCAGGTTTTGTTATGAAGAATTTCCTGTGCGGAATTGATAAGGCAGATATTATAATAAAATCACTTTAAGGCAACACCGCACAAAGAACGCCTTACGGCTTAGCACCGCATATGCTTGCTCTTTTTCCGTCATTGCTTGATAACCGTCAGGTTAACTACGCTCGTTTTGCACAATCTGACGAAAAAATTGGCGGCGCATCTGCGGCACTATCTTTGTGCGGTATTGCCTTAAACTATCTTAAAAGGGGATGCTCATATAATGTGGACATCCCCCCATTTATATCAGGTAATAATATACAAAAAATTATATTTTATTTGTGCTGATATACAAAGATGGTTTTTTAAAAAAATTTTTTTTAATTTTTTCCGGAATTTGCATATTTATATTACACTATATTACTGGAGGTATTTTATGAAGGGTGTGATCGCTTTTGGGAATACTTAAAATCAATGAAGAAGAATTAGCCCGATATATCAAGGATATTTCATCAGGAGATGAAGCATCACTCAGATCGTTTTATGATAACTACGGAAGACTGATCTTAGCCTTTATCCTCTCTATTGTAAAATCAATAGAATCGGCAGAAGAAGCCTTGCAGGACGTATTGATGGCAATAGTGACTCATCAGACGGACAATTACATAAAAAATCCCAAAGCCTGGCTTTTTAAGGTGATACTGAATATTTCAAAAAGAAAAGCAAAGCAGGATTATTACGTTCAGGCAGAACAATTGCCTGAAGATGAAAATATAGTTTCGGAGGATAATTTTTCCGAAAGCATTGAAAATACTGTAGATCAGATAGAATCATTGAAATGTCTTGATGAAATAGAACAGCAATGTGTTATCATGTGCGTATTCGGTCAGATGAAACTGCCGCAGGTAGCTGAAATACTGGGAATGCCATATAAAAAGGTCTGTAATAAATACGATTATGCTGTGAGAAAACTCAGAAAATACTATGAGAAAAGGAGGAAGTCTGCATGACGGAAAACGAGATCAAAACGGTTTTGTCAGAAGATATCAGCGAGCTGAAACTGCCGCCGATATCAGAAAATGTAATCAATGCATTGCATGAAAAAAATCCGGAAAGCGCATTATCTGCCGAACATCATGTGATATCGGCAAAAAAGAAAAACAATGCTGTTTTCAAATTCGTTTTTGCAGTAATGCTTGCTCTTCTTGCAGTTTCCGCACCCTTGATAATTGTTTTGAATGATATCTCCTCCGATACGGTCGTTTCGGAAAAAGGCAGCACTGTTAATTCAGAAACTGAAATACCTGAAAGTACAAATAAAACCATACCGGAAAGTACAAATAAAACAATACCGGAAAGCTCAGATATCACAAGCTCTGTTGAAAGCGCTGATGTGCTGGAAAAAATACAGATGCAGAAGGTCTACGGTACGGTCGCGCTTTCGGGCAGGAGCGAAGAGGAGCTTGAAACCCTTCTTGAATATTGCGTAGATGCAAAGATATATGAGGACAAGCAGTATCTTTACAGCTTTGACAGTGACGGAAATCTGCTGGAAATATTGAATATCTCCGAAAAAAAATCAAACGGAGATAATGCGCCCGAGGAAAAAATACTAAAGACCTCAGAAGAGCTTTTCGCATATTATTTTCCTGAGCTGAACAGAGATGATTATGAAATCGAATATCAGGGAGAAGCAGATGCTATGCCCGCATGGATCGTTGAATATACCAGAACGACCGAAGGAATTATTGATTCAAAGATCCGTATGACCTTTGATGCTTGCGGAGAGCTGCACATGATCATAGCGACAGAGAATATAAAGGAAGGAAAAATATCGAAAAAGCAGGCTGTTGAGATCGCCCTGAATGAGCTTAGGAGCGATAAATACGATATTCCTGAATTTGACAGGAATGACATTCGGATCGAGATCGCAGCAAAGAACGATAAATCATGTTATACGGTTTCAGTATCAGGTATTCCTTCAAATGATAAATATATTACTGCTTATGCGTTTTTTACTATTGATTATAATAACGGTAATATAATAGATTCTGAGGTTATTTGTTGACCGCTGCTGTCCGGATCCCCCGGATATTGATAATACAGAACGGCTTTTGTGACAGAAGTATCCGGTCGCATTGACAAAGCCGTGAAATCATTATTCTGAATTATATCCCGAATCTTTGAAACACAAATAAACACACCCCTGTAAAATGTTGCTTTATTTGGTATTTGAGTGCCTTCTCCTGTTGTTTTCTCAGATTCGGGTATAATTATATCAAATTGAGGATACAAAGAGCAGCTTTTCCGGTGTTACGATCAATGATCTTCCCGTTTTGCCGCAGAAACTTATATGCCGGCGCTGCGGAATGTATATAACCGCAAAGTATGTCCCCCGAGTCTCGCCTGCCGGCTCGGTCGGTGCTTCTGCTTCGCAGAGGTGTCCACTGGACACCCGCACCCTCTAAG
>CACYWT010000062.1 GCA_902778175.1 uncultured Ruminococcus sp. | reverse complement strand
AAGCATAAATACAATGCCGAAAAGGAGAAGCTCCACAATAAGTATGCGAACCAAATAGCATATAAATATGAGGAAGCTGTTAAATCATCTGATCCATATAAACAATCCGCAGCATCCTTAAGAGCTTTCATTGAAGCAGGCAAACTTACAAGGCAAGAAATAACAAACCATATTATAGATATAGCTAAAAGAGCATGATATCTTCCGGATGACTATTCACTTGATATAGAATTTGATGATAATGTTGAGAATCAAAAGAAATATTGTTATTATCTCTCGGCTGTTTGTAAAACATTTAATGACAGAAGTTTTTTTATGACGACCGATGAAGAAGATCTTTTGTTAGTTACACTTTCAAGCTCATATAACGGGATAAAACATGGTTTAATGAATGGAGAACACGCTGAATCAATTCTGAAAGAAATACAAGATACATTAGCCGGATGATATACCGTTTACTGCCGCCCCTTAACCGGGGCGGTTTTTCTTTTGTCCCGTCTTGCCGCAAATATACAAACTCCTGCACATGACAATATCATAAATATGCCATGATTCAGCGGTTTTAGGAAAGGGGACCGGGGGAGAACCCTTTTTCCGCCGGAAAAGGGTTTCCCCCGGGAAAGCTGAAGGACAAAATTGATTTCCGTGTCGGAGCTTTCTCCCTGCCTTGACAAATGGAGTAATTTGTTATAGAATTATATGATAGAATAGATGTATAGTATTTAGTTGTAATGACTAAATATGATACTTTATTATTGTAAGAATTGAACAATGTCAGTGGGAGGTATTCTGATGAGCTTTACGATCCTGGGAACGGGTAAGGCTGTTCCTGAGTATGTTATGACAAATGACGAGCTTTCAACAATGGTGGAAACCAATGATGAATGGATCACAACAAGAACCGGTATCAAGGAAAGACATATCTGTAAAAATGAAACTATAACCGAGCTTTGCGTTGAGGCGGCTAATAACGCTCTCGAAAATGCAGGCGTCACTCCGGAGGAACTTGATCTGATAATCTGCTCGACTATGCGCGGAGAAAATATCACCCCTTCTCAGGGCTGTATGATACAAAAGGAGATCGGCGCGTCCTGCCCCGCTTTTGATGTCAATGCGGCTTGCTCGGGCTTTATTTATGCCCTCGATATCGCGGCAGGCTTCTTCGAGAGAAAAAGAGTCAAAAAGGTGCTTATCGTTTCAATGGATAACCTCTCCAATATAACCGACTGGAAAGACCGCTCGACCTGCGTTCTGTTCGGTGACGGCGGCGCTGCTGCCGTTCTCGGTGAGGGAAATGACCTTCTTTCGATCCACCTTACGGCAGTAGGAAACGACGCCGCTATCCGTATTCCTCACGGAACAAATTCCTCCCCCTTCTATCAGCATGAGGAGGAAAGAGCTGTCCTCTTTATGGCAGGCAACGAGGTCTATAAATTTGCAACGGCGGCTATGGCTAACGGCATTAAAAAGGCTGTCGAGGACGCAGGTCTGCAGCAGAGCGATATAGACTGCGTTATCCCCCATCAGGCAAATATCAGGATCATTAATACGGCAGCCAAGAATCTCGATATTCCGAGAGAAAAATTCTTCTGCAATGTCGAGCATTACGGCAATACTTCGTCAGGCAGCGTTCCTATCGCTCTCGATGAGGCTAACCGCTCCGGTCTGCTCAAAAAGGGCGACCTTATCGCATTGTGCGCGTTCGGCGGCGGTCTTACAACAGGCAGCTGCGTTATCCGCTGGAATAAGTAAGGAGGAAATATAATGGGCAAGACAGTATTCGTTTTCTCCGGTCAGGGAGCACAGGTCCCCGGAATGGGAAAATCTCTGTATGATAATTCTCCCGCTGCAAAGGCAGTGTTCGATATGGCGGAGGCGATCCGCCCCGGTACTATTGCTCAGTGCTTTGAGGGTACAAAGGAGGAACTTTCCGTTACCATCAATACTCAGCCCTGCGTTTTCGCAGTTGACCTTGCCGCAGCCGCTGCGGTAAAGGAAAAGGGTATTGCTCCCGATTATGTTGCAGGCTTTTCGCTCGGAGAAATAGCGGCGCTTGCTTTTTCGGGTATGCTTACCTATGAGGACGCATTCAGGCTCGTATGCAAGCGCGCGGAATTTATGGACGAAGCCGCTAAAAGCGAAAAGGGCGCAATGGCGGCAGTTATGAAGCTTACCCCTCAGCGTGTTGAGGAAATATGCGCAGGATTCAAAAAGGCTTATCCCGTAAACTACAACAGTCCGGCTCAGACGGTCGTTGCCGCAGCCGAAGATGAGATAGACGCGCTTTGCGATATCGTCAAGGCTGAAAAGGGTAAGGCTGTAAAGCTTGCGGTAAGCGGAGCTTTTCATTCACCGTTCATGAACGGCGCGGCGGATAAGCTTGCGGAATATCTGAAGGACGTCGAATACGGCGAGGCTAATATTCCCGTATATTCAAACGTGACGGCTCAGCCCTATGAGGGAGATTATAAGGCTCTGACCGCAGCACAGGTGAAAAATCCCGTGAAATGGCAGACAACGGTCGAAAACCTCATCGCGCAGGGAGCTGACCGCTTTATCGAGGTCGGCGTAGGCAAGACGCTGACCGGTCTTATCAAGAAAATCAATTCCGATGTTCAGGCAATAAATATTCAGGATAAGGAGGGACTTGACACGCTCTGATCGTGTCAGGGGAAAATTATGTTCGAGCTTACAGGTAAAACAGCAGTTATCACAGGCGCATCAAGAGGTATAGGCAAGGAGATCGCTCTCAAATTCGCAAGACAGGGCGCAAATATCGCTTTCCTGCATTACATGGACGCAGACAATGCGGCGGCAACGGAAAAAGAACTTAATGAGATCGGTATCAAGGCTAAAGGCTATGAATGTAACGTGGCTGATTTCGAGGGCTGTAAGGCGGCTTTCGATCAGATCATTGAGGATTTCGGAGAGGTACACATTCTCGTGAATAACGCAGGCATCGTCCGCGATATGCTTATGCTCCAGATGAAGGAGGCTGATTTCGACGCGGTCATCAGCGTAAACCTCAAGGGCGCATTCAATATGACAAAGAGCGTATATCAGCATTTCATGAAAAAACGCAGAGGCAGGATCATCAATATTTCCTCTATCGTCGGTCTTACAGGCAACGCAGGTCAGGCAAACTATGCTTCCGCTAAGGCAGGACTTATCGGTCTGACGAAATCTGTCGCAAAGGAACTCGGCTCCAGAAATGTTACCGCAAATGCTATCGCTCCCGGCTTTATCAAAACCGATATGACAGACGGTATGCCCGAAAAGGCAAGAGAGGCTGCTCTTGCGGCTATCCCGATGAAACGCATGGGTACGGTTGACGATATCGCCAATACGGCTTTGTTCCTCGCATCTGACGAGGCAGCCTATATCACGGGCGAGGTTATCCGCGTTGACGGCGGCATGGTAATGTAATAATGTTATCCGACCGGACTTTTTATAATATATCGCATCCTCCGGATAATAATATATAGGTAATGAAATTTTTGTATTCGCTGATTTTTTCAAAGAAAGGACATATACCCGATGAAAAGAGTAGTAATAACAGGTATCGGCGCGATAACTCCTCTCGGAAATACCGCCGAGGCGACCTGGGAAGCAATGAAAAACGGTCAGTGCGGAATTGATACCATTACAAGATTCGACGTATCAAGAACAAAGGCAAAGGTGGCAGGTCAGGTCAAGGATTTTGACCCGACGCTCTATATTGATAAAAGAGAAGTAAGAAAGATGGATCTTTACTGTCAGTATGCTATGGCAGCGGCAGTACAGGCTGTTGACGACAGCGGGATCAAGGGCAGGATCGAAAACGAGCGTTTCGGCGTATATATGGGCTCGGGCGTAGGCGGCATAACGACTTTCTATGAGCAGAGCATCAATCTCTATAACGACAAGAATATCTCTCCCTTCTTTATACCGATGATGATCGGCAATATCGCCGCAGGCAATGTTGCGATCCGTTTCGAGGCAAAGGGACCGTGTCTTCCCGTTACGACAGCCTGCTCGACGTCTACCCATGCGGTAGGAGAGGCTTTCCACGCGATCAAATACGGTATGGCAGACGCTATTATCGCAGGCGGCGCAGAGGCTACTATCACCGAGCTTGCTATCAAGGGCTTTACAAGCTGCAAGGCTCTTACCCTTACCGAGGATCCGAAAAGAGCATCTATTCCCTTTGATAAGGAACGCTCCGGCTTTGTTATGGGCGAGGGCGCTGCTGCTCTTATCCTTGAGGAATATGAACACGCCGTCGCAAGAGGCGCAAAAATCTATGCCGAGATCTGCGGCTACGGCAATACCTGCGACGCTCACCATATCACAGCCCCCGATCCGGAGGGAGTCGGCGCAGCAAACTGTGTGCGCATTGCTCTTGAGGAGGCAGGCTATCAGGGAAATGAGGAGCTTTATATAAATGCTCACGGCACATCTACAAGCCTGAACGATTCCGGCGAAACAAAAGCATTCAAGGCTGTTCTCGGTGAAAAGGCTTATAAGGCTCACGTCAGCTCCACAAAATCAATGACAGGTCATATGCTCGGCGCAACCGGCGCGGTAGAGGCTATTGCCGCTGCGCTTGCGCTGCGTGACGGTATCATTCCTCCGACTATCGGTTATCAGGTACCCGATCCGGAATGTGACCTTGATTATACTCCGAATAAGGCAGTCAAGGCTCAGGCTGATATGGCGCTTTCGACAACATTCGGTTTCGGCGGTCATAATGCCTGCATAGCCCTCAGAAAATACGATAATTGAAATATGATCCGATAAATAAGAGGATAAACCGTCCCGGAACGGATTCGCATTTATTCCACGGTCTATTGACAACGAGCCTCCCGTATATGGTATTCTTGCAGCACGGGCAAGCCGCCTGACGGCTGCTGCCCGGCTTACAGCCTACCATATACTGCTCATTGTCAATAGCTTTCGCGGCATAAACGCGAATGTTGACCCGCAAATACTATAGATGCCCAATAAATAATTTATATCATCAGGAGTGAATGACAATGTACAGCGTTGAAGAGATCAAGGAGCTGCTCAGTGCATTTGATGATTCAAAGGCAACGGCTCTGGATATACAGATCAGCGAAAATGAATTCATCAGTCTTCGTCAGAAGACCGCCAAGCCTGCTGCGCCGGCAGTATGCGCCACAACAGTACAGACCCAGCCGGCAGTTCAGGAGGTACAGGCAGTACCGGCGGCGCCGGCAGCTGCGGAGCAGGCTGCGCCCGTACAGGAAGGTACGCCGATAGAATCCCCGATGGTCGGAGTATTTTATGCAGCGCCCTCGCCCGACAGCGAACCCTATGTTACAGTCGGCAGCACCGTAAAGAAGGGCGATGTCGTATGTCTTATAGAAGCAATGAAGCTCATGAATGAGGTAACCGCCGAGAAGGGCGGCACTATCACCGAGATCTGCGTTGAGAACGGTCAGGTAGTGGAATACGGACAGCCTTTGTTCCTTATCAAATAATAAAGCAGGTGTCAAGTTATGAATAAAGAAGAGATAATGCAGGTAATCCCCCACAGAAATTCCATGCTGCTTATTGACGAAGCGACCAAAACAGGTGAAACGACCTGTGAAGGCAAGAAATATATCACAGGCGACGAATGGTTCCTTGACGGACATTTTCCGGGTAATCCGGTCGTTCCGGGCGTTATACTCTGTGAAATGATGGCTCAGGCGAGTGCTGTTATCATTTCCGAGGTATCCGCAGCCTGCACACCCTATTTTACGGGGATCAAGGAAGCAAAATTCAGAAATAAAGTTCTTCCCGGAGATACACTTGATATCAAGTGCGAGCTTACCGATCACAAGAGAAACTTTTACTTTGTCAAGGGCAAGGGTTATGTAAACGGCAAGCTCAGTGTTTCGGCGGAATTCTCCTTTGCCCTCGTCCCGAGAGAAGAAAACAGCCAGAATTAATGCATAACTTCAATAATGCATAACTTCAATAATGCATAATGAGTGAGAACTTCGAGTTACGGATATTCTGTACGAGTTGAGAGCGTTACGCTGTGGCAAAGCCACAGCGATTGCGGGTGCAGGGCGGTCGACCGCCCTGCCGAGGGTCCGGGGCGAGGAGCCCCGGGCAGGTCCGGGCGGCAGCCCGGGGAGAAGACCGGAGAGGGGAGTAGATGGAGTGTTTTCCAAGATACTGATAGCGAACCGCGGAGAGATCGCGGTCAGGATAATAAGAGCGTGCAGGGAAATGGGAATTTCTACTGTGGCAGTATATTCAAAAGCAGACAAGGACGCGCTGCACGTTACAATGGCGGACGAGGCGTACTGCATAGGCGGCGCGCAGGTCGCAGACAGCTACCTCAATATGGCAGCGATACTTGAGGTCGCAGTGGTATCGGGAGCACAGGCGATACACCCGGGATATGGTCTGCTTTCCGAAAATGCGAAATTTGCAGCGCTTTGCAAGAAATGCAATATCGAATTTATCGGTCCGAGCGCGGAAATGATAGAACGCCTCGGAGATAAGGACGAAGCAAGAAAAACAATGAGAGCAGCCGGAGTACCCGTTACCCCCGGCAGCGATGTAATAGATGATATCGAAGAAGCAAGGGAAAAAGCTAAGGAAATAGGTTTCCCCCTGCTGGTAAAAGCACGTTCCGGCGGCGGCGGAAGAGGTATACGCCGTGTGGACAGTCTTGATGAGTTCGATAATGCATTCCTTTCCGCAAAGGCGGAGGCACAAAGCGCATTCGGGGACGGCGCAGTTTATATGGAAAAATACCTTTTCCCGGTAAAGCACGTCGAAATGCAGCTGCTCAGCGATAAATACGGAAATGTCGTTTGTCTTGGAGAACGCGAATGCTCCGTTCAGAGAAAAAATCAGAAGCTTATAGAAGAAAGTCCGTCGCCGGCAATTACTCCTGAGATCCGTACAAAAATGATGGAGGCTGCCGCAAAGGCGGCTAAGGCTGTCGGATATGAAAATGCCGGTACGGTAGAGTTTCTGCTCGACAAGGATAAGAATTTCTACTTTATGGAAATGAATACCCGTCTTCAGGTAGAACATCCCGTGACCGAAATGGTTGTCGGAATAGATATTGTCCAGTGGCAGATAAGGATCGCATCGGGAGCAAAGCTTACGGTTACTCAGGATCGTGTGTTTATGCACGGAAATGCAATAGAATGTCGTATAAATGCGGAGGATTCGGAACATAATTACCGCCCGAGCTGCGGCACGATCAACTTCATACACGTTCCGGGAGGTCCGTGTGTTCGTTTCGATACGGCGATCTATCAGGATTATTCAATACCGCCGTATTACGATTCCATGATAGGCAAGCTGATAGTTCAGGCACGTTCCCGTGAGCTGGCTATCCGCAAAATGAAAATGGCGCTCAGCGAACTGACAATAAACGGGGTCAAGCATAACCGCGATCTCCATATAGATATACTTTCAGATCCGGAATTTGTGTCAGGCGAATATACGACCGGATTTATGGAGGAACGCAGCAAACGCGCCGAAAAAGAAAAGGATTGACACGAGGGGTTCGCCCCCCAAGGTATAACAGTACCGCATACAGCCTTTGCTGTAGCATTGCGGGGATAGGTCGGGTGCAGCTTTGAATACATCAGATATTTTTAATTTTTTGAAGCCGAAGAATGAGCTTGAAAAACAGGGAATCGAAATGGAAAACCAACCGTTTATTCCCGATGAATTATGGGTGAAATGTCCTGTATGCAAAAATCCCGTGCTTTCTGCGGATCTGAACGAAAACAATAAGGTCTGCCCGAAATGCGGATATCATTTCCGTATTGCGGCAAGACAGCGTATCAGGATCACTGCGGACGAGGGAAGCTTCCGGGAATTTGACGCGGAAATGACTTCCGAAAATGTCATTGATTTCCCCGATTATACCAGAAAACTGAAAAACGCAAGAATAAACAGCGGCGAAAATGAATCCGTAATAACAGGTCTTGCAAGTATAGGCGGTTATCCGGTCGTGCTGTGTGTGATGAATTCCCAGTTCATGATGGGTTCAATGGGCAGGGTGACAGGCGAAAAGATAACCCGCGCCTTTGAATACGCTACCGAAAACAAACTTCCTGTTGTTGTATTTACGGTATCAGGCGGCGCAAGAATGCAGGAGGGTATTCTTTCCCTTATGCAGATGGCAAAAACCAGCGGCGCTGTAAAACGTCACAGCGATGAGGGACTTCTGTACATAACCGTACTGACAGATCCGACAACCGGCGGCGTGACCGCAAGCTTCGCAATGGAAGGCGATATAATACTCTCCGAACCAAAGGCTCTTATTGCATTCGCGGGTCCGAGAGTAATAGAACAGACGATCAGACAGAAACTCCCGAAGGATTTCCAGTCAGCAGAATTCCTGCTTGACAAGGGCTTTATCGACGCAGTTGTACCCAGAGGGGAAATGCGTGATACACTGACAAAAATACTCCGTCTGCACAGCGGAGAAATTCTTACCGAGGAGGGCGAAACCGATGAGCGCATTTGACAGCGTTACCGCGGCAAGAGCAAACGATCGCCCTACCGCAGTAGATTACATTACAAGAATATTCGGAAACAGCTTTATAGAATTTCACGGCGACAGAAGATTTGCCGATGATAAGGCTGTTATCGGCGGAATAGCCGAGCTTTGCGGAAAAGCAGTTACCGTTATCGGTCTTGAAAAGGGCAGAAACCTCAACGAGAGAATGGAACGCAATTTCGGCAGCGCTCACCCGGAGGGCTACCGCAAGGCGCTGCGCCTTATGAAACAGGCGGAAAAATTCCACCGCCCGGTAATATGCTTTGTCGATACATCGGGCGCATACTGCGGTATCGGCGCCGAGGAACGCGGACAGGGGCAGGCTATCGCCGAAAACCTGATGGAAATGATGACGCTTAAAACTCCGATACTGTCCATATTTATCGGAGAGGGCGGCAGCGGCGGCGCTCTGGCACTTGCTGTTGCCGACGAGGTATGGATGCTCGAAAACGCGATCTATTCAGTTATTTCTCCAGAGGGCTGCGCAAGCATACTCTGGAAGGATTCTTCCAAAACAGCCGAGGCTTCGGAATGTCTGAAGCTGACCTCGAAGGATCTCTTCAAGCTCGGTGTAATAGAAAGAATAATCCGTGAGCCGAAAAATGTTGACAGCATTATGTTCGACAGCCTTAAAACACTGATAGCGCAGACCTTCGACAAGCTCGGCGGACTTGATACCGATACACTTCTTGAAAAACGCTATAACAGGTTCAGGAAATATTGATTTTTACTCCTTATGAAAGGATGTGGTCATATGTCCGTGGCATTTAAGATCGAAAAGGCAACAACAGAAGATTATTATGCACTTCCGGAGGGAACAAGAGCGGAGCTTATACACG
>CACYWT010000061.1 GCA_902778175.1 uncultured Ruminococcus sp. | reverse complement strand
CTTGTAAAGCAGAGCGTAGGTATACGGAGCTGTGCCGCCGCTTGCCTTACCTGTAAGTGTTACTGTCTGACCGACTGCAACGCTTGTGGAGCTTACGGTCGAATTATTTGCAAGAGCTGTGCTTGAGCTTACCTTGATAGTAAAGCTCTTGGATTTTACAGTACCCTTAGCGTCCTTGACATTGATCATTACATCATAATTAACTGCCTTGCCGGGCTTGAACGAACCTTTGTTTGCTGTACCGTATTTTGTACCTTGTAAAGCAGAGCGTAGGTATACGGAGCTGTGCCGCCGCTTGCCTTACCTGTAAGTGTTACTGTCTGACCGACTGCAACGCTTGTGGAGCTTACGGTTGAATTGTTCACCAGAGCGGTTGTAGTAGAATCTGATACCGAAACACTGAAGGTCTTTGTATCTGTTGTTCCTGCGGAATCCTTTGCAATAACTCTTACGTTATAAGTTGTTACAGAACCGGGATTGAAGCTTGCAGAAGTAACTGTTGTACCTGCGCTGCCGATAGTTACCCATGAAGAAGAGGATGACTTCTTATACTGATAGGTATACTTATAGGGAGCTGTTCCTTCCTTTGCGGAACCCTTGATAGTAACCTTTGCGCCCTTTGCAACGCTTGTAGAGCTGATCGTGGAAGTATTTACAACATTTGTCTGTACAACGTCTGCCTTATAGATCCATGTAACTGTCGTTGTGCCTGCGGTTATTGTACCGGAAGCATTGTCCGGAGTTGTCTGGAGGGTATAGCCGTCAAATGTCTTAGCGCTTGAGGTATAAGTCTGTGTGCCGTCTGCGATGCCGGAGATCGTTTCGGAAGAGAGAACCTTTCCGTCTGTGCCGATATGCTTGATAACGACCTTGCCTGCGCTTACAGGCTTGCCGTTCTTCATCCATACCTCGCCCGAAAGATCATATCCGGGTGTGCCTACGCCATAAGGCTCCTGTTCGCCCGCATTGTTATTGTTGAAGATAACGGTAGCCGACTCAGTGTCGGGAACCTCGGCATAATACCAGCCGTCTCCCTCGGCAGTCATAGGATTGCCGGGCCATGCGGCGGTGAATTCCTTGGCTGTACCTGTGGATTCATCATATGCATAGATACAGACTGACGGCCAGTTGTTTGCATTGTAGTAATGTACTCTGAGGTTTGTGGGCTCGACGTAGTTATACTTGAAGGTGACCGTTGTAGTACCGCTCTTGTATGTGCCTGTTGCGTTTGTGGTAAGAGCCTCGTCACATTCATAATTCTTGATATCCTTGGGGGATTTTGAATATGCCGTGCCGATCCTGCCTACCTCTGTCTCCGAATCGGCAAGTTCCTCGTTTGTCGAAGCGTCAACGTATTTTGTAATAAGAGTACCGTAATTGCTGCTGTCAAAGGTGTAGTAGTATGTTACGTTGATGTCAGCTTCGGTATAAACGCCTGATGTCTTGCCGGAGGTGCTTGCTACTGTAAAGCCGTCCTGTGAAAGCGGAGAAGTGCTGTAGCTGTCGCCTACGAGACCGGTAAGAGTCTCTGTCTTTATTGTAGTGTTGTTGTCCTTGTTGATATGCTTTACGATGACCTTACCTTTCTGTCCGTCGGGCTCCTGAATAAGGATAGTGCCGTGTGCGCCGGAGTTGAAGGTAACCTTGCCGCCGGATACAACTGCTGATGTACCGTCATAAGCATTTTCGAGAGCTGTTCCGTCTGCCCAGAGATCACCAACGTTTACAGATACGGAAACGTTTGAGCCTGCATTGATAACTGCTGCTATTTTATCGGAGATGCCGTTCTTGTCATAGGTACGTCCGAAAGCAACACCTGCGGAAGCAGTAAGCTGAACATTGGCGCCGCCGCCGACTGAAAGATGGTTATTACGGAAAGATCCGACCTTCTGCCAGTGAGCAAGAACATTCGTATCCATGCTGTCCCAGTTCATATCGCTTCTTACTGCATGACCGTCACCTGATACTGCGATTCCGGGAACGAGCGGTCTGCAGGTCTCATCACCGTAATAGATCTGTACTCCGCCGGGGAGAAGCAGTAACGAACTTCCGAGATAATACTGATCGCCTCTTGCGAGTACGGTATCATGTGATGAAATATAGGAGAGAAGGTTGAAGCTCGGATCGCTGTTGATCTTAGCCGCATAATCCTTATAAACGTTTGCGATATTGCCAGCTGCAAGGTAGCCTCCGCCCTGAGTCTCGAAGTTGATCATAGAATCAAAGCCGCCCTGAGTATAATAACCATCCTTATTGCTGCCGTGACCCCATGCCTCACCTGTCATCCAGAAATCGAGGTCATCAAGCTTCTTTGTGGGGTTAGCTGCTTTCCATTCCTTGAGAGCCTGTTTACAGGTATCCTTGAGCTGTTTCCATGAGCCGTATTCAACGTGTTTTGCCGTATCGCAGCGGAAGCCGTCTACACCGTATGTACGAACCCAATCTGCAAGCCATGAGGAAATAAAGCCTGTTACTGTATTGGATGTACCGTATTTTGCCTTTTTAGCATCAAGAGTACCCTCTTTTGACCATTTTGTCTGGAGGAAGGTCGGTATGCCTACCTGCTTGGTCTGCTCGGTCTTAAAATCAGGAAGACCTTCAAGACATTTTGTAATGTCATCGCTGCCGCCGTTGGTATATCCGGGAAGACCCGATCTTACCCAGTCCGGACCCCACCATCTGCCCCAGTCGGAGGAGCTTGACTTATAGTCGATCTTATTATGATACTCACTGAGATTACCTGAATTATAAACGTTTTCCCAGCCGCTGAGCAGAGTACCGTAATTGTACTCGTTCATGTCGATCATATTGTTATAGCCGGCATGGTTCATAACGATATCCATGATAATACGGATCCCATGCTCATGAGCTGTATCAACAAGCGTCTGGAACTCCTGTCTTGTGCCGTATGCAGCATCAGGCTCGGTATAGTCTGTTACATAATATCCATGATATGAATAATGAGCAAAGCCGTCACCGAGGATATAGCCGTGAAGCTGCTCATAAGGAGCAGTCATCCAGATCGCATTTACGCCGAGGTCATTGAAATAGCCCTCGTTGATCTTCTTGGTAATACCGGCAAAGTCACCGCCATGGAATGTTGCCCTGCTGTCGCCCGAAACGGTTTTCATTCTTCCATAGGCATTATCGTTAGATGTATCGCCATTGCAGAAACGGTCTGTCAGCAGGAAGTATACCGTCGCGTTATCCCATGAAAATGCAGGAGTTGTGGATGAAGTAGCCGCACTGACCTCAACAGCGGTTTCATTTGCAACAGCCGCTCCTGCCATCGCCGTACCTGAAAATACACAGGCTGCCGAGAGAACTCCACTGAGTATCTTGCGGAAACGATTTTGTTTTGTTTGTTTCATTTTGTTCCTTCTTTCATAATAAAATTTCCGTGTCCTTTGCAGGACTGCCTTTATTCGGACATTGTTTGCTGTCTGACATTCCTCCCTTTGACTGCTTCATTGCCGATAAGCAACGGCATTTAATATTATAATACAACAAAAATCCGTTTGAGTAAATTCTAATAATGAAGTTTCTATTATTTTTACCATAAAAATGAATTTCTTGTAGACATTTCCAAATTTCCACAGTAGTAATTGTACATAATTCATAATAAAATATGCACAATGTTAACTCAACAACATTGTGCATAATAACCCTATATATTAAATATCAATAGATCTGCATAACTCTATCAGATCATCAAAAGTAGTGAGCGTTCCTGCTTTTCTGCGGAGAGAAGCCGCGTCTCGCATACCCTTGAAATACCATGCGCTGTGTTTTCTCGCCTCTCTCATGCCGATATCCTCGCCCTTATATTCACATAAAGTGCGGATATGTCTGAGCATAACGCTTATCCTTTCCGCGCCGGAAACAGGCAGAGAAGGTCTGTCATGACCGAGCAGACTGTTTATCTCCCTGAATATCCACGGATTGCCGAGCGCTCCCCTACCGATCATAACAAAATCGCAGCCTGTCTGCTCATACATTGCAGCTGCGTCCTCGGCGGTACATATATCACCGTTTCCGATAACGGGAATACCGACTGCTTTTTTCACCTCGCGGATAATATTCCAGTCAGCAGAAGGCATATACTGCTGTTCCCTTGTCCTGCCGTGAACGGTCACAGCCGCCGCGCCCGACTGCTCGCATATTTTTGCGACCTCAACGGCATTGACGCTGTTTCTGTCCCAGCCCTTGCGTATTTTCACCGTTACCGGAACCGGAACGGCATCGCTTACAGCCTTTACTATTTTTCCGCAGAGAGCAGGATCCTTCATCAGAGCCGCGCCGGAACCGTTTCCTGCTATTTTCGGAGCAGGACAGCCCATATTGATATCAATTATATCCGGCTTATATTCCATAGCCATAACCGCTGCCCTTGCCATAACATCGGGTTCATAGCCGAAAAGCTGAACCGCGGCAGGTCTTTCCTTTTCGGAGAGAACCAGGAGTTCAGCGGATTTTTCGCTGTTATATGTCAATCCCTTTGCGCTGACCATCTCACCGACGGTATAAGCTGCGCCGAAATCAACGCAAAGCTCGCGGAACGCCCTGTCAGCGACCCCAGCCATGGGCGCCAGAGCAGCATAGCCCTTTATCTCCGTATTTCCTATCCTCATAACTAACCCCTTTTTCAATCCGAAATCGGCGGAGTGCCTCCGGCTCCGCTCTGAATACAAGGCGAACATTCATAACTCGCGGCTCACATTAATTATGCATTATGCATTATGAATTATGAATTATCATTATAAACTTTTCCCCGTTTCCGACTCCGGAAAGTTTTGCTTATTTGTTTTTGATCTTCTCCCAGTATGTTTTGTATGCCTGTTCGGTCTTGTTATCGCCGGGAACATAATATACTGAATCCTTTGCCCCGTCGGGAAGATACTGCTGTCTTACCCAGTGATCGGGATAATCATGGGGATAAAGATAGAACTGTCCCTTGACTTTCGCATCGGCGCCGTCATAGTGCTTATTCTGGAGCTGGCGCGGAAAACCGTATGCTTTGCCTGCGCTGACATCAGCCATAGCTTTATTGATCGCATTGTATGCGGAATTTGATTTAGGCGACTGCGCCACAAGTATCACGGCATCGGCAAGAGGTATTCGCGCCTCGGGCAGACCGACCATCATCGCCGCGTCTACCGCAGCTTTGACTATAGGGATTATCTGCGGATTTGCAAGACCGACATCCTCGCAGGCGCATACCATTAGTCTGCGGCAGGCGGACGGAAGATCGTCAGCCGCAAGAATACGCGCAAGATAAAGTATCGCCGCGTCGGGATCGCTTCCGCGCATAGATTTCTGGAAAGCCGAAAGCAGGTCATAATGCTCGTCCCCTTCCCTGTCATATCTGACTGCGCTCTTCTGAGTAAGGCGTGAAACGGTATCAAGCGTTATAACAAGCTTACCGTCAACAGGTTTTGTTGCCGCGGCAGAAAGCTCCACGGCGTTCAGCGCCTTGCGGACATCTCCGCCGCAGGCATAGGCGATATGAGCCGCCGCATCGTCATCAACTGAGATGATAAGTCCGGTTTCCTCTTCGAGGAAGGCATATCCGCGCATGACGGCATTTATTGCGTCGTCCTTTCCGACGGGTTTGAATTCAAAAACGGTAGAGCGGCTGAGTATTGCGCCGTAGACATAGAAATACGGATTTTCGGTAGTAGATGCAATAAGGGTAATACTTCCGTTCTCGATATATTCAAGCAAGGTCTGCTGTTGTTTTTTATTGAAATACTGTATCTCGTCAAGGTAGAGAAGTATCCCGTTCATTCCGTCAAAGCCGTTAAGCTCCTCGACGATATTTTTTATATTGGCGGTAGAGGCGGTCGTACCGTTAAGGCGGCGCAGGCTGCGGTTTGTACGTTTTGCTATATATGAAGCGAGGGTAGTCTTGCCGACGCCCGACGGACCGTAGAAAACCATATTGGGTATTTTTCCGGCTTCTATAATATTCCTCAGCGGCATACCGTCATCAAGAAGATGGTGCTGTCCGACTATATCGTCAAGGCTTTGCGGTCTCATTCTGTCTGCCAAAGGTGAATCCACTTTTATCCCCCTTACCCTTTATTACGGATTTTCCTGTTTATTGTTCTTACCCGATAATTATATCATATATTACAGATAATATCAATAATACAGAAAACGCACAAAAAGCAAATCCCGGCTTCATGGAAGCCGGGGGGCGTAATGAGTGGTAACAGATCATTCTACCTCATATACAATTTAATCAAAAAGGATTTCAGCATTAGTCAAAGGAGCCCAGTTTTCTTTTGAGTGAATGCAACGATATACATTGGTATCAGATACAACAATACAATCCATGTTTCCCTCGCTGTCGGTATTCAGTATATAGACCTGCTGAAGATCTCCGCTTGGGAAAGTGGTATCAGGATATATTTGTATTTTTCTGACCTCTTCTCTGATTTTTTCTATTTTCTTATCGTAAGGAATACTGCTGTCATTCTTTACTTTTTCAATTATACTTTGTATATCTTCAAGCGTAAGCTTAGGAGTATTTTCATCTATTTCTCCGACAATAACTGCAATTGCATATCGTGGCTCATGAACGGCTGTGAAATCACCTGATACTGTCAGTATTTTATCCATTTGTTCCTGTGTAAGATCAGGATATCTACCATTATAATATCCTACACATTCGTTTATATAGCTTTCGTTCATTTTTTCTTCTTCCAGTAATTTTTTTACTACTTTTTCAGAAGGTTTTACATTACCGGAGGATTGACTGTTGTTTTCCGTTGCAGATGTTTCTCTGCTCGTTTCGGGAACTGATTTTTCAACTGTAATCTCCGACTTTTCCTGTGCAGTCTTACTTTCAGAATCCGATGAGCTGTCTTCGGCTTTGCTTTCGATCTCAGATAATTCATCTTGGCTTGTTTCGCCGGTCTTTTTGTCTGTAACCGCTGTTTTTTTGTTCTGTACCGCTGTTGCCGGCTTGTGTTCCATTATTACAAGCACATAGCCCGGTGATCAATGCCCCGGACAATATTATCAATAATAGTTTTTTCATAAATGTTTCCTTCTCTGTATATTTTTATAATTATATCACACACAACACGAATTTTCTATTAACATTTCACATGATAAAACCATCAATTTCTATTAAACATACACAAAATATAATTTATATTACCGTCTGTTCCGCATTTTCGACCGTTCACTCCACAATAAAAAATTCCCCGCAAGCAAATGCTCACGGGGAAAATATTCATTATTAAATTATGATTCCGCCGCTTCGGCAATTACCTTCTGCGCGATCTGCTGCGGAGCTTCCTCATAACGCTCGAACTTGAAGGTAAAGTATCCTCTGCCCTGCGTCGCCTGACGGATAAAGGTCGAGAAATCGCTCATCTCAGCCTGCGGAGCCTCTGCCTCGATCTCCTGCATACCGTCCTCAGCCTGATTCATACCGAGAACTCTGCCGCGGCGCTTGGTGATCTCGCCCATGATATCACCCATGTTGTCATTCGGTACAACAGCTTTCAGCGTTCCTACAGGCTCCAGAAGTACGGGACCTGCCTTGGGCATACCGTCCTTGTATGCAAGGGACGCCGCTGTCTTGAAGGACATTTCCGAGGAATCTACAGGGTGATAGGATCCGTCAACAAGTGTAGCCTTCAGTCCTACTACCGGATATCCGGCAAGCGGTCCCTTTGCGATACTGTCGCGCAGACCTTTTTCTACCGCCGGGAAGAATCCCTTCGGTACTGCGCCGCCGACTACCTTCTCTTCAAATTCCATTGTTTCACAATCCGACGGTGAGAATTCGATCCATACATCACCGAACTGACCGTGACCGCCCGTCTGCTTCTTGTATCTGCCCTGAACCTTTACGCTCTTGCGGATAGTTTCTCTGTATGCTACTTTCGGCTTGGAAAGAACAACGTCTACGCCGAATTTTGATTTCAGCTTTGATACGACAACATCAAGATGCTGCTCGCCCATTCCGCTGATTATCATCTGATGAGTTTCATGATTCGTTACAAATCTGATCGTCGGGTCTTCCTCACTGAGCTTGCTTATACCCTGAGCGACCTTATCCTCTTCGCCCTTGTTCTTGGGTGCTACCGCCATCGAAAGCGAAGGCTCGGGATATTCTACACTGTCAAGTGTTACCTTGCGCACGGGTGAACAGAGAGTATCTCCCGTATTCGCCGTGGAAAGCTTTGCAGCTGCGCCGATATCGCCTGCACCGATGAACGGAGCGTCCTCAAGCTTCTTGCCCTTGGCAGTCATTACCTTATTGACCTTTTCATTTGTGCCTGTTCTCATATTGACAAGCTGTGTATCGGGACCTATCCTGCCCGAAATCACCTTGAAATAGGAAAGCTTTCCTACAAACGGGTCGGCAACGGTTTTGAATACTACCGCTGCGGCTGCCGCTTCGTCATTTACGCTCAGCTCGACGGGTTCGCCGTCAAGATCAAGAGCAAGCTCGGACGCCTTGTCCGCTGCGCTCGGAGCAAGCCAGATCAGACCGTTGAGCAGCTGCTCTACACCATAGGTAAGGAGAGCATCGCCGCAGAATACAGGGCTGATGCTGCCGTTCTTTACGCCCTGACTTACACCTACAATGATCTCTTCGGGAGTAAATTCCTCGCCGGAGAAATATTTCTCGAACATTTCGTCGCTTGTTTCAGCAACAGCCTCGCATATAGCAGTGCGAAGACCCTCAAGACGGTCGCCCATATCCGGTATCGGAACAGTTGTGATCTTTCCGTCTACATATTTATATGCCTTATACTCAAGGAGATTCACATAACAGTCAGCCTGACCGTCAACAATATACGGAACGACGACCGGACAAACAGACGGACCAAAAGATGCTTTCAGGCTCTCGAATACGCGGTAGAAACGTGCGCTTTCGTCGCAAAGACCGTTTACAAAGAATACCTTTGTCAGACCGCGCTTATCAGCAGCCTTGACTGCCTTCTCTGTACCGACTGCAACTCCGCCCTTGCCTGATACGGTGATAAGAACTGTATCCGCCGCACGGGTAGCCTCGCAAAGACCGCCTTCAAAGTCAAAAAGACCGGGAGCGTCGATAAGATTTATTTTCTTACCCTTCCACTCGAGAGGAGCCACACAGGTCTGAACTGATGTTTTACGCTTTATTTCCTCCGGATCGTAATCGCAGACAGTGTTTCCGTCGCTTACTTTTCCGAGCCTGTCGGAGCCGCCGCACAGAAAAAGCATTGCTTCTGCAAGAGAAGTCTTACCTGATCCGCTGTGACCTGCTATCGCAATATTGAAGATATTTTTTGCGCTGTACTGTTTCATGGGTGAATGATCCTCCTTTGTTATATGTAATAAAATTAATTTACTGTTCAGTGATTTTTTAACCACTATAGCCAATTATATAACATTGTTTCTGTAATTACAATAGTTTTTTCAAAATAAAAGCAAACTTTCATTCCAAAGCATCTCCGATACAGAAAAAAATCCTCTGTTTCACCCCGTTAATGCATGGCGATTTATTCTGAAACAGCAGTTTTTATCCAGTTTTTTCCAGAAAAAGCGCTGAAAAAGTCTTTTTCTGAGGAAATATCACGAAATCGGGCTTATTTTTTTGGACAAAATAAGAAATTTATAAGGCTATGTCACAACAAATGGTTGATTTTTAACGAGAAATAGCGTATAATAATAGTAGGAAATAGTACCACCGAAGGAGGTAATTGGATATGCCT
>CACYWT010000060.1 GCA_902778175.1 uncultured Ruminococcus sp. | reverse complement strand
AGGCAAGCGGCGGCACAGCTCCGTATACCTACGCTCTGCTTTACAAGAAGAGCACAGCATCAAGCTTTACTGCTATCGGTACAAAATACGGTACAGCAAGCACAGGTTACTTCAAGCCCGGCAAGGCAGTTGATTATGATGTAATGATCAATGTCAAGGACGCTAAGGGTACTGTAAAATCCAAGAGCTTCACTATCAAGGTGTCCGACAGCGGTTCCACGACCGGCGGCGAACTGGTCAATGATTCCGTACTGAGCAAAACTTCCTTCAGCGTAGGTGATACTATCACCATAAGCGGTAAGGCTTCTGGTGGAACAACTCCTTACAAGTATGCTTATTACTATAAGAAGTCAACAGCATCTGACTGGATAGCTATCGGCAGCGGATACTCAAGTGAAACATCCAAAACTCTCAAGCCCGGATCTGCTGTGACTTATCTTGTTAAAGTAGACGTAAAGGACGGTACGGGTAAGGTAGTTTCAAAAACACTTGCACTTCTGGCAAAATAATATTTTATCGTTAAGATAAAACAACGGCATCGGTCTGACCGGTGCCGTTGCTTTTATATTATACACAGTACAGATCGGGCTGAAAAAAAGATCTGCCGCATCACAGTAGTTGATACGACAGATCCTGTCAGTCAGAAATGAGTGTAATTATTTTTTTTACCGTATCGTTTTCTGCTGAAAACGAATTCGGAATCCGATCCTTTGAGATTCAGAATGATTATCAGTACGGCTGTAACAACAATACCGACGACCGACCAGTTGATTATTCCGAGCAGAACCGAAGAATTTTCGCTTTTCTGATTGTACGGAGCAGCAGTTGACTGTTCGTCTGACGGCATCGGAGGAGCTGTAAGAAGCTGACTGTCGGGATTGATTATCGCGGCAGCCTCCGCCGAACTCTGAGGATTCTGAACCGGATCGCTGCTTTCGGGAGGAGTGAAATCCGGATCGTTTTCTTTCAGGATATGCTTTATTCCTGATGCAGCCCGGAACGGATCTGTAACGGTCACTTCGGACGATTCCGGAACGATCCGGCTTTCTTCCGGTTCAGGCTCGTAATATGGCTCTGGTGATGGCTCCGGTTCATAGGACGGCTCCGGTTCGGGTTCGGATTCCGGGGAAGGTTCGGGTTCCGGCTCAGGAGAAGGCTCGGGTTCCGGAGATGGTTCGGGCTCCGGCTCAGGAGAAGGCTCCGGCTCAGGAGAAGGCTCGGGTTCCGGCTCGGGAGAAGGCTCCGGCTCCGGAGAAGGTTCCGGTTCAGGAGAAGGCTCAGGTTCCGGCTCGGGAGAAGGCTCCGGCTCCGGTTCGGGAGTTACCTCGGACGGTTCCTCTGTTGTACTCACTGCTGAGGGTATTTCCTCCGGGGATTCATTTTCGGCATTAACGATGGTATATGCAGGTGCTGCAATAATAAAAGCTGCAAGCACGGATAATAGTATTCTGAATTTTTTCATTCAATCACCGCCATGTGACATTATGTCTTGACATTACTGATTTTCATACATATATATTATAACAGATTAATCCGGTTCATTGAATAGTAATATTGGCAGAAAAACTATTCCGGGTAAAATAAATTTTCATGGTTTTATAATAAAATGTGACCTGCAAGCTGAAAAAACTGCTTTGATGCCTGAACTATTCGTAGTTTTTACCGCTGAGTACTTTTGCGATGACATTGCCGAGAAGATATCCCGAATACCGAGCTTCATCAACAGTGTTTGAATCCGCTCCGATCTCGATGAGCAGGGATCCGTTATTGATATCCATATTATATACGAAATCTCCGAAATAAAGCGGCCGCATAAGTCCGGGATAGCTTTTCTGCGCCTCTTGCTGAAGTCTGAGGGCAAAGTTCAGATTTGATTTCCAGTGATCAAAGCTTTTGTCCCCGTCGCAGTTATATCCGGCAAGTATCATGATCTGGGCTGCCTTTCTGCCGTTTACGGTACAGACGGGCTTGTTTCTCTGGGTATCGGTTCCGATACCGTCGCGGTGAATATCAAGAACGACCTTTATTGTAGGATATTTTTTCAGGTATTCCTTTACCGTATCGCTGCTGCGGTAATATGCTCCGCTGTAACCGGGACTGTCGTGCAGCGAAGTATCGTGAAGAGTCTTGATTCCGAGTGAATTGAGCTGCTGCGTGATCTCATCTCCTACGGCGCAGACGTTTTTCTTTTTGTTTTCGCTGCGCGCATAGAAGCTTTCGTAATAATAGCCTGTATCGTAATCAAGAAAGCTTTCACAGGTATGTGTGTGATAAATAAGCACCTGCGGCTTGTCTGTTTTTTCAAGCTTTACATCGCAGTTTCTTTCAAGCTCCGTTTTTATATCGAGGTCGAAGGAGGAGGAATTTTTCACCTGTATTCCCTTGTAAGAAATATCACCCTTTGTTATGCTGTATTCCACAACGGGATATTTTTCTTCTCCCTCGTGGGCTTTGTCATATTCCTCAAGCTCCCTGCTGCTAATGGATCCGGCAGTGAATTTCCGTGTTTTCTGCGTTTCGGCGGCAATACTATTATCCTGGGAGATCCCGCTTATTTCCGGGATAACTTCCCTGCTTTCTTCCCGTTGAAGAGAAACAGCGGAGGTTTCCGTTTTATTTCCTGTATTTACATAACGCGGCTTGCCGAAGGAGGAAGAAAGGGTCGTTTCCGCAGCGATAGTATTTATCGACAGCAGAGAACCGCTGCCGGCAATATGAAGCGCCGAGCATACCGCAGAGGATAAAACAAGCAATACGGATATAACGGCAAATGCAGCTTTTCTTACTGCGCTTTTTCTTTTTTCCACGGCTTTTCCTCCGTTCCGATAATACTGCGTTTTTGATTCCTTAATAACTATGCGGAGGGATCCGGTGTTATGCTACAAGACAGGCAAGCTCGTCAAAGTCATACTGTTTTTGCAGGGCGCAGTTTACTGCCATTCCGATAAGCTTTGACGCCCGTCTGTTGAGGATATCTATTTCCTTCGGCGTGACGATAAGTCTGCTTCCGATGAAGGGCAGTTCATCTGTTCCTGCGATATCCTTTGCAAGAGTCAGCGCGTCAACGACAGTGGGCATTCCCATTCCTATGACCGGTATGCCGAGTGATCTTTCATTAAGGCACAGACGATGGTTTCCTATTCCGGAACCGGGGGCTATTCCGCTGTCGGATAATTGTATCGTTCTGCCGAGATGCGACAGACTTCTTGATGCGAGCGCATCAATGGCGATCACTGCTGCAGGACGCAGCTTTGCCGCAAGGGAGGTTATTATTTCCCCGACCTCTATCCCTGTTTGTCCGAGGACTCCGGGGGAGAGTACCGCGACGGGACGCAGCTTGTCAAGTCCGGCGCTTTTTGCAAGCTCACCGCCGATATGTCTTGTTGCTATTACCGATGCGGCGCTTTCCGGTCCGAGAGCATCGGGGGTTATTTCCGTATTGCCGATACCTATGACGAGAATACAGCCCTTTTTCGGCAAAAGCTGCTCAAGCTCACGGGAGATGGCTTCTATTTCCTTTCTGACCTCGCGGAAATTGTCCGTTTCGGGAAGTCCCTCGATAGTAACATAACGTCCGGCAGGTTTTCCGAGCCTGCCGGCAGCTTCTTCGGAAATTATATGCATACGGCTTATTTTCAGTCCGTTCGATATTTCCGTTTCGCTGATTATGCCTTGCTTTGATCCGCCGCTTATTGCCTGAGCTTCCATGGCGAGGTCTGTTCTGTAATTCACAGGATCACTTCTTTCTTTAGTCTGTATTCTTAGTATGCTGCGCTTCATTCCGGATATACCGAGCTGAAATAATGCAAATACTGATAAAATACAAAAAATTATGCTTTTTATGCATTAAATCCGGCAAAAATACTTGTTGACACCGTAAACCGATAGAAGTATAATTAAATACAGTGTATGACAGATTTGCAGATATAAAATGAATAAGACTGTATCTATTCTTCACTTAATATCCGGAGGGAAATATGAAAAAAATTACAGCGTTAGCATTGACGGCTGCAATGCTTGTATCAGCAGCTGCTTTGTCGGCATGCGGCGATCAGGACAACAAAAAAGAAAATACCTCGCAAGGCTCTGTTTCCGAAAAATCAGAGGCTTCAAAAAAAGCTGAGGAATCAAAGAAAGACGAGGTTAAGGATATCAGCACGGTTGAGTCAAAGCCGGATCTTTCGTCCGCTCAGCTCAGCGAGATCAACAATGCCCTTAACAAGTATAAGGAAATACCGGAGTTTTCGTCCGTTTCAAATACAATAGCTGCAAGGGATATCTCAAAGGGCAAAACAGTAACACTTATTCCCGATAATTCAAATTATACCTTTACTCAGCTCGTTACAAATCAGTTTACGGGCGCTGCAAAATCTGCGGGCTTTGAGAAGGTCATCGCCGGCGAATCAAACGGTACTCCGGCTTTTTATAATGAGGCTCTTGAGAAATCCATCGGACAGTCCGATATTATCATTATGTACGGCGATATAAACAAGGATGATATAGCGGTATCTATCGAAACAGCTCAGGCAAACGGAATAAAGGTGCTTTCTGCGGGAAATGTCGGCAAAGATGAAAAGGATCATTATGTAGACTATACAATTCCGATCAATTATCAGCTTGCAGGCAAGCTGCTTGCGGACTGGCCGATATCCAAGAATAAAGGCAAGGTAAATGCTCTTGCAATAAACAATTCCGATTCCACTCTTTCAAGCTCGATATATAAGGGCTTTTCTGAGGAATTCAAAAAATTTGTTACTTCCGGATACTGTACTGTACTCAGCGGCTCCGCAATAGAGGTCGGCAACGGAATGTCTGCAAAGATCAAGCAGGCTATCGACAAGGATCCGAATCTCAATTATATCGTTGTTCTTGACGAGGGTATGATAAGCGACGCGATCAGCGCTGTCGAACAGTCGGGAAAGAAGATAAAGATAATTTCTACCGGCGGCGGTATGGCTGCATTTGATGCCGCAGAAAATGATAAGCTTGAAATGCTTGTGGCTCAGAGCTACGAATGGACGTCATATGCGATGGTCGATTATGCGCTCAGGGTACTTGATAAATCCGAGCTTCCCGCAGAACAGGACGTTCCGGTCAGGATAGTAACTTCAAGCTCTATAAAAACCGATATGGAAAACAACACATATTCAAATATCGAGGGTTTCTATGAGATATGTTTCGGCGCTAATTTTGTGACCGGCTATAATAGATTATGGAGTCTTTGATATATAAAATAATAACAATTGATTCAGACTGCCGCAGAGGGACAATGCTCTGCGGCGGTTTTTCTGATTAAAAACAATTCACTAAAAAATTTTTGATTAGTTTTTGTCATTATTCAGAATGGATATTGACATAGTCGGTTTGATTGTAATATAATTATTAAAGGATATCGGAAAATGTAATTTTTTGATATGATCTTATTAAAATAATATAATTCAGGAGGGTAATATGAAAGTTTGTGCTTCATGCGGTGCGTCACTTCCTGATGGCGCGGCGTTTTGTATTTCCTGCGGATCAAAGGAATTCCGTTCAGCGTTCATGCCCGATCTTAATGCTCCGGAAGAGGAAAAGCCGAAGATAGAATATGACCAGTATGGCAGACCTATCGGTCAGCAATATGCGCAGGTTGAAGAACAGCCGACAATGTTTGCTGATCTTAGCGCAAGCAGCTATGAAAATGAATATAATGATGATTTTGCTCAGCAGTTTCAGCAGCCCCAGTATATTGAACAGTATGCCGAGCAGTTTATGAATCAGTCCCAGTATGGACAGCAGTACGGTCAGCAATATGGGCAGCAGTATGCTCAGCCGCAGTACGGTCAGCAGTACCAGCCGCAGTACGAGCAGCCGCAATATGAGCAGCCGCAGTACGAGCAGCCGCAGTATGAGCAGCCGCAGTACCAGCAGCCGCAGTACGAGCAGCCGCAGTATGAGCAGCCGCAGTACGAGCAGCCGCAGTATGAGCAGCCGCAGTATGAGCAGCCGCAGTACCAGCAGCCGCAGTATGAGCAGCCGCAGTATGAGCAGCCGCAGTATGAGCAGCCGCAGTATGAGCAGCCGCAGTATGAGCAGCCGCAGTATGAGCAGCCGCAGTACGAGCAGCCTCAATATGAACAGCCGGTTATACAGCCGGAACCTCAGCCGGAACCCGTGAAAGTGAAAAAGGATCCTCCCAAGCCGGCGCAGCCTGCTTTTGATTCAAAGAATTTCAAGTTCGAGAAAAAAAGCGAAGAGGAAAAAGAGCATGAAGCTCAGGAAAAGGCTGAAGCTGAAAAGCCGAAAAATATCAAGGAATGGATAGATAAGCTAAGAGATACAAGAGATTTCTCACATAATTATGATATGAATGATTTTGCAGCTCACAAGAAGCATTGCATACTTGCATCTCTCGGAATAACCTTCTGGGTACCGTATGCTTTTTCCGGAAATTGTCAGTCATCGCGTTTCTATGCAAATCAGGGACTTCTCACGCTGATAATCGAGGCAGTATTCAGCATCATTTACAGCCTGCTTATCAACCTGGTAGGAATTGCATTCGTGGAGAATACATTTGACGGCTACAGGCTCAGTATTGCAGGATGGATATTCGGATTTTTATTCACGGTTATCTGCTATGCGATACCTGTGTTTATAGTTGTGACTTCAATACAGAATATCCGCGCAGGAAAAATAAAAGAGATCCCCTTTATAGGAAGGCTCCGTCTTATAAGATAAAGAACAACAGCTTCATACGGTTATGCCGTCTGAAGCTGTTTTTATGTATTATTCTGTTTCTTCGCTGTGCGAAAACAGTATCTTTATTTCGGGATGATCCTTATGCAGTCTGCGCATTGTTGCAAGAACGGAAATATAATCGTCCGGATAAAACGCTTTTGAAAGCAGCTTGTCGGAGGGAATAAGTCCCTCTTCTATCGCGGTCATATCAACAGAAGCGTCTGCGGCGAAAAAGATATTCTTTTCCGGCAGGAAAAAACCTGACATTGCCTTTGCATAACCGCTGATATCTGCTGCAAGAACTGTACCGTCGCCGAAAACGTCAAATATCCATTTGAAATAATCGCGCAGGATCGTTTCTCCCCTGAAAATACCGGCTGCGGTTTTTTTGACGTTTTCATCGGCAAGAGTATGTTTCATAAGCCCGTCGGCAGGATCAGCGAGCCAGTGTACTGTCATTACCTGAGCGGTGGATATCAGCTCGTATCTCGGCAGCATTCTCAGCCCTCCGCAGCAGTCGGGAGTACATTGAGTCAGCAGTACACGCTTGATTATGATAGGGTCGCAGCCTTCTTTAAGGAGCCGGGAGCAGATCTCGTCCTCCTTTGTGAAAGACAGACGATGCTTTGTCAGCAATGCGCCGAAAGCGGCTGCGTTTTTTCTTATTATGCTGCTGCAACCGGTATTGATGAGAATATTGCCCTTTTTCTTATGCTCGATAAGAAAAACATTAACGGGGAGATTCTTTTTCCCGATATTGCATTTGCGGTAGAGGTCAGAAAAATTGAATTCCTCTCTGCCGCAGATATATCTTTTTACATTAAGAATTTTATCCATTTTATTTCTCCATGATAATTATTGATGATGCCCGGCATATTTGCCGACATTTTTATTTTATTATAATTGCGGTAAATGTCAAGTATGTTTTATTTTTTCTTTTAATAATACATATTTATGAAAATAACTGTTGAAAAATACTTTGTTTTTTGATATTATTATATTGGTATTTTTTAAATTCCGGTATAAATCGTATTACTTTAGAATGGAGAGTAAGAAATATGTCAAAAAAATTCAGATGGAATAAGCGTGTAGCTTCTGCTCTGGCTGCCGGAGCTCTTATGCTGACGCTGCCCCTTGCCGGCTGCAACAAATCAGATGATAACAAAAATTCGGGTTCCGGTTCCGTATCTCAGACAGCTGAGCCTTCCGCAGAAACAAAATTCGGCGGAGATATAGTTGCAAAAACCAAAAACTATAAGATCAGCTATCCTGTAATGGAATATATATTCAATTATATGTTCAAGAATTTCTGCAATACTTACGGAACATCATATTTTGATACTACCAAGGATCTGAAAAGTCAGTATTATAATGAAGAAGAAAAAATAACATGGTATGATTATTTCTATAATACCACCAAGAATTATATGACGCAGATCCTCGTATTCGCTGAGGGAGCTAAGGAAGAGGGACTTGAACTGACCCCTTCGGAGGAAAGCACGATCAATTCCAATTTCACGGTTATGGAATCCGTGGCAAAGGAGTCGAGCATGACTCTGGACAGCTATATCGCAAAGGAATACGGCACTGAAGTTAAAAAGGAAGATGTGGAAGAGATCCAGAAGATCACAGTTCTGGCACAGGATTATAATAACGAGCTTCTGGAAAGCTATGTTTTCAATGAAGAGGATTATGAAAAGGAATACAAGGATAACAAGAACACATATGACTGCGCTGATTTTCTTGTATACTCCTTCAATTATACGGCGGATACGTCTGATGAAGATAAAGCAAAGCTGAAGGAAAATGCGGAGGCTCTTGCAAATACAAAGACTCCCAAGGAATACCAGACCTATCTTACAAACTATATGAAGAATAATCCTTCCGTTGTTCCGGTACCGTCAACTGAATCGTCTATAACGGAGGCAGAATTCAACAGTGTTATTGATACAAATGTAACAGCTGCCCTTAATAAGGGAGTTGCCTATAATGACAGCAGTACGGCTTATAAATGGATATTCGATCCGTCAAGAAAAGCAAATGAAACAACAGTTATCGAAGAAAGTAATTCATACTCTGCTATCATGATAGTGAAGCCGCTTTATCGTGATGAAACAATAACGCGCAATATCCGCCATATACTTATAACCGAATCTACAGAGGGTTCGGACGAGGCTGCAAAGAAAAAAGCGGAGTCTGTTCTCGACGAATGGAAGAAGGGCGCTGCAAATGAAGAATCCTTTGGCGAGCTTGCAAATAAGTATTCCGAGGATTCCGGTTCAAATACAAAAGGCGGTCTGTATGAGAATGTTCAGCCCGGTAAAATGGTAACGGAATTCAATGACTGGCTTTTCAATAAAGCGCGCAAGGTCGGTGATACCGGTATCGTCAAGACATCATACGGATATCATGTAATGTATTACTGCGGTGAAAGCCTTGCCGTATGGAAAATACCGGCTGATTCAAATATGAGAAAGCAGAAACTCAGCGATGATTATGAGGAAATGAAGAAGAAATATCCCGTGGAATTTGACGAGGACGCAATGAAAAAGATGACTCTGACCATGCCTGTAACGGAGCCGTCGGAAACATCTATAGAATATTTTGACGATTCCGATACGGAAGAGTCGGCATCGTCGGGAGGTTCTGCTGCATCGGCGGGATAACAAAAATATTGCTGGGAATTAACGGACATGGCGGCTGCCGTGTCCGTTTTTTGAAAGATGCAGGCACCCGCCGCCTTAGAGGGTGCGGGTGTCCAGTGGACACCTCTGCGAAGCAGAAGCACCGACCGAGCCGGCAGGCGAGACTCGGGGGACATACTTTGTGGTTATAGGCTTAGTATCAATAAGACCGGGAAAATAATAATTAAAGGAGTGTATCAGTATGTATGAGGAACTGAAAAAAGTAATTGAAGGCAGCGACAATATCGTATTCTTCGGAGGTGCAGGTGTTTCGACCGAAAGCGGAATACCGGATTTCCGCAGTGTGGACGGTCTGTATAATCAGAAATATAAGTTTCCTCCGGAAACGATCCTGAGCCACAGCTTTTTTATGACAAGACCGGGAGATTTCTATGATTTCTACAGGGATAAGATGATATGTACCGGCGCAAAGCCTAACAAGGCGCATATCGCCCTTGCCAGACTTGAGCAGCAGGGCAAGCTCAGGGCTGTTGTAACGCAGAATATTGACGGACTGCACCAGCTTGCAGGCAGCAAAAAGGTATATGAACTTCACGGTTCGGTGCTCAGGAATTACTGCATGAAATGTCATAAATTTTACGGGATAGAGGCTGTAACCGAAAGCAGCGGAATACCGAGATGTAAATGCGGCGGAATTATCAAGCCTGATGTAGTGCTTTATGAAGAGGGACTTGACGACAAAACGGTAAACGGCGCGGTCAAGGCTATTATGAAAGCAGATGTGCTGATAATCGGCGGTACTTCGCTGAATGTATATCCTGCCGCAGGTTTCCTGAATTATTTCAGGGGCAGCAAGATCGTACTTCTGAATAAATCCGAAACATCTTTTGACAGCAAGGCGGATATTGTTATCCGCGATCCGATCGGACAGGTTCTGGGCGAAGTTGTCGGATCATGATACTGAAAGCGTAAGATCATATTTGATACAAGGGTGAGGTATTTGAAAAAAAACGAAATATATACTGCGCAGATAGTTGATTATACAACTGAAGGGAGCGGTATCTGCCGTATAGAAGGTATGGCTGTTTTTGTTCCGAATACTGCAGTCGGTGATGTGGCTGACATCAGGATACTAAAGACAGCAAAGAATTACGCTTTCGGAAAAATCGAAGAATTGAAGGTCCCCTCTCCGGATCGCATAAAGCCGGATTGTCCGGTATTTGACAAATGCGGCGGCTGTACCTTTCGTCATATCAGTTATGATGCAGAGCTGCGTTTCAAGCAGAAAAGGGTATATGATGCCTTGACGCGCATAGGGGGGATCGACGGAGGACTGATAGGGGAGATCGTTCCGTCGCCGTCGGACAGAGCTTACCGGAATAAGGCTCAGCTTCCGCTCAGCACAGATAAGGACGGAAATATCCGGGCAGGTTTTTTTGCGCCGCACAGCCACAGGGTGATACCGCTTGACGGCTGCGCGCTGCAGGCTGCGCCTTTTGACCGTGCAACAGAGGCTTTCCTGAAATGGGCGAATGAGGTCAGACCTTCTGTTTATAATGAGAATGACCACAGCGGAATACTAAGGCATTTATATCTTCGCTATGCTGAAAAGACAGGGGAGCTCATGGTCTGCATCGTTGCAAATGCCGATAAGCTGCCGAAGGAAAAGGAGCTTGTCGGGATACTTCGGTCGGAGCTGCCCGAACTTGAAACGGTCGTTCTGAATATTAACAGGGAAAAGACGAATGTGATTACCGGTAAACACTGCCGCAGTTTGTTCGGAAACGGATATATCACGGACGAATTATGCGGACTGAAATTCCGGATATCGCCTCTTTCGTTTTATCAGGTGAACCGCAGTCAGGCAGAAAGGCTGTATGGCATAGCCGCGGAATATGCTTCATCAGATCAGTGCGAAACGCTTGTTGACCTGTACTGCGGAACGGGTACGATAGGGCTTTCAATGGCTCACAAGGTAAAAAATCTGATCGGTGTGGAGATAATCCCTCAGGCGGTCGAGGATGCCGGAAAAAATGCAGAGCTTAACGGAATAAGCAATGCGGAATTTATATGCGCTGACGCTGCACAGGCGGCAGCAAAGCTGGTTGAGAGAAATATCCGCCCTGACTGTATCATTCTTGATCCGCCGCGCAAGGGCTGTGACACTGAGCTTATCGGTACGGTTTCACAAATGCAGCCTGAGCGTATTGTATATGTATCATGTGATCCGGCTACTCTTGCGAGGGATCTGAAACGCTTTTCAGAGCATGGTTATTATGTCCGCAAGGCTGTTCCGGTGGATATGTTTCCGAGGACGGGTCATGTTGAGACGGTGGTATTGATGACGAAATGTGACTGAATAACAGCCAAAAAATGCCGATTTCAAGCCACTTTTAAGGTATTCGATAGAACTTTTGTGAATTGCTGTTTTTGTGTTTTTTCACTCCCTCACCGCAAAACCAAACACACTCGTGTATTTGTGAAATAGGGTTGTGTGGGCAAAATATATGACAATGTAGAAAATGGGCAGTATCTTGAAGATGAATTCAAGGTACTGCCCTATTTTCGCTTTATCAAACAATATATAAACAGATTATTCTACAACGGAATATTAAAGCTGTCGGTTGATATTTATTCTGTTCAGAGCAATATATAGTATCCTGTTTACACCTCCGAGTATGCACCGACAGGCATGATCGCTTTCGGCGATTACAGCTATTATCGTTCTTTCAAAAAGCTGACAGAGCTTTTCGCAGGAAATGACATGGTTGGTTTTGTTGCGAAAGAAAGAGTTGACGGCAAACTGGTACTTCCCGAAGCCGTGCAGATTCTGAAAATCGGCACCACCAAAACCTGATGAGGTGACGGCATGACAGTACCAGAGCTGACGTCAACCGGAAAGTAATCAAGCTGCTCTTTTATGTGATTTTTTTCTCCGCCTATCGTAAGGCTTGTTGGAGTATCTCCGATATGGTATGAGGCTGTAATGATCCGGCAAAATGCAATTTCCTGCGGATCTATCGTGAAATTGTTATGGGGAATTTTGAATCGGGCATAAAAAATGCAGAGCTGGTGTTGCTCTGCATTTTAAGTGCAAATATAATTATACAGACTGAAAATCACCGTAAAAGCGTTGTCTACGTTAAAACTCTGTCTCTCTATTACAATTATCGAAATTTTTCCGCATCCAGCATTTTCACTACCCTTGCGGGATTACCTACCACAACAGCGCAGTCCGGCACGTCTTTAGTAACCACTGATGAAGCTCCTACGATTGAATGCGCTCCGACACAGATACCCGGAAGAATAGTAGCACCGGCACCTATCCACGCTCCTTTTTCAATCAGAATCGGTCTGCACGGCAGTATCATTCTTTCATACGGGTCATGATTATTGGTAAGCAACTGAACATTTGCCGCTATCTGCACATCATCCTCTATCGTGATCCCGCCTCTTGCCATCGCAAGCATATTAGAATTGATCACTACATTTTTCCCTATTTTTATACGGTCAAAGCAGACGCCCTGAATCGGTGCAATGATATGTGATCCTTCTCCAAGGCTATCTCCAAATATTTCCTTCAGGATCTCCTGATACTCATCTGTCATGGGCATCGTATGGTTCAATCTGAAAGCAAGCTGTGCCAATCTCTTGCTTTCTTCAATGCTTTTCGGATCAGAGATCCGCAGATCTACCAATTCCTCTTCACAGATCATTTGAAACTCACCTCGTTCTTAAAAAATCACAGGGACATCCTGAATATCTCCTCAACATCGGCAGGAGTGAGAGTTGTAAATCCGACCAGCTTGCCCTTTGCGCCACAGGCTTTCTTTGCCATGAGCGCGAAATTTTTATCATCAATGCCCAAGTCGCTCAGACGGCTCTGAAGTCCGAGTGTCTCAAAGTAGAATTTCTCCAGAGCTGCGATAGCTGCCTTTGCGCCGTCCATATCGGAAAGCGAGGAATCAACACCGAGAACATTCACACCGAAACGCTTGATCTTCGATGCTGTTTTATCGATGAGGATATAGGTCAGCCACCTCGGAATTATGATAGCAAGTCCGTGACCGTGGGTGATGTTGTAGAAAGCGGAAAGCTCATGCTCGATCATGTGAGCGATAGCATCCTGAGAAACACCGCTGAACAGGAAACCGTTGAGCGCCCAGCTTGATGCCCACATCAGATTTGAACGTGCCTCGTAATCATCGGGCTTTTTGAGGGCAGCGGGAGCGTACTTGACTACGGTTTTCAGCACCTCCTCCTGCATACGGGTAAGCATATCCATTTCTTCCTGATCGGTGAAATATGCCACATCAAAAACGTGCGCCATAATATCCGCACTTCCGCTTGCGGTCTGGTATGCGTTGACGCTGAATGTATTTGTAGGATCGAGGAAGGAAACATTCGGTCTTAATGTCGGTCCGAAAATGGGCTGCTTTTCGTTCAGCTCAACATTGCTGATAACACCGCCGATGTCCATTTCAGAACCAGTTGCGGAAAGGGTAAGAACTGCTACGATAGGCAGATTGTCGGGAACGAACGCCTTGCCTGTGATGATGTCCCAGCAATCGTCACCCTCATACTTTGCAGTGGCAGCCATAGCTTTTGTTGCATCGATCGTCGAGCCGCCGCCTACTGCGAGAAGAACATCGATGCCTTCTTTTTTGCAGAGTGCGGCACCCTTGTTGACGGTAGTGTGATGCGGATTCGGCTCAACGCCGCCAAGCTCAAACACCGTCATATCAGCCTTTTTCAGCTCTGCGATCACCTTATCGTACAAGCCGATCTTTTTGATAGAACCGCCGCCGTAAACGAGCAGGACTTTCTTGCCGAACTTTGCGATCTCCTCGCTCAGATGATGAAGCTGATCCTTGCCGAAATAAACCTTTGTTGTGTTGCTGAAAACAAAATCTTTCATAATATACCTCCTGTTTTAATTATCGTTTGTAAGGCATAAGTGCCGGAGTCAAAATGTTATCATAAAACTCGTCGGTTTTATCAGAGCCAATCACAGAAGCATCAGTCATGCACCAGACGACCATAAGCCCGTAAAGCTGTGTGTTGATAAACAGCGCAAGCTCGTCGGCAGGAACATCATCTGTAAGCTCGCCTCTCCTCACACCTTCTTCGATGAGCGCCCTCATCGCAAGATAGTCATGGTCATATTTCGTGGTTTCATTGTCCGAGATAACGATCTTAACGGGAGCGATATTGCTGCGTATCCACTGCCTGCAAATCTCTATCCCGACACGTTCGATCTCAGTCAGAAATTCACGGCAGTAATATTTCAGCCGTTCATCAAAGCCCTTGTCTGTCAGCTCATTTGTTATCTCTGCAAGGCGATAGAAATCAGCCTGATTAAGCTCCTCGATAATATCCTCTTTCTTTTTGAAATAGGTATAAAACGAACCTGTTGATACATCGGCTTCCTTTGCAATATCCTCGATAGATACGTTCTCAAAGCCGTTTTTCGTGATGAGCTTTTTTGCTGCCGAAACTATCTTTTTTCGTGTCTCGGCTGCCCTTACCTGCCTGATCTTTATTTTTTTCTCCAGTGTTCCCACCTCCTTATGAGGTTATTATAGCACAAAACTGAATGAAAGTCAATGAATTAAATTCAACTTTCACGAAAAATTCACAATCATTCATTTCCATTCGCTCTTTTTGCCCCAAAAAGCAATCCCATTTCCGAGAAAACCACCCTATGAAATCACCGTCATCATCAACAGAAATTCCATGTTGAAACTATGCAAGAGGGAGAATCGCCATGAACAAATTGTAAACTTTTCAGAAAATCATGCCCGAAACCTCAAATTTCACGGTAGATAAGTGAAGGGTGTTTTTCATGGGCGGTCAGGCAGGGCAGAAATTTGAATGTAACGATAAGCATATCGACATTCAAAATCGGCTCAGGGAGAGCCGAGCGGAAGGTTTCACCAGACTGCCGCCCACCCAGCATCATAACTGCGCCGAAGCACGGTAAAATACCCTCAGAGCCGTGCGGATACAGAGAGAAAGTCGCATAGCTCCAATCACGCAGGAGCGTGAAAAAGTGCCGTAGAACGGCGAAAAACAAGTGAGGGGTGAAACGCCCGATCAATTTTCACAAGCACGGTATAAAGTATTACGATTATGGAAAATCGTAAACTTTATACGGCTTGTCAGGGGAAATTTCCCCTAAGACCCCTGAGAGCGATTGCATGAGCAATCGAAGAACGGCGGCAGAACCGTCGAGAAAGAAAGGACACACAGAATGTCAATATTCAAAAAGCCCGAAAAGGGTTTCCTTGCAAAGCTGTTCAAGCACAAGCAAGTCGAGGAACTTGCCCACACTTATGCAGACGAAATGCAGGCGGATATGCTGTCCGAGAATCCCGAAACAGATACCGCCGAGGACACCGCTGCCGAGCCTGTTCCTATGTTGGAAGTCACGGAATCGGGCGAAGTGGATTTCACAGAACCGCCCGACACCACCGAGGGCGAATCCCCACCGCAGAACACTGAGCCGAGCGAAGTCCGCAAGCACCTTATCACATTCCGAATGAACGACATGGAGCTTGAAGCGATCAACTGCCGATATGCTAAAACATCGTTCAAGAGCAGGGGCGATTTTTGCAGATATATGCAGAACGAACAGGCTGTGGGGAGAAAGAAAAAACAGCTTGAATAAAAATAACAGCAAGGAGAGTTTGGCTCTCCTTGCCGTGGTGATGTGTATTCGACCATAAAATTATAGCATTATATAAGGGTTTGTCAAGTAAAGTGTGTAAGTTATTTTTTGTCAGATTATTATTGCTCACAACCCAATGTGACATTCTTGTTAAAAAATATGAAACCTGTATAAAAATTAGCACTCCCCCCTTGACAGTGCTAATTCAGAGTGCTATAATATAGTCAGAACAAAGGAACAGAGAAGCACCAAAGGATCCGGGTGCTGAACCCTCCGTCCCCTTGCTCGAAGCGATGGAAACAATGTGACGAGTAAAAAAGGAGGACTGACCTATGTTGTATCCAAGTATTTTCGGTGAAAACTTATTCGATGATTTCTTCAGATTCCCTGATTTTAGCAGAGACGTGGAGAAGAAGCTGTACGGTAAACA
>CACYWT010000059.1 GCA_902778175.1 uncultured Ruminococcus sp. | reverse complement strand
CGTCATTCTGCACAAAACTCGCTTGATAACCGTCAGGTTAACTGCGCTCGTTTTGCACATTCTGACGAAAAAATAGACGGCGCATCTGCGGCACTATCTTTGTGCGGTATTGCCTTAAAAGGAAATAATAAAAGGAATAAAAGAAAAAGGAGATAATTTATGATCACAGTAAGCAATGTATCGGTGAATTTCAGCGGAACACCGCTTTTTTCCGATGTGGAACTGAAATTTACGGACGGGAACTGCTATGGTATTATCGGAGCAAACGGCGCCGGAAAATCGACTTTTCTGCGCGTTCTTTCGGGCGAGCTTGAGCCTACGAAGGGAGAAGTCATCGTTCCCGAGAATACAAGAATGTCCGTACTGAAACAGGATCATTTCGCATTCGACAGCTATACCGTAGTTGATACGGTAATTTACGGCAATAAAAAACTGTATGATATCATGAAGGAAAAGGACGCTATCTATCTGAAGGAGGATTTTTCCGAGGAGGACGGTATCAGGGCATCGGAGCTGGAGGCGGAATTTGCCGAGCTTAACGGCTGGGAGGCTGAAAGCGATGCGTCCAAGCTGATACAGGGTCTTGGGCTTTCGGAGGAGATACTCTATTCACAGATGAGCAGCCTTACGGGTAATGAAAAGGTCAAGGTGCTGCTTGCGCAGGCGCTTTTCGGAAATCCGGAAATAATTCTCCTTGACGAGCCTACCAATAACCTTGACGTCAAGGCTATCGCATGGCTGGAGGATTTCATCATGGACTACCCCGGAACTGTCATAGTCGTATCCCATGACCGTCATTTCCTCAATACCGTATGTACACATATGGTAGATATAGATTACAACAAGATAAAAATGTATGTCGGCAACTATGAATTCTGGTATGAATCGAGCCAGCTCATACAGGCTATGATAAAACAGCAGAATAAAAAGACCGAGGAAAAGATCAAAGAGCTGCAAAGCTTTGTACAGCGGTTCTCGGCAAACAAATCCAAATCAAAGCAGGCGACCTCCAGAAGAAAGCTGCTTGATAAGCTTACGGTCGAAGAAATGCCTGCATCTTCCAGACGATATCCCTTTGTCGGGTTCAATATGGACAGGGAGATAGGCAAGGAAGTCCTTCAGGTGGAGGGGCTTTCAAAGACGATAGACGGAGAAAAGGTTCTTGATAATGTCAGCTTCCGTATCGAGCGAACGGACAAAGTAGCTTTTCTCTGTGAGAATGAAATAGCCGTTACCGCCCTGTTCGATATACTTATGGGTATAACCGAGCCGGACGAGGGCGAATTCAAATGGGGCGGAACGACCTCTCAGTCATATTTCCCGAAGGATAATACTTCATTCTTTGAGGGCAACGATATGTCCATAATCGACTGGCTGAGGCAGTATGTCCGCGGCAATGACAATACCGATACATACCTGCGAGGGTTCCTCGGACGTATGCTTTTCTCGGGCGATGATGTTTTCAAGGCGGTAAAGGTTCTCTCAGGCGGAGAGAAGGTTCGCTGTATGCTTTCGCGCATGATGATGTTCGGCGCAAACGTACTTGTTCTTGACCAGCCGACAAACCATCTTGACCTTGAATCAATAACTGCGGTAAACAAGGGTCTTACAAATTTCAAGGGAGTAGTGCTTTTCACTTCTCACGACCACGAATTCATATCCACTGTTGCAAACCGTATCATAGTTATTGAAAAGACTGGCATACGCGATATAACCCGTTCCTATGACGAATACCTCAAAGAAAGGTACAGCCTTGAGTGAGTTATTTGAAAATGGAAAAGGTTTCTATAATGCATAATTCATAATGCATAATGCATAATGGCGCAGTGCCTGCGCTCTCAATTCGCGTTGGTCGCTGCGCCTCCGGCTCCGCTCTGAATACAAGGCGGTAGTTTACTGGTCGCGGTTTATACTAAATGATGGCCGCGGCTATATAGATGAATAACGATAGAACTTTCAACGCGAAAAGCACGAAGTGCGCGGGTGCAGGGAGCTTGCTCCCTGCCGAGGGTTCGGGGCGAGCAGCCCCGAGCAGGTCCGGGCGGCAGCCCGGGGAGCAGGTCCGGGCGGCAGCCCGGGAAGCAGGTCCTGGCGGCAGCCCGGGGAGCAGGTCCGGGCGGCAGCCCGGGAAGGCAGCCCGGGAAGGCAGCCCGGGAAAGAAGGTGGAAAGATGATCGAAGGAGAGAGGGACAGAGCGGATCTGTTTCTGGATAAATACCGGGAACTTGAAGAAGAGCTGAACCGCAAGTATGGTTCGGAGGATAAGAGTTTCGGCAGCCCGGTGGTAAGGTTTATAAACGATAAAGAAGGTCGGGACTACAGGGAACGGCTTGATCTGTGCAGGGAGATAAGAAACTTTCTTTCGCATCATTCGGAATTCGGCGGAGAAAGAATAATACAGCCGTCAGAATCACTTATCAGATTTCTGGACGAGGTGACAGATTACCTTCGTCAGCCTCCGAAGGCTTTGACCTGCGCGACATTGTTTGCCGATATACTAAAGACAACACGCTCCCAGAAGGCTCAGACCGTAATGAAAAAAATGGAAAGACAGGGCTTTTCTCATGTGCCTGTTATCTCTGAGGGAGAATGTATCGGGGTTTTCAGCGTCAGCACAGTCTTTACATATGCAATGGCAAACGGAATGACTTCGCTGCGCGACGATATGATAATAGCCGATTTCGACGACTATACTCCTATCGAGCGCCATACTACCGAAAGATTCTGCTTTATGGGCAGAGATGCTACCATATATGACGCTAAAAATGAATTTGAAAAAAAGAACAGGGGCAGCAAAAGACTTGCCGCGGTTTTTATTACCGATAACGGCTCGTCAAGGGGAAGAATACTCGGTATGCTGACCTCAAATGACCTGATAAATTTCTGATGATCGGGAATATGACGATTATTCCGCATTTTTTCATAAAGGGTGTTCGGCTTTGACTAAACAAAAAGTATTGATAGCTATGAGCGGCGGAGTGGACAGCTCCGCGGCGGCGGCGATCCTCAGCCGCAGTTATATCGCTATAGGCGCGACAATGCGGCTATATACCAATGAGGATATCGCCGTGGACAGCCGTACCTGCTGCAGTCTTGACGATACCGAGGACGCGCGCAGCGCCGCAAATAAACTCGGAATGGAATTCTATGTCTTTAATTTCGGGGATCGTTTCAGGGAATGTGTCATTGATAAATTCAATGATGCGTATATCCGGGGACTGACGCCGAATCCCTGTATAGAATGTAACCGCTGCCTTAAATTCGATACACTGCTCAGACGTGCCGAAGAACTTGGCTGCGACTATATCGCAACAGGACATTACGTCCGAAGGCGGTTTGATGAAAAAACCGGAAAATATCAGCTGCTGAAGGGTTTAGATGACGCTAAGGATCAGAGCTATGTCCTTTACGGAATGACACAGTATCAGCTTGAGAGAACTCTTTTCCCGATAGGCGAGATGACTAAGGCGCAGACAAGAGAGCTTGCGCAGCAGTATGGTCTTGTCAATGCCCGTAAGCCCGAAAGTCAGGATATATGCTTTGTCCCCGACGGGGATTATGCAGCCTTTATTGAGCGCTATACCGGAAAGACCTTTCCGGAGGGGGATTTTGTCGATAAGGAAGGAAATGTCCTCGGCAGACATAAGGGGATAATACGCTACACTATCGGTCAGCGCAAGGGACTGGGGATCGCCCTCGGTCAGCCTGCCTATGTCGTGGAAAAGGATCCTGCCGCAAATAAAGTCGTCCTCGGGAGCAATGACGATCTGTTTGACAATACCGCGCTTGCAGAGAACTTCAACTGGATATCGGGTCAGGCGCCCGAAGAACCTGTCAGGGTGAAGGCAAGGGTCAGGTATAACCAGAAGGAACAGCCTGCTATGCTTTATCCGGAGGAAGGGGGCAGGGTGCGCGCAGTATTTGACGAACCCCAAAGAGCAATTACCCCCGGACAGGCTCTTGTCTGCTACGACGGCGAAGTCGTCCTCGGAGGAGGAGAGATAATCCGTTATTTTTGAGATCACTGATCTGTGAATTACTGATATTTTAATATTTTCAATTGAAATGCACAAACAAAAGTAATATAATAATTATGAAATCATTTTAGAAAAGCCGGTGATGCAAAAATGAATCTTGACCGAAAAAATATGGAAAAAATAATTTTTCTGGGTGTGGCATTTATTCTGGTATATCTTGGAATTCAGAATATGAATGTTGTCGTAAACTTCCTGTTCTGGGTACTGTCAATGCTCACTCCTTTCCTTATAGCGATCATCATGACGTTTTTCCTGAACGTACCGCTAAAGGCAATAGAAAAACGCCTGTTCAGACCAAAAAACGGCAAACCCGTCAAACCTGTATTGGAAAAGATCAGACGGCCTGTTTCACTTGTTCTGGCAATATTGCTCCTGCTCCTTATTATCGGGGCTTTCCTTACGATAATCATTCCTGAAATGGGTAAGAGCATTAATCAGCTTATCGCGGCGCTTCCGGGTGCGGTGGATAATCTGAATGAACGTATTTACAGCATAGCCAAGGATAATGAAACTATAATGGACGCCCTGCGCAATATCAAAGCCGATTACGGCAAGGAAATAGTTCAGGACGGAAAGACTGTCCTCGTTACCGCCTTCTTTGACGGTCAGGCTCTGACAAGCTATATCAGCGGTTTCCTCAGCAATAATGCCGGTGGAGTTGTAAGCTATACCGTCAATATGGTTTCGACCGTAGTAGGCACTACCGTCAATATTCTTCTCGGTCTGGTTCTGTCCATTTATACGCTGCTGAAAAAGGAGAAGATCTCCACAAATGTCAAGAAGCTCATATATGCCGCTCTCCCGACAAAGGGCGCGGATTTTATCGTGGAGCTTGGTCATCTGACAAATCAGTCCTTCTACAACAGCATTACCGGTCAGATGATGGAATGTCTTATCCTCGGAAGCCTTGTAACTCTCGGCATGACGATATTCGGCTTTCCGTATGCCGCACTGGTAGGAGTAGTTGTTGCGATCATGTGCTGGATACCGATGTTCGGTATCTGGATCGGCGCAGGTATCGGTACTCTGTTCGTACTGACGGTCGATCCGATCCAGGCAATATGGTTCCTCGTCTTTATGGTATGCTTGCAGCAGATAGAGGGCAATTTCATCTTCCCCCGTGTAGTTGGAAACAATATGGGACTGCCGCCGCTGCTTATGATATCGGCTATCGTGCTGTTCAGCAGTTTCTTCGGAATAGTCGGTCTTATAATAAGCTGCCCTGTAATGTCGGTCGTATATACGCTGACAAGACGTTTCGTATTTACGAATATCCGTAAAAAGAATATTCCCCGTGAGAAATACGAGGCTTTGCCCGAGGAACCCAAGCCTAAGCTGCGTAAGCCTACAAAGGGCGACGCTATGATAGGCAAGATAACAAGAACTATCAAAAAAAGCACGAAAAACGGCAAAAAAGCCGATGAAAAGAAAAAGGTCAGCGTAAAAAAGAAATAGATCTGTCATAGCTGCTGTATCGTTACGGATACGGCAGCTTTTTTTCGGCAGAGGAACAAAAAAACGTCAAAGAAAAAATATCTTATTTTTATAAACAAATTCAATAAAATGCATTGTAAAATTATATCGAGATATGTTAAAATAGTAAACAGGAAACTGTTTTTATCCTGAGAGATGAAAATATGTTCAACAGTAAAATACGGAGGGATAGATTTGCTGAAGCTTAAAAAAGTATTCAGTTGCTTACTTGCTGTTACAACATTGTTAGGAGGAAGTGCTATGGCTGCTGCCGCTGTAAACGAAAACGAATCCAATGAAAAGGTATATGCCCATGAGCTTGACAAACAGGCATATGACGGGAATGATCTGGGCGCTGTATATAAAAAGGACAAAACTACCTTTAAGGTATGGGCTCCGAGCGCACAGCGCGTAATGCTAAAGCTTTACGCAACAGGCAGTCCTGATGAGGAGGGCGCTGCGGATATTTCCACGACTACAATGGAAAAGGGCAATAACGGCGTATGGAGCACAACGCTCAAGGGCGATAAGAAAAATCTTTATTACACATACCTGATAACGGTTGACGGCGTTACTACGGAAACAGCGGATGTTTATTCCAAGGCTGTCGGAGTCAACGGAAACCGCAGTATGATCGTTGATCTTTCCTCGACGAATCCCGAGGGCTGGGATAAGGATAAGCATATCCTTTATAACGATCAGTCCGACGCGATCGTCTGGGAGGTCCATGTCAGGGATTTCTCAAAAAGCGATATTTCCGGTGTTTCGCTAAAGCATAAGGGAAAATACCTTGCCTTTACCGAAAAGGGAACTACCGTCGCAGGTCAGGGGGAGATCCCGACCTGCATAGATTATCTGAAAAAGCTCGGCGTTACCCATGTGCAGCTTTTGCCTGTATATGACTATGCTACGGTCGATGAATCAAAGGAAAATCCCGAGGAATACAACTGGGGCTATGATCCGAAAAACTATAACGTCCCCGAAGGATCATATTCTACAAATCCCTTTGACGGCAATGTCCGCATAAAGGAATTCAAGCAGATGATAAAGGCTCTGCATGATGCGGGTATCGGCGTTATAATGGACGTTGTATATAACCATACATATACCGCAAAGGGAAGTGTATTTGAAAATACCGTTCCCGGATATTACTACCGCAAAAAGGCGGACGGAACGCTTTCGGACGGATCGGGCTGCGGAAACGAAACTGCAAGCGAACATCTGATGTACCGCAAATTCATGATAGATTCCGTTCTTTACTGGGCGAATGAATATCATATCGACGGGTTCCGCTTTGACCTGATGGGCGTACATGACGTAAAGACAATGAATATGATCCGTGATGCCCTTGATAAAAAGGTCAAGGACGGAAAAAAGATCATTATGTACGGAGAACCGTGGACGGGCGGCGATATCGGAACAGAGGAAAAAACCTGTGTAAAGGCTAATATCAAGGAGCTTAATGCGAGAGTAGGCTCATTCAATGATGATTTCCGCGACGCGGTAAAGGGTCATGTATTCAATGCCGCGGAAGCAGGCTTCGTCCAGACGGGCGAGGGCGGACAGAACCTCAGAAACTGCATTGCCGCAAACTGTCTCGGAGGCGGCGCATGGATAAGACAGCCCTCACAGGCGGTCACATATGTTTCGGCGCATGATAATTATACTCTGTATGATAAGCTTTTGCTTTCAACCGGCAATGAGGATAAATTTGACAAGCGCGTTGATAACATAGTTGAAATGAATAAGCTTGCCGCTGCCATTACCCTTACTTCTCAGGGTATCAATTTCATGCAGGCAGGCGAGGAATTTGCAAGAACAAAATTCGGAGATGAAAACAGCTTTATTTCTTCCGACAAAATAAATCAGCTTGACTGGAGCAACCTGATAACCTATGCCGATCTCAATTCCTATTATCAGGGACTTATCGAGATCAGGAAAAACTATAAGCCGTTCCGCGATCCCTCAAAGAAAAGCGCCGAAAGGATAGCCTTCTCTGAAAGCGGAAAGGGAGTAGTGGCTTATACTCTTGAAAATACTCTCACAAAGGATAAGCAGTGGTCATATGTTGCCGTTGCCTTCAATGCAACTGACGAGGAGAAGGAGGTCACCTTCGTACAGAGCGGCGATACGCCTCTTCCGGCAAAATGGGAGATCGTTGCGGATGCATATGAAGCAGGACTTAAATCTCTCGGTACGGTCGAGGGCAGCAAGGTGAAGGTCCCTGCTCACAGCGCAATGATACTTGCGGATAAGGCAAGCTTTGACAAGCTTGCGCTCAGCTCGGATATCTGTACCGTTACGGTAGAGCATAAGGACGAATCAAGCGGTGATATCATCAGAAAGCAGGTGCTCAAGGGCAGGGAAGGCGAAGGCTATACTACCGCAAAGGCTGAGGGCATAGAGGTCGAATATGATTTCGACGGAGTTGACGGCAAGGAAAAGGGCAAATTCACAAAAGAGGATCAGACTGTTACATATAAATACAATAAATTCAACGGCAGGATCGTCGAGCTTAAAGTAAATTACCTGCAGGAAGCCGACGCTCTTCTCGGTTCGGGAAATAAAGAGGTTTCCCCGAGCTATGTGATAAAGCTCAGGAGCGGTACGGAATACAATGCTCCGATAAGAAGCATTGACGGGCTTAAGATCAGGATGGATAAATTTCCGCTCAATGCGGCAGGCAAAGCCGGAGATGCTGATATAATGGTCGATTATTATTATGAGAATACCGGTTCGGTTGATCTGGTGATACATTATTACGACACTGTCGGCAGGGACAAGATGATGGCTGATGTTTTCAGGGAAACCGAGGACGGAAAGGAACAGCTCACCGGAAAGGCTCCGGGTACTGCCATGACAGCGGATAAGGAGCTGGGGGACAACTGGTATACGCTCACCCTTGAAGGAAAGGGCGCGATAGACGGGCTGAAGGTCAAATTCAACGACAGCAAGGGAAAGAATCCCGACATGACCATATACGACGCAAAGGGCGAAATGTGGATCGAAAGAGGAGTTGTTACCGTAAAGGGAGAGGTCGATGTTATTTATGTCGGTGATGACGGAAATATCATCGAAACAAGGCAGCTCACCGGCAGAGAGGGCAAGGTTTACAAGACAGAGCAGCTGAGCTATGAGAATATGAAGCTTGCCGGTGTTACGGACAATACCGAAGGGGTTTTCGGCAAGGTTCCGGTATACGTTATATACAGCTATGATAAGCTGAATATTACAGAAAAGCCCGTAATGCCTGTCATCATACTGCTTTGCGCGTCATCGTTTGTTACTCTTGCGGCGGCAGCGGTTCTCGGAGCAGTTTACTCAAAGAAGAAAAAGAAATACAGATAAAAAATGAGAGGATTATACAAATTGTATAATCCTCTGTTTTTATACTAATATCCAAGTTCTTTAAGCAGTCCGGTACAGCCCCGGACGATATCCGCATAGGTACGATCGAAATTACCGAAATACCAAGGGTCTGCGATACTTCCGCCGCCTGCGAAATCGAGAAGGAGTTTAAGCTTATCATCGGGATCGTCCCCGACAATTCTTTTTGCATTTCTGAGGTTAGTATTATCCATACAAAGAAGGAGGTCATAATCATCGTAGTCAGACTTTTTAAGCTGGACTGCGCGTTTTCCCTTGCAGGAGATCCCGTGTTTTGCAAGTTCCTCACGCGCAGGAGGATAAACGGGATTACCGACTCCGCCCCATATTTCTTCCCTGCTGGTAGCGCATGATGCGATCACGAATTCGTCTGAAATATTTTTCTTTTTTACCATATCCCTGAGAATAAACTCAGCCATAGGGCTGCGGCATATATTGCCGTGGCAGATGAACATTACTTTTATCATAAAAAAATCCTTTCTCGAATTGCTGTAAAAGGGCTTGAAATGCCGCATTTTGCGAGGGTGTCGGGGTAGTGTGGTTACTTTGCGGGGCAAAATGCGGAAGTCGTTAGTAGTAGAATAGTAGTAAAAACTGGGGGTTTACTACTAACTGAGGTTTAATAGTAAATCAGTTTTTAAGGAAATAATTTCACGGATTCTTTACTTATAAACTTCAATAATTTTTGCATATCCTACTTTCTTACTTCCCTCGTAAAAATCCACTATATCACCCTCACTTATATTATTGATGTATAATTCGGGAGTAATAAAAGCAATATATCCTATTGAACTTTCCGCTATTCCTATTTCATCTTTATCTATATATTTATGTATCCCTGTAGTGAGGTATCCATTTATATTATGTGCAGGTCTGTACCCTGAAATAATAGTTCGATCAGAAATATTTGTAATAATGCTACCCTTTTTCGCATTTTGTAAAAGAAAATGCCCTGCCGGCAGCGGGCAGGGCTGAGTAGATGGGGGATAGGAGAGGGGTCACTGCGCAGCTGTAGTTCTGTTTTTCTCGATCCAGCTGACAGCGAAATCTACAAGCTCCCTTTGCTTCATCAGACGCAGGGATGCATCCCCCAACGCAGCCTTCTTTACATCATGCGCTTCTTCAAAAGCTGAGCCTATCTGTTCAAAATCCTCGCCGTCAACATAAAGAGTGTCATAAGCCTTCCATACTCTTTTTCCGTTTTCTGAAACCGCGCTGTGCTCAGTGCAGAGATGCTTGCCGGGATATTCAGCTCTTGCATCGGCAAGATGAAGCGAGGTGTTTTTGTCATATCCCACACCAATAAGAAGCACATAGGCATCAAGCTCATAAAGCTTCCCCACAGGCGAACCGTCTCCGAAAATGTTCGACAGATCATGCTCCTGTGTCAGATACTGCGCATATTTCCCGTATGCAGCGACTGATCTTGCCGGATGATCGCTGCGGATAGCTCCCTTCCACTGCCTGAACATCTCCGCAACTGCGCCCATGGTATTCGTGGGTGTGATATTCCTGTCATATGCCGGCCAGTTATCCCGTATTGCCTGCCAGCTCTCCTTGCCGACATCCCAGTGAACACCGGTTTCGGGATCAAGATTCTTCCACGATTGTGTGGGCATCATAATGGTTCCGTCCTTGCCAACGGCTTCTATCAATGCTTCGATCATTGTCTGAGCGCCGCCGCAGACATAGCCTATACTGCCGAGAGATGTATGTACCATGATAACCTGTCCGGGTCTTACTCCAACCTTTTCAAGCGCGCTGAGTATATCTGATTTAAGTATTAATTTTTTCTCCATTTTATTTATCCTTTCTGCTAAGCAGCAATTATTTTATTTGATGTTGTACTATCGCTTACAAACCTGTCAGCTTTGCGTCTGTTATGTCAGTTCAGCCTTCGTACACTTTGTCCTATCGTGAGCTTTACCGGGATAGAAAGATTTTCAGTTGTTTCGCTGTGATCTATCATTTTCAGCAGCAGCGATATTGCTGCCTGCGCGCGGAGCAGATTGTTCTGCGCAATGGTGGTCAGCTTGGGGGTGATCTCAGAAGCTTCTCTGCATCCGTCAAAGCCCACTATTGAAATATCATCAGGTATTACTAAACCCTGACGCTGGAAAAAACGCATCAGCTCTATTGCATAATAATCAGATACAGCAAATATGGCTGTGTATTCTTTCAGCGTATCGAGTTCTGAGAGATAGAACGCTTCTCTTTCCTTCGCTCCCATGGGTATTTTCAGAAAATCCGCCTTGCAGTTCAGCCCCTCGCATAATCCCTTATACCTCAATAGATCCATGCATATATCGTTATCGGCAATGCACAGAACATGACTGTGACCCATACTTCTGAGGTATTCGCCAGCCTGCCTTCCGCCGCCGAAATCATCTATGGTAATATTTCCGAAGCGATTCTGGACATCGGCAAATCCGTCATATATCACAAAGGGAATACGAATATGATCCCGCAGATCCTGATATTCATCCTCGCAAAAGCCGATTATCACAATGCCGTCCAGATTCCACATGGAAGCAAAATTTACGACCTCCGTAATTTTTTTCGCTTTTTTCAGCATCATAAAATAACCGCTTGTTTCTATTTCATCCGACAGATGATTGATCGCGGCTGAGATAAACGGATCTTCAAAGGTATGACCTTCATATTTCGGATGGTCGTTTACGATAACGCCTATAATTCTGGAATTATTCCGCGCAAGCAGGGTTGCAGCCATATCAGGAATATATCCTCGTTCTTCAAGCTTTTGCTCCACCATTTTCACTGTTCTGTCGGAGATCTTTTTTGTTTTGCCGTGAAGAACATTAGATACCGTTGCTGTACTTACGCCAAGCTCCTCAGCAATATCTTTTATCCGCACCTTATTTTCATCCCACATTTGTCCGCCTCCGTTTCTGATT
>CACYWT010000058.1 GCA_902778175.1 uncultured Ruminococcus sp. | reverse complement strand
CAACTATAAAGCCGCGATTGTCAGTTAGTAAAAACCGCGACCAGTAAATTATCGGTACGAGTTCAGAGCGGAGCCGGAGGCGCAGCGACCAACGCGAATGGACTGCGGCGGCGCGCCGCTGGCGCGTGCTCACTTACTTTCGTAGAAATTGTTGGTTCTGTCTTGGTAACGTAAGTAGGTATGGAATTTGTAAGCTTTAGAAGTTATTCAAGTATAATAATGATAAAACAGGCGCTTGTTTCCGGAAAGGAATTATGATAGGTCGGAACAGAGCAGCCGGAAAGTGACCGCAAAACCGGGCAAGGGAGATTGCTCCCTTGCCCGGTTTGTGAGTTTATTCTATCGGCTCAAAATCTGCCGCGCCGTGCTTGCAAAGCGGACATATGAAATCTTCCGGTAATTCCTCACCTTCATATACATATCCGCATACCTTGCATACCCAGCCTTTCTTTCCGTCTGTTTCCGGCTTGGGCTTGACATTGTTCTGATAATATGTGTATGTCATCGTTTCTTTGTCTGTGATCACCCTCGCTTCGGTAACACTGCATATGAACATTCCGTGTGTGTCAAGATCAACGTATTCCTCTACCTTCAGCGACATGAACGAATTGATGTATTTCGGCAGGAAAACAAGCCCGTTGTCTGAATGTAACTTCTCCCAGCCCTCGAATTTGTCCGTGTTCCTGCCGCTGCGGAATCCGAAATCTTCAAATACACTGAACGGAGCTTCTACCGATAAACAGTTGACATTCATTATCCCCGTCTGCTTTATTACATGATGTGAATAATTCTGCTTGTTGATGCATACCGCGATCCTGTTCGGGGAATTTGTTACCTGCGTTACGGCATTCACAATGCACCCGTTGTCCTTCTTTCCGTCATTCGACGTTACAACGTATAATCCATATCCGATGTTGAACAGCGCAGCCATATTGTTCTTGTCCGCTGTGTCGTCCTTCTGAGCAAGATAATCCTTGCAAAGCTCCTGCGCAAGAGCTTCAAGCTGCTCGCTGCTCTTGTCGTTCAGCGCCGACATGATGCTTACCGTCGTATCGGTAAATTCAATGTTCTTGCAGCCCTCAAGCATTTTGCGCATGGTCTTCGCAGCCATCGGCGCCCATGAACCGTTCTCGATAAGGCCTATCGTCTTGTTGCGGAAATTGCGCTCTGTCAGATGATTGATGAATTCACGCATGAACGGGAATATGTCAGCATTGTAGGTCGTCGTAGCAAGAACGATCCTTCCGTAACGGAATGCGTCCTCGACACATTCAGCCATGTCCTCACGCGCAAGATCATTTACGGCTACCTTCGGACAGCCCTTTATCCTCAGCTTTTCCGCAAGCAGCTCTACTGCTTTCTTTGTATTGCCGTAAACCGATGTGTAGGCTATCATGATGCCCTCACTCTCGGTAGAATAGCTCGACCATGTGTTGTACAGACCAAGATAATATCCGAGGTTTTCGCTCAGCACCGGTCCGTGCAGAGGACAGATTATCTCAATATCCAGATTCGCCGACTTTTTCAGCAAAGCCTGAACCTGCGCGCCGTATTTGCCGACAATGCCGATATAATATCTTCTTGCCTCACAAGCCCAGTCCTCCTCAACGTCAAGAGCGCCGAATTTTCCGAAACCGTCCGCAGAGAAAAGAACCTTGTCTTTGCTGTCATAGGTCACCATTACCTCCGGCCAGTGAACCATCGGCGCGGCAACAAAATTAAGAGTATGCTCACCAAGCTCGAGCTTGTCGCCCTCCTTTATGACGATACGGCGATCCTCGAATTTTGTGCCGAAGAAATTGCCCATCATATTGAATGCCTTGTCGCTTGATACGATAGTCGCGTCGGGATAATTATTCATGAAATTCATGATATTTGCGCTGTGGTCAGGCTCCATATGCTGAACTATAAGGTAATCGGGCTTTCTTCCGCCGAGAGCCTCCTCGAGATTGTTGAGCCATTCATGCGTGAAATTTTTGTCTACCGTATCCATAACGGCAGTCTTGCTGTCGATAATAACATAGGAATTGTACGCCATGCCGTTCGGGACGACATATTGTCCCTCAAACAGGTCGATCTTGTGGTCGTTTACGCCGATATAGCGTATATCATCAGTGATTTTCATATTGGTTTACCTCCCATAATAATACTTCTATGATTATAACATATAAGCATTTGACTTTTCAACGAATTTTTGTTAAAATGTTGAAAATCAGATATTTATAAATTAATACAGGAATAATATATACGGAGGTAGCCTAATGAAAAAAGCGGTTATTTTTGATATGGACGGGGTCATTTTTGATTCCGAAAGGCTTTATATGGAGTGCTGCCGTGAGGCTGCGGAAATATTCGGTGTTGAAGATATCGACAGCACTGTCTATGCCTGCATCGGGCTGACGACGGAAAAAACCCACGAGCTGTACAGGAATAAATACGGCGAAGATTTTCCGCTTGATGATTTCTGGAGGGAGGCTACGGGACGTTTCGCAAAAAAAGCAAAGGGAGGACTTCTTCCCGTGAAAAAGGGAGCGCGCGAGCTGCTTGAAATGCTTTACCGGGAGGGGATACCTGCGGTACTTGCGTCATCGACAAAGACGGAAACCGTCATACGCGAGCTTATTGCCGCCGATCTTTTCGGATATTTCAAGTCGATAATCGGCGGAGATATGGTGACGAAAAGCAAGCCCGAACCCGATATTTTTCTTCTTGCGGCAAAACGCGCAGGCTTTGCGCCGGAGGAATGTATAATCATCGAGGACAGTTTCAACGGTATACGCGCCGCAAGGGCAGCCGGAGGATATGTCATAATGGTTCCCGATCTGAAACAGCCGGACGAAGAGATAAGCTCTCTTGCCGATGATATAAAGCAGTCGCTTGATGATGTGAGGGAATTATTTTTGACGAAAAAATTTTTTTCAGAATAATACTGCGGCTGTACGGGCATAATACTGTTGAGGAAAGACAAGGCAAAAAACTATATTTGGTCTTTCATTTCAAGGAGGTATTTTCATGACCGAAAAGGAACTTCTCTATGTTGAGGACGCTCTCGGACACGAGCAGTATTTTCAGACTCACTGCAGCGAGCTTGTACAGCGCATTGAGGACAGCGAGCTGAAAAGCTTTGCCGAAAGAGCGCAGCAGCAGCACTGTAAAATATTCAGCCGGCTTTACGAGCTTCTGTAAGGAGGATACAAATGAACGACAGAGATCTTATGGAAAATATGCTTTTGCTTGAAAAGGGCGTATGCGATCTGTATATGCACGGAGCGATCGAATCCTCGAGCGAGGACGTCCGCAGGGTATTTTCGGACAGTCTTGTCACTGCGCTTGATCTTCAGGAGCAGACCTATGACCGCATGGAGGCAAAGGGCTGGTATCAGCCGGCGCAGGCTGACAGCAGCAAGCGCAGCAGTGTGAAGATGAAATTCGGTTCTGCCGCGAACTAAAAAGATCGGTATTTCAGGCGAAAAAACAAAGCCGTTCTGCTTCATGGGAGAAAGCGGAGCGGCTTTTCGTGAGCATCATGTACAGTACAATACTCACAAATATTATTATATATTGAAACATTAAGTTTGTCAAGACACGTCACTACTATTTGTGGAAAAATTTACATTAAGAGGGCGAAGCCCTCTTGTGGTTCTACCTTTTGAGCGGCGCAGGCACTGCGCTCGTTTCTGCCTGGGGACGCCCTCAGCTCTGCATAAGTTCCGCCAACCGATCGCTATGCTCTCGGGGCGTCACTTGTTTCCCAGGGCGTCCCCTCTTAAAAAAAGCCCCACTGGGGCTTTTTTTAATTCACCCCCGGCACGAGGGATTGTATGCCTGAGCGTTTCGCGCTCTGCGGAGCGCGACGAGGGCGCTGCCCTCGACCTGCAAGCCTTTGAAAAGGCTTGACCTAAACTTTCCGTTCTGTTTCCCATGAGTTTCTTCCCGGCGCGAGTTACGAAGCTTCCCGATGTGCCCAGAGCGGAGCGCAGCGAGCGACCAACGCGAATTGCCCAGTGCGGGCACGCACCGGAGCCGGAGGCTCAGCGACAAGAGCGAGTTGACCGCGGAAGAGCATGATATGCTTTCAGCTTTTTCAGAAGATGCGCTATACCGTCTTCGTCATTGGATAAAGTTACATAATCCGCAGCATCTTTCACAGGAGCTTTTGCATTCGACATCGCAACTCCAAGTCCTGCGTACCGGAGCATCGATATATCATTGTATCCGTCACCGCAGGCAATACATTCTTCGGTACGGTATCCCGTCATATTCAGAAGTCTGTCTATTGATGCAGCTTTGTCTATTCCCTTGGGAACTATTTCAAGGAAAAATGCCTCCGATCTGAATATCCCGGCAATATCTCCGTATTTTTTGTTGAGGATCTTCTCTAACTCTATTATTACCTCCGGTTCGCCGGAAAGCAGGCATTTGTTGACGTCAAAACTGACATATCCGGGAAAATCTTCGGTAAAGCTTATTTCCATGCCGTTTATCCGCGATTCGAGCTTTGTGTATTCGTTTATCATATTTCCTGCGATTATTTTGTCACCCTCATATGTATTTATGCCGACAGGGTAGTCTTTGATGATATCGCATATGCCCGGAATGATGTCCGGCACAAGCTTCTGCATGAACATGACCTCTCCGCTTGCACAGTCTATGGCACAGCCTCCGTTATATGAAAGTATGTATCCGCCGAAACGCTCAAGCTGCAGCGTCTTTGCGTGAGGCATTATCCCGGCAGTCGGACGTCCCGATGCAAGTATGACCCTGCCGCCGTTTTCCTGAAAATCAGTCAGATATTTCCTTGTTCTTTCGGTAATGACCTTCTCCGAATTGGTAAGTGTTCCGTCAATATCAAGAGAAATTATCCTGAAGCTCATTATTAACGCTCCTTTAAGTTATATAGGGACAGCATATGCTGTATGCCTATTTTACAGCCTTGTTCATAATTTGTCAATAATTTGCAGCCTATTATCATATCGCTGTGATAAAGTCTTGTACAGTATAAATAATTTCCGAAAAGATATTGAATATTTTGCGCTAAAGTGTATAATTAATATATAACCATCAAAGCCGCTTTCGGCTTGCAACCGGGTTCAGAAACGGAGGAAGATAATAAATGAAAAATAAAAAGATAATATCCGCAGTTCTTACGCTCGCTCTGGCAGCGTCATCTGCGTCGCTGCTTTCAGGCTGTAAGGGCAGCGTGGTCTATGTTGACGGCAACGGCAATCCCACCGATCCGCCACAGTCCGCAGCTCCGGCAGACACCAGCTCGCAGACGGAAAGTACCCCAGCCGATCAGAACAGCTCCGCAGATACAAGTACAGCGGAAACAAGCGCTCCGGCTGAGGCTGATGCGGTGAACGCATCACAGTTCGGACTTACTGCGAATATCGAGGACGGTACTATCCTTCACGCATGGTCATGGTCGTTCAATACCATAAAGGAAAGCATGGCGGATATCGCCGCAGCAGGCTATTCCTCGATACAGACTTCGCCTGCAAATACCTGCGTAGTGGGCGAAAAGGGCGGTATGCAACTTTACGGAAAGGGCAAATGGTATTACCATTATCAGCCGACCGACTGGAAGGTGGGCAACTATCAGCTCGGCACAGAGGAAGAATTCAAGGCAATGTGCGACGAAGCCGAAAAATACGGCATAAAGATCATCGTTGACGTTGTTCCGAACCATACCGCAAACGACAAGCGCAAGGTTGAACAGGATTTCATCGACGCAGTAGGCGGTCAGGATAAGCTCTATCACAAGAATTATACCAAGGCGATCGGCAATTACGGCGACAGGCTCCAGTGTACGACATATACGCTTACGGGTCTGCATGACGTCAATACCGAAAATCCGCAGTTCCAGGAATATTTCCTCAAATATATGAATCAGCTTATCGCAGACGGCGCGGACGGTTTCCGCTATGATACCGCAAAGCATATCGGTCTGCCCGACGATCCGCAGGAAGATCCGTCGCTCCCGAATAATTTCTGGGATATCATCAAAAAGACCGACAAGGCTGATACCATTTTCAATTACGGAGAGGTTCTCCAGGGTGATAATGAGCGCGTCGCTGACTATATCAAGACCATAGGCCATACCACCGCAAGTCTTTACGGCGGAGCAGTGCGCGGCTGCATACAGCGCGGCAAGATGCTGCTGCTCGATCTTGAGGACTTCAAGGTCGGCGGCAGCGACAAGGTAGTAACATGGGTCGAATCCCACGATAACTACACGGGCGATGATTCCTACAAAATGACGGAGGATCAGATCATTCTCGGCTGGGCTGTTATCGCAGGCAACGGCAAGGGAACACCGCTGTTCTTTGACAGACCATACGGATCCTCACCGGATAATCAGTGGGGCGATATGAACCGCATAGGCGCTGCGGGCAGCGATCTGTATAAAAACGAAACAGTAGTTGCGCTCAACCGTTTCCGCAATGCAATGGTCGGAGAGGATACTGAACTGACCAATCCCGGCAATAAGTCTGCTCTGATGATCGCAAGAGGATCAAAGGGCGTTGTCCTCGTAAATGCAGGCAAGAAGGATATCGAACTTGATACGGAAACAAAGCTTGCAGACGGAACATACACCGACAAGGGCAAGCAGAACGGCGATTTCACCGCAGCGGGCGGAAAGCTTACGGGTACGCTCAAAGCAGGCAGCTGCGCAGTTCTCTATAATGAAGGCTATACCGATCCGGTGGAGATGCCGAAGGTATCAATGGAAACCGGCAGCTTTGATCTTTCCGGCGGAAATGTCACCGTTACCCTCCATGTCAGCGGAGCGGACAGCGGCAGCTATGATCTTAACGGAACGAGCGCGACATTCGCAGACGGAGATACTGTCGAGATAACGGCAGGCGAAAACGGCGAAGGCGTTCTCAGACTCAGCGCGACCGGCAGCAGCGGACTTACGACAAATCATACCTACTGGTTCACCGGCGGTCAGGCAGGCAATACTGAGGGATCGCAGAGCGAGCAGTCCAAAGCGGAAGAAGCTCCTGCCGACGGAACTGTGATAAAATTCCAGAAACCCGAAAAATGGGAAGATTCTATAAACGTATACATTTATCAGAAGGATCCGCTTGTAAACGTATCTGAGTGGCCGGGCGAAGCCATGACGAAGAATGATGACGGAACATACAGCTATGTATTCAAGTCGGACGAGGTAAAGGAGCCGCTGCTTGTATTCAACGACGGCAAAAAGCAGTACCCGAAAAGCGGCGGACTTGAGCTTGAAGAAGGCAAGCTCTACACTGTAGAATAACAGACTGCTTTGCAGATCAGCGGTTTCAGAAAAGGGGTTCGGGGGAGAACCCCTTTTTCCGCCGGAAAAGGCTTTCCCCCGGATAGCTCACGGTTTTTCGGTATCATCGGACTGCTGATCTTCCGTCCCCGTATCCCTGATAAGCGAAAAGCCGAGGGGATATGTCGGATAGTCAAACTGAAAGGGAACTATCCTTGCAGTCGGGGAGGAGTCTTCGGCGCTGCTGCCGAACGGATCGAAGGGTGTGCCGACGGTGAAATGTTCTCTGTCAATATCTGTATTTCTCATAAATAACTCTCCCTGCGAAATAATATTGTTTCAGCAATAGTATCGCCGGAAAAAATCATTTTATACAAAAATATCCTGCTGCCTCTGAGGACAGCAGGATAATTTTTTTATTATATGAAAGTGTTTTGTCCGGGATCAATCCTCGGTCTGTTTAAAATCATAATTCTCATACTCGAAGGCGTCATTATCCTCGTCATCGGGATTTGCCCTGCCTCGGTGTATATAGTTCTCGGAAAAGCGTTCCAGATCGGCAATTGCGGCAAGCAGAGCCTCGCGGCAGTCGCCGTACTGATCGTTGCGCCTGTCAAGATCCTCTATCTTTCTGAGATAGGCAAGGTACATTCCGCTGCTCTGAGCATTACCGTTCTGCTTTATATCCTCGCGCATGGCGGCAAGCTTTTCGTCCGAAAAATACCTCATTTGTTTCATCTCCTTTTTCCTGCTTTTATTAAATATACATAAAGCGGCAGGATAGCCTCCTGCCGCTTTGAATGATACGGGATTTACTCCAGATTCTCTGTCTTTACGCGGTTCATTCTGCAATAATGTCTGATATAGGAATTATCCCTTGAGCAGCGTACTCTGAGAGTTCTGTTGGAACCGTTGAATGCGTTTTCTTCAATAGTCGTAATGGTATCGGGAAGCGTAAGGCTCTTGAGGTTAGCGCATTTACTGAATGCGCCGTATTCAATTACCTCAAGGTTCTGAGGCAGGTCAACTGTCTTGAGTGATGAACAGCCTGTGAATGCGCCTGCGCCGATAACGGTAACGATCTCCGGAATATTGACGGTTGTAAGAGCCTCGCACCAGCTGAATGCATTCTTGCGGATATTTGCAACTGTTGAAGGAACCTGAACCTTAACGAGAGCACGGCATCCGCTGAATACGTTCTCGGGAAGTTCGTCAACACCTTCGGGAATAACCATCTCTGTCAGAGACTCGCAGTTGAGGAATGCGTGTTTGCCGAGATGCTTGACGCCATGCGGAAGCACAAGATTCTTGAGCTTTTCGCAGCCTGCGAAGGTACTCTGTCTGATGCTTGTGATAGTTGACGGAAGTTCGAGTCCCGGAAGCTTTGAGCATCCTGTGAATGCGCCTCTGCCGATCTCCGTAATGCCTTCATGCATTTTGACGGTGATAAGCTTTGTGCAGTTTTCAAATGCGCGCTCACCGATCTTGATAAGCGTTGACGGAAGCTCGACGGATTCGAGCATCTGGTTGCCGGAGAATGCACAGTCATCAATTACCTGATATCCTTCCGGAATGGAAACGTGTGCGCCTGCATTCTGAGCAGCGTCGTTGCTTGTATATACCTTTGCGCCTGCCGGAACATTTGCTGCCGGAGCCGGAGCTGCAGCTGCAGGAGCTGATTCCTGGATAGGCGTATTGTCCGGTATCGGAGTATTGTCCGGGATAGGCGTATTGTCCGGAATGGGATCGTTTGAAGGGATCTGGGGCTGCTGAGGCTCGTCCGGGATAGGTTCGTTTGACGGAACCGCCGGAGCCTCCGGAACATGAGGTGCTTCCGGTACGTGAGGTGCTTCGGGAGCCTGCGGCTGCTGAGGCTGCTGAGGCTGTTCCGGCTGACCGGGCATCTGCTGTCCGGGGAACTGCTGTCCCGGGAACTGCTGTCCGGGCTGACCCTGCTGCATCCACGGGTTGTAACCCCAAGGCATCTGCTGATTCGGCTGACCCTGCTGTCCGGGCTGACCCTGCTGCATCCACGGGTTGTAGCCCCATGGCATCTGCTGGTTCGGCTGACCCTGCTGTCCGGGCTGACCCTGCTGCATCCACGGGTTGTAACCCCATGGCATCTGCTGATTCGGGTTCATATTCGGATTCTGCTGCTGAGCAGCAATATCAGGCTGTTTATTATCATGAGTTTCGGGCTGAGCAGGAGTTTCAGGCTGAGCAGGAGTTTCAGGCTGTTTTGTTTCCTCTTCCTGAGTGAAATCGAATACCGGAGATTCGGGTTTCTTTTCCTCTTCCTGAGTGAAATCGAATACCGGGGATTCGGGTTTCTTTTCCTCTTCCTGAGTGAAATCGAATACCGGAGATTCGGGTTTCTTTTCCTCTTCCTGTGTGAAATCGAATACCGGGGATTCGGGTTTCTTTTCCTCTTCCTCAGTGAAATCGAATACCGGAGATTCGGGTTTCTTTTCCTCTTCCTCGGTGAAATCGAATACCGGAGATTCGGGTTTCTTTTCCTCTTCCTCGGTGAAATCGAATACCGGAGATTCGGGTTTCTTCTCTTCTTCCTGAGTGAAGTCGAATACCGGGGATTCCGGCTTCTTTTCTTCTTCCTGAGTAAAATCGAATACCGGAGATTCCGGTTTCTTTTCCTCTTGCTCGGGAGCGGGAGCTGCATGAGTATCTGCCGATTTCTGTGAGGGCAGTACGAAATTATCCTTTGAATTATCGGAAGGTTTGCTCCAGATATCCTCTTCACTGCTGCTCTGATCCTCCCAGACCTGACCGGCGCCTCCGCCGGACTGCAGCAGCGGAATACCCCTTCCGCTTTCTCCCGATTCGTTGATATTTTCGGGAATCTGGTACATATGGATATTCGGCGTTATTCCGAACATCGGCACATTCCAGTTTAATGCATAAACGTAAGTTTCAACTACATAGCAAGCCCATTTTTCTGCCATACAAGCTTCCTGTGTCAGCACCTTGATGGACTGGAGGATCGCAATACATTTGTCGATTTCAGGCTGATCATGCGCCAGATAGAGAGCGTTGCATACGCCTGCTTCATAGGCATCCATGAATACCTTGCGTTCCTGCTTCAGATCCGGGATCAATTCACTGAGTACAGTCTTGAGCTGCAGACCGTCGATGATAACGTCAACGCCGTAGGTCTTGATTATGTATCTCAACGCTTCCTTGGCATTCTGGAATATAAGCTTATCCTCTTTTTCCTGTTCAAGCTCTTCTCCGCAGAACGGACAGCGTATCATGATACCGGCACGAGTGTTTGTTTTCCACTCACTGCCGCAGTGTTTACATTGCATTTATTCTCACCGCCTTTTCGGGATCCGTTCCGTATCTTAATCGTTACGGCTTTGGTCCCTTCCTATTTTCGTAGTTAAGTATTACACCTTTAACTATACTAAATTTTCAATGAATTTTCAATAGCTGACGGAAAATTTTTATAAAAAATTATGATATCTTTCAGCAGAAGAACTATTTCATTGAGAAAAAATTCCTTAAAGGTGAATAAAATAAGATGTTCCGGAACCGAACCCTGTCTAAGCCGGGGGCAATTCATCAAAACACCCTTTTTTACATCCCATGTCCGTAATCAGACAACAGGAGTTATATAAATATTATACTAAATCAAATAAAATAAATCAATATTTTTTTGCATTTTTTATAAATCATTTTAAACAAAAATTAGTCCGAATTTTTTATACCGCCACTGGTATTGTGGCGGTATACATACTTTTTACGGTCTGAAAATGATATTTATATCGCCGGAGCGGATATATTCGCCTGCGCAGCGGACTGCCGGATAGGAATAGGGGAGAGAGGCTGCCTGAGAGAGGAGGGCGTTTGCGTTCTGCATATCCCCGAGGACAGCGCAGGCGGTTCCGCGGCGATAGAGATACTGAGTAATAAACGCGCCGGGGAAGAGCTTGTAATCCTTATTGATCAACCTGAAATGGTCGAGATCGGCAAGATAGCGCTGAGCGATATGGCGGTCGGTCGTTGCGAGAGCCTGCGGAGTACGGCTGTAGAACTCAGCCTCCGCGAGATTCATTTCGATAAGAAATTCCCATTTTTGTTTTGTTTTAGCGGTCACTCCCGTCATCGGGCCGATATTGGTCAGGCACATTTTCATATCGTTGATATAGAAGTCGATACCCTGAAAATTGCGGCATTTGATATCGAGTGTCATAAGTATTGAGGAATACTGAAATCGTGCATTGAAGTCGTTCGGCGGAGTGATCTGCGAGATATAGTTCAGACGGCGGCGGACCTCATCGAGTCTGTCATATTCAAGCAGGATAACGATAATATTTGAAAGGATCATATGGTGCATTTTACCTTTTTGTTTAGCGGCGAGCTGATCCTGTTGTTTCACGAAGGCATCTATATCGGTATCCGCGAGTTTAGTCATATTCTGATAGATCCACATACATATATAGTTGACAGCGATCTCGGCAGCGACAGTAATTACGAGGTCTATATAAATGAAATATCTTGGCAGCACACGGGCGATGCAAAGAGCGAGAATTGCCGCCCATACGACGAGTATAGCGACATAGGTGATCCTGCTCCAGGTAAACAGTTTATACAATAATATCATTCCTTTACGATCGGTATTGTTTGTTAAACAAGGAGCTAAGCTCCAACAAGCTCGCTTGATCGGAGCGAGCGACGCAGTCAACAGACGTCGTGGAGCTTTAGCTCCGGTGGACACCTCTCAGCCGCAGGCTGAGAAGCGCCGACCGAGCCGGCAGGCGAGACTTGGGTGCCATAGACGTCTGTTATCTTCCGGATCGGCAAAATGATCCATGAACAAAGTATATTCATAATATCATATTACCGCATCAAATTCAAGTTCTCCGACGCCGGTGCGTGCACGCACCGGAGCAAATAATATCACCATCAGATAAAATTAAACAGCGGCTATCCGTAACAGGACAACCGCTGATTTTTTGGTATTCGGACATCAAATAGACATCAATTTTTCGACTTGCTTTGCAAAAACCAAGTAAACAAGCCGCTTTTGAAGCGTGCTTATTATCTCTTTGAGAACTGCGGAGCGCGGCGAGCGGCCTTGAGACCGTATTTCTTTCTTTCCTTCATTCTCGGGTCACGAGTGAGGAAGCCTGCTCTCTTGAGCTTCGGACGAAGAGCCTCTGTGTCGAATTTAAGCAAAGCTCTTGCGATACCGTGGCGGATAGCACCAGCCTGACCGGTAACGCCGCCGCCGTTTACACGGCAGACAACATCGAACTGAGCCTCTGTGCCTGTGAGGACGAGGGGCTGACGAACGATGAGCTTGAGAGTTTCAAGACCGAAATAATCGTCGATATCTCTGTCATTAATGGTAACCTTACCGGTACCCTTGTAAAGTCTTACTCTGGCAACAGAACTCTTTCTTCTGCCTGTGCCGTAAAAATAAGGTGTCTTATCGTACATAATATAATGCCTCCCCTCTTATTAATCAAGAACCGTAGGTTTCTGAGCCTCGTGCTTATGCTCAGCGCCCTTGTATACATGAAGTCTTGTCATAGCTTTTCTGCCGATAGTGTTAGCCGGGATCATGCCCTTGACAGCAAGCTCCAGAGCCATTTCGGGTTTAGTAGCCATAAGAGTATCGTATCTTACGGACTTCATATGACCGATATAACCTGTGTGATGATAGTAATACTTCTGTTCAAGCTTTTTGCCTGTAAGAACCATTTTCTCAACATTAGTCACGATAACGAAATCACCGCAGTCTACATGAGGTGTAAAAGTGGGCTTATTTTTGCCTCTGAGCAGATCAGCGACCTGAACTGCAAGACGACCGAGAGTTTTGCCAGTAGCGTCGATAACATACCATTTGCGCTCAACTTCGCTCGGTTTAGCCATAAAAGTTGACATAACGTAATCCTCCCTGAAAATTCCATATTTTTGCTTTTCAGCCTTTGTTTTCTACAAAAACCTTTAAGTCACAATAAAGATAATATCACAGCAGCTACTCCGTGTCAAGCATTTTTTTCAACTTTTTTGATTTAGCGGACGAGTACTCTTAAATACTCTGTTATTCTCTTATATTCTCGCAATTTCAAATTTGTGATTTTAAAATTCATAGCAAAAAAGAGTCCCACCGGCTCCGTTCTGGGCACATCGGGAAGCTTCGTAACTCGCGCCGGGCGGAGTGCCTGCGCAGTCCATTCGCGTTGAAAGTTCTATCGGGATCCAACTATAAAGCCGCGACTGTCAGTTAGTAAAAGCCTCGACCAGTAAACTACCGCCTTGTATTCAGAGCGGAGCCGGAGGCGCAGCGACCAACGCGAATTGACACCGGCGGCACGCCGGCGCGACCAGTAAACTACCGCCTTG
>CACYWT010000057.1 GCA_902778175.1 uncultured Ruminococcus sp. | reverse complement strand
TGGAATTGTCAATAAAAGTGCAGTCGGAAAACACCCAAAATGAGTGGCAGTGGAAAGGAATTTGAAGCCGAATGGAGCGTAGCGGAAAAAGGCTTCAAAATCGCGGCGGTCAATCATGCCACCTGTTTCTTGTATAGTCGGCGGTATACCGCAGGCGGCAACCCAAAGGGGTTCTTCGTATATATCCTTGTTCTGTTGTAGTAGGTAAACACGTATCTGAATACTGCCGATTTGACTTCTTCAATTGCCATACGGTATGTAGGGATACGATAAAGCAATTCTTTCTTCAATGTCGCAAAGAAGCTTTCCATTCTTGCGTTATCATAGCAATGTGATACTCCGCTCAGACTTTGATAAAGATTCATCTTTCTAAGCGTTTCTCTGAAAGCTTCACTTGTATACTGGCTGCCTCTGTCGCTGTGAAGGATCGCACCGCTTACGGGATACTTCCTGAGTGCCTTTACAGTATCTATGCAAAGCTCTTTCTTCATATTGCTTCGCATGATCAGCGACAGTATTTCTCCGTTGTAACAATCGAGTATCGGCGAAATATACAGCTTACCGTCTTTGCACTGTATTTGCGTAATATCCGTCAACAGCTTCTCAAACGGTGCGTTGGCACTGAAGTTCTGTTTTATCAGGTTTTCTGTTATCATCGCCTCCGGATCTGCCTTCGTCAGACCTTTCGGACGGCGTTTTGGCGTATGCAGCCAGCCGTTTTCCCGCATGATTCTTGTTATTCTGCGCTTGCCGGCTTTCAAACCTCGCTGGTTCAAAGCCAACTGCATCCTTGGCGCACCGTAGTTGTCATTCAGTGGATTTTCGTCCAATATCTCTTTCATAGCAACCGAAAGAATCTTATCTTTACCGGGTTTATCTTTATTTACGATATATCTATAATACCCGGATTCGCTTACACTCAGTACCCTGCACATTGACTTTACCGTCCATCTGCATTTGTTATTTTCAATAAATGCGTAACGCAGGTGTGCTTTTACTTCTTTCGGTTCTTTGCGAAAAAACCGAGCGCCTCCTGTAATATCTCATTGGCTCTCTGAAGCTCCGCATTTTGCTTTTCCAGTTCTCTTATTCGCTGCTCTTTTTCATCAGCACTCATACGCTTGTGCCCGCTGCCAACATATGCTTGCTTGCCGTGGGTTTTCTGCTTGTGCCTCCAGTCCGCAAGTGTATTATACGGGATTCCCAGCTGCTCTGAGGCTTTCTTTAATCCGATCTCATCTGACAGTTTTACTGCTTCTTCTTTAAAGCTTTTTTCGTAGGTCATCTTTTTTCTCGCCTTTCTTTTATGTTTTTTATTATATCACATCTTTGGGCGTCTTCTTCTTTAAAGCTTTTTTCGTAGGTCATCTTTTTTCTCGCCTTTCTTTTATGTTTTTTATTATATCACATCTTTGGGCGTTTGACGACTCTACTTAAATGATAACACTCCAGTATAAATTTGACAGAAATCATCAATATAGTCTGAGTGACTTCAATCAGCCGTTGGGAATGGAAATGAACCCTGAAAACAGATGGGTAAAGAAAGCGGCAATGATACCGTGGGACGAAATAGAAGATCGCTATGCAGGACTGTTTCCGAGTGAAGTAGGAATGCCAGCAAAGCCATTGCAGACAGCATTGGGTTCTTTACTGATACAAAAAGAATATAACTATTCAGATTGTGAACTTGTAGAACAGATCAAAGAAAATCCGTATTATCAGTATTTCATCGGACTGCCGGGATATGAGTATAAAGCTCCGTTTGTTCCTTCACTGCTTGTTGAATTCCGCAAGCGTCTGGATGAAAATGTATTAGCCGAGATCAATGAAATGATCGCTGCATATAACAATCCTGATGATTCATCAAACGGTGATTCAAATAGCGGCTGGAACTCTGCTGATAACACCAATAATGATAACGATACAAATGATGTAGCTGATGAACCAGAAAATGAAGCCAAAAAACAGCTGATTGCTTTTCGCTTTATAAATGTGTTATACTTAGTAAGTATATTATTTCTGAATAGCATGAAAGAAGAGGGAAAATAAATGAACATAAATAATTTCCGTTACCACTTCAGCAGTCAGATCGCCTCACGAGGCAAAACATATTACAAGGAATCACGCATAAAAGCTGTAACAAAATCAGAAAACGGGAATTACATTGCTTATGTCAAAGGGAGCTATCGTAAATATGAAGTGGATATAAAAATCGAGAAAAATGGAAACATTACGTCTGCTAAGTGTACCTGCCCGTATGATTATGGCTACTGCAAACACATTTATGCGGTACTTATCTATCTTGAAACCATTTACGATGATCAGATTTCTGACAAAAGCTCAAACTATCTTCCGAAGCTTATAGAGGAGTATTCTCTGAACCGTAAAGCTGAGGATGAAGCTCCTGTCAGCGTTGAGCCAGAGCTATGGCTAAGTGGAAATGACTTGTTTTTTCGCCTGAAGATCGGAAGAGAGCGCAAATACTCGGTCGGAGATATAAAAAAGCTTAAAGATGATTTCAAATACCAGAGTACACGAAAGTACGGCAAGTTTTTTGAATGGAGACACAGGTATAACGATATTGATCCTGAAAGCCGCCGCCTTATAGAACTTGCATATGATATTTATCAGGACACAAAATATAACTATTACAGCAATTTTCATAAAGAAAAGGAATTCCGTCTAAGAGGAAAATATCTTGAGAGATTCCTTGAAATGTATAAGAACAGATCACTTATGATCAATGATAAGGAGTATCGGATCGAAAATCAGAATCCTTCGCTAAGGGCTGTACTGACAACCACCAAAAGTGGAAAGATGAAGTTTGCAGCACAGGATTTCCCGCTGTTTCTGGGGAGCTACGACAAGGGTTATTTTATGCTTGAAAGGGAACAGATCATTGCCTGTGCTGATAATGAATTTACAAGGACAGTTGAACCGATCGCAAATATCCTGAATGAAAATAATTGCATAATAATATCCAAGAATCATATTCCCGCATTTTATAACACGGTACTCAGGCAGATCGAGGGTTGTTTTGATATAGATACTACTGCTGTTGACGATGCACTCGTTCCGCCGTCTCTTGTCTCACAGCTGTATATTGATATTGATGATGAAGGAGTTATCTGTGCAGCGCTCATGTTTTCTTATGGTGATAAAATTTATCCAGCCCTGCATAGCTCCGGAAATAAATCAGACAGTATAGACCCTTATGGCGAGGAAAATGCTCTTTCGATGGTCTGCCGCTATTTTGACAGATTTGAAAAAGATACCGTCCACCCGTTTCAGATACATACGGATGATGCAGCTTTTGCTCTTATCAGCGAGGGAATGAGCGTACTTGGCAAGTACATGGAGCTGTATGTCAGCGACCGCTTCAAGAAGATCAATATGCGTCCTTCCGTAACCGCCAGCGTAGGCGTGAAACCCTCCGGCGGACTGCTGGAGCTGAATATTGAAGCCTCGGGATACAGTGCGGAGGAGTTGCTGGAAATACTCGACGCTTACCGTCAAGGAAAAAAGTATCATCGTTTCAGGGATGGTTCATTTTCTATTGTAGATGACAGCATAAAGGATCTTGACATGTTCAAAAAGGAACTGAATATTTCAGACAAAGAATTTCTGAAGGAACATATTACTGTACCTATGTATCGGATGCTTTACCTGAACAGCTTGCGGGCGGATGAAGAGCATATACGTCTGAAACGAAGCAGCGAATTCCGGCGCTGTGCCAAAGATTATGACAATATGCTGCGTGATGAGGATGCGTTTACCCTGTCCGACAGATTGGATACGACTATGCGCGATTATCAGAAATATGGATTCCGTTGGATGAAAACTCTAGGTATGTACAATATGGGCGGCATTTTAGCGGATGATATGGGTCTTGGCAAAACTATACAGGCGATAGCCGTCATGCAAAGTATAAAGAATACCTGCCAGTCGGGAGAGCATAAACAGTTTTTAGTAATTTGCCCATCCTCTCTTACACTCAACTGGCAAAATGAAATAGAGCGTTTTTCCTCAGACTTAAGCTCTGTCTGCATAAGCGGAACCGTAGCAGAACGTTCAAAACAGTTTGAAGAAATGGAAAACTATGACGTTGTAATAACCTCTTATGCAACTCTCCTGAGGGATATTGCAAAATATGAAACAAAACACTTTTCCGTGCAGTTTCTCGATGAAGCACAGAATATTAAAAATCATAATACCCAATCTGCAAAGGCTGTAAAAGCAATAAACAGTGACCAGCGTTTCGCTCTTACAGGTACACCGGTTGAAAATACTCTGGCAGAGCTTTGGAGTATTTTTGATTTCATTATGCCGGGTTATCTTCACCACTACAGCTATTTCAAGAAAAACTTTGAAACTCCTATCGTAAAAAAGAATGACACATCCTCTGTCCGCTCACTGCAAAGGCTTACCTCCCCCTTCGTACTCAGAAGACTTAAAAGTGAGGTCTTGACGGAGCTGCCGGACAAAACAGAAACTGTCCTTGAGATAAAATTTGACGAAAAGCAGAATAAGCTGTATCTTGCCAATGCTGCAAAAGTAAAGGGACAGCTGAAGAAGTTGGATGAAAGCAAGGATAAGCTGAAAATACTCGCCATGCTGACAAAGCTTCGGCAGATATGCTGTGACCCGTCTCTGCTGTATGAGAATTATGACGGCGAGAGTGCAAAACTGGAGCAGTGTATGGATCTGATCAAAAGCTGTATCGAATCAGGACATAAGATCCTGCTGTTTTCACAGTTTACCTCAATGCTTGATATTATTGCTGATCGTCTTATGCAGGACAGTATCAGCTTCTATACCCTGACAGGATCAACCAAAACCAAGGATCGTATGAAAATGGTCAACGAATTTAACGAAAACGATGTCAGCGTGTTCCTTATTTCGCTGAAAGCGGGCGGAACCGGTCTGAATCTGACCGGTGCGGATATTGTTATTCATTATGATCCATGGTGGAACCTGTCGGCAGAAAACCAGGCCTCCGATCGTGTTTACCGCATCGGGCAAAGAAACAACGTACAGATCTATAAGCTCATTGTTAAAAATACCATTGAAGAAAAGATCCGTATATTGCAGCAGAAAAAAGCCGATCTGCTTGAAACTGCCGTGGGCGGCGAAGGGGATATCATAAATATGACGACAGAGGAAATAATGGATCTGCTGTAAGCTCTCCTTATCTGACGCATGGACAGCTCCAACGGCGGCAAGCTGACACTCAATATTTCCGGCGAAAGTTACAGCGACACTATTACAGCCGATGATATAAACTCAGTCACAGTCAATCTCTCAGTTGGCGCCGAGTTTACCGGAAGTACAAGCGGCAGCGTAACAGTTCAATAATAATACAAAAATCCCGGCACTGTTATCAGATAAAAAACTGATTGCAGTGTCGGGATATTCATTTTGTGAATGAGTATGTTCTGATAAACATTAGACGGATAAAGAGAATTACACCCCCCGTTTTTCCCTCTCCCCGTTAGTAGTAGAATCGTAGTAAATACGGAGGGTTTTACTACTAAGGGGTTTTTGAGGTGAATCAGAATTACCATTATACAAATACAATTAAAATAACACCGATTGTAAGTAAAACTATGCCAAGCATCAACTCGATCAGTCCGACTCTTTTTGCGTATTTTTCATCTTTGCGGCCAGTCTTATAATCTTCACTAAAACCATTAATAAGATTATACTTCTTCTGAAAATAGATGAAATATCCAAATAATAAAAACGCCAATCCCAGTATAATGGTAATTATTTTTACAACTAACATTTCTACATCCTCTTGAATTCTGTTTTACACTATTATACCACATCCCACACGTCAACGGCTATCCCTTTTCGCATTTTGCAAAAGAAAATACCCTGCTTTCTGCGATAAGCTATTCAAATTTATTCATATATTTGCTTATAAAATAACTTGACATGAGAACATACAAAAAATATAATATAAATATGTGGATTTTTGTGTATAATTTATATTTTCAAAGGAGGAAGGCTATGTTTTTTAAAATGCTGAAAAACGACCTCAGGCAGAAAAAGGCACTGAATTTTGTGCTGTTTCTGTTCACCCTCCGCAACGGCGCAAGTCTTGAACTCCAGAGCGCGAAGCTTTGCGGCGACAACCGCAAGTTCGTGATACCGGACAACGCGAACAACACCACCCTGAAGACAAAATATGTGGAATTCAACGGCGCTTCCTAATACGGCACCGACGCCAATCCCTGTATCGAAATCTCCAAGAAAGCCAATAACACCAACATCAACCTTAACTGGACTGAATTCAACAGCGAATACTCCAGCCGTATCAAGAACGACGGCAAAAACACCAAGATCAACGAATGGTACGTAACCCGCTCCTGGGAAAAAGAGGTTCGCGGCGACGAGTACTGGGGAACCTGATATACACGATTTGATCAAAGCAAACGAAACACCACATCAAACCAAATGATGATTCTCCACAAAAACCGCCCTGCCAAACGGCAGGGCGGTCATCTGTTTTGAACCACTGCTGAAAGAACCTATCAAATTGATTCAGGGTTTGTTAGGAGAAATTGGCAACTCGTCTTCTTCGTAGTTGATATTGCTTGTGCAGATAACGTCCTCTGTCCGGAACTTGATAATCTCAAGCTCGGTGGGGAGGTATTGTTCTTTTTCCATATCGTCCGACCTCCTTTAATCAGGGAAATAACTGTCAGCCGCTTTCGCGTACAGATACAGCGCCTTGCAGACGTTCTGCAAGGCTTCGGACTGCGTGCCGTCGCTCAGAACATTACTGCAATAGGTCATCGGACTGTAAGTGATCGTGCCAATTATCTCTTCGCCATCCTTGACGGTCAGGGTGAAGGTCTTTTTCAGCTCCTTCGCCTTGATACCTCTGATACGCGCGATCTGATATTTGCCGCTTGTAACGGTTTCGACGTTTTTTCCTTCACACTCAAAGGTCAGCGTCTTTGCGCTTTCAAAATACAGCGAGAGCGTCGTCTCGGATTTGAGTGAGAGCGTTGCGCCCTCGAAACTCACGCCGTCAGGCAGGTCAATCGCGGATTCCGGCGCTGTGACCGTGACCTCGCCAAGCGCCTTTTCTTCCTCGGACAAGCTCGCATTGGCGAGATCGGCAGGATTTTTATCAAAATAGATTTGTGCGCGCGCACCGTAGTTGAGCATTTTCTTGACAAGCGGAACCGCTGCCGCCAGATCTTCTCTTTCATCAGCGTGCTCAATTAGATAATCGGCATAATCCTTGACGGAGTAGGTGTACTCTGTACCGTGCATGCCTGCGTCGATGATCTGTGCCTTGATCTGTGAGGTCATTTCCTTTGCAGCGACTCTGCACTTGAATACATAGTAGTTTTTGCCGTTCCATTCCTTGATCAGCGCGTCCTTGACAAGCATCGTCTGTTCGGTAGTACCGTTGTCGTCAGGGACGGTAAAGTGCATATAGGCGGTATCCTTGTGGGCGATCACACTGTCGGAAAGCTCCATGTAGAAGTTGACCGCGATATCGCCGTCAAGCGAGATCGAATGGCCGGCAAGGCTAACGCCTATACCTCCGGACGGTCTCAGAGTCGTGCCCGCGAGAACGCTGTTGTCGTCGACGACGCCCGCCTCAAAAACATTTGTGCCGTCGGTAAAGGGCTGTTCAAGCGTGACCGTGCCGTCGTAGCCGGTGGAGGTGATGCTGACGTCGTCGGTATAGGTCAGGGTGACGGTCGAACCGCTGCCGCCGATACCCACTGATGCAAAGTTGCCTTCCACAGCTTTCACGGTTCCTCCGCTGATGATGACGTCGGCGTAGCTTTGACGCCCTGAGCCGATACCCGCACCGCGTGAGTTACCTGTCGCGGTAACATTGCCGCCGTTGATGACGACCTTGCCCGCGTAACTGTTATCGGCGTTTCCACCGCCGATTCCCGCGCCGCTGTGACCGCCTTTCGCGTTGACGGTGCCGCCGTTGATCGTGATAACACCCTGGCTGTCCGGAGCGAATCCTCCTGCCCCGATACCCGCGGCGTTTTGAGCGCCGGTCACGTTGATAACGCCGCCGTTGATCGTGATGTTGCCGGAAGCGTTGATATATCCGCCGATGCCTGCGCAGGATGTGGGAGGTTTGGTGATGTTCCAGGTACCGGTACCTGCGCTCTGCCCCCATACGGTCAGCGAACGTGCTCCGTTGACCGACATACCCTCCGGATTCGTAAAGGTCGCGCCGTCGCAGAGGATGAGGTTGACGCCGCCATGGACCTTGCCGTTGTTGCTGATGCGGTTGTTGTTGGTCACGCTGTCCACAACGGCATACCATCCGCTTTCCAGATCGGTCTCGTCGCCGACGATCCGTGTGGCGGTGACTGTCTTTTCTTCACCGTTCAGGTTGAGATAAGTGACCTCGACGATACGAGAGGCTTTCTCGATCGTTTCTGTTATATCAGAGGTATATGTGACGCCGTTCATTGTGACCGAAGCGGTATAAACGCACTCGCCCTCAGTCGTGTAGGTCGGCTCTGTTGTTGTTTCATAGGTGATCGCGTCTCCCTGAGCCATTAAGGAGCACTCAAAGTCGCAGACGGAGCAACGAAAGTCTGCCGTAGCGGAGTCATGACCGTCCCATGTCCATGTGGGATCTTCAAAAGAGTGCGCTTCATACACTGCGTTGATCGTCACATCTGACAGAGGCATCGTAAAAGACTTGCTCTCACTGTAGAACCGGACGTTGTGAGCCTCCGAATCCTTGACAGTGATGCCGGCGAGATGCTTACCGTCAATGCCGTTGACGGTAACGGAGACCTTCTCTCCCGCGCGTGCTGACGCCGGAGCCTCTATTGCTCCTGCGGGTACGCCTTCATCTATTCTTATCTGATATTCGCCGCCTCTGAACACCGCGTTGATCGTCACGTTGTCGTCGGGCATAGGAAAGCTGAAAGAATAATCTACTCCGATGATCTCGGTTTCCTCGCCGCTGTCGGTCGTATAGCCGATGTATTCAAGGTCATAGCCAAACTCCTCATGGGGATAGACCTTGACCGTTTGTCCCTCATATGCTTCAAAAGGAGCGTAGACATAGCCGCCGGCTATATCGGACATCGAGATCGTATAACGCGGCTTTTGAGTCCACTTCGCGTACAGTGTAATATCTCCGGTCACGGGATCGTCAAAGTCGAACAAGGAGCCGTATTGATCGTCCGTATACCAGCCGTCGAAAGAGTGACCGTCACGGACAGGTTCCGGTTCGGTGACCGTCGTATTTTTTTCGACGACCGCCTTGACCTCGTCTGACTGACCGTCCATCGTACCGCCGCACAGACGGTAGGTGATGACCGCGCCGCGCTCTATGGCGATGTGCTTGGTGTAATTGTAGTAAAAACTGCCGTCGGGACGCAGCGCGTCCTCGGGGCTGTATGCGGTCACGAGCAGCGAGGGATCGACAAAGATATCGTCATAACGAAACGTCTTCTGCTGCTCTGCGTTGGCAGTAATGCGCGTGATACCGTCGTAAAGATACAGCCGTCTGCCGGCGTGGATGCCGTAGCTTTTCGCCTGCGCAGTGATCGAGCCGCCTGTTACAATGATATCCTTCGAGGCGTAAAACGCGTTGCCCTGCGAACCGATGACGCTGAAATCTCCGTTGAGCGTCAGCGAGCCGAGATTGACATAAATGCCGTTCGAGAACATCTGTCCGGACGTCAGATCGCCGCTGCCGGTGACCGTCAGGTTCATCCTGTTGGAATAGATCATCGACCGCTGGTTGCTGTTGATACCGGGAAGCATCGTCACTCCGTCAAGGTTCAGAACACAGTTTTCGGGGTCGAAGCTGACCTTGCCGTCGCCGAGGACATTATTCATATTTTCGTCGGTCACCTGCCTGCCGCCTACCCACAGCTGATATGTTTCTCCGTATTCGGCGGTGAGCGTCACGCTTTCATTCAGCTTGAAGGTGACGCCGGGAACGAAAACATCTGTTGTCGAGCCGATCGTCCCTCTCCAGCCGGAGAAATAATGATTGTCGGGAGGGGTAAAGGCGCTTTCGGGCAGAGTATAGGTCTCTCCCTTGGAGAGATATACGTCGTTCATCGTGCCGCTGCCGTCGCCGGGGTCAAAGCTGACCTTGATCCGCTGATACCCGCACAGCGTACAGGTAAGACCTGACGCATCATATTCATGGGGGGTCAGGTCTTGATCCGCAGCACAGTATTCACAGGTGTTTCTGTGATGATATTCGTCAACCATTTGATAGTTCGGAAGTGAATAGTTACACGGTCTGACCTCAACAACCTCGCTGTTGCGGCAGGCGCTGACACGGTTATCCTTTGTTTGAAGAACGAGGTTGACGTCATCGCTGCCGGAGCTGACCATCATATCATTTCCGAGATCAAGCGTTCCGCTGTTTGAGCCGCTCTTCCCCTTGCCGATCGTGTTGGCGGAGGAGAGTCCTCTCTTTGCGACGACGTCGCCGCCGAATATATTTATCTCGCCGCCGGATCCGCCGTGACCGCCGCCGATGCCCGCTCCGGACACTTCATTGCTTCCGCTGAGCAGATCAATCAAACTGGCTACCCCTATCATCATCGCATTAGCTGTGCGCTGATACTGGCTGCCCATCGGCGCATTTTCGAGACATCTTGTGACCGTTTCCAGCATTTCTCCGGAGCTTTCGAAGCTTGATGATGAAGCGACCACATAGCCGCCGGTAATGTTGACGATATGATTGCTGCCGTCCTTGCCGCCGCCGATACCCGCGCCGCCCGCGGCGGAAGTCGCGACCACAAGGCCGCCGGAAATATCGATATAGCCTCCGCCTTTTCCCATTCCTCCGCCAATGCCTGCGCCTTTGTCGCTATGTGAAATCACCGTACCGCCGCTGATATAAATGGGATCGCCCTGTTCCGCGTCCTGACCACCGCCGATGCCCGCGCCTGTTTTGGTGCCGTATGCGACCGCGTTGACCTCGCCGCCGTAGATGTAGATAGGACCGTTTTCGCTGGCTCTGCCGCCGCCGATCGCCGCGCTGCTGTTATGACAGCTGGCTGTGATGCTTCCGCCGTAGATCGCGATAGCTCCGGTCGATCGGTATGCTTCCGCGCCGCTGCCGATAGCGGCTCCCGATTGGAAGGTTTCTATATTAAAGGTTCCGCCGTAGATCGTGATACCTTCGCCGCTGCAGCGGCTCGCTTCGCCTTTGTAGCCGCCGCCTATACCGGTGCTGGAACCGAATCTCGCCTTGACAGTATAATTGCCGGCATAAAAAATCATGCGTCCGCCTGCGCGAAAGCCGCTGCCGCCGATGGCTGCTCCTCTGGTTTCTCTTTTGGTAGTTGCTTCAAAATTACCGCCGTAGAAGTTCATGCTGCCGCCGTCGAGGCCTTTATCGCC
>CACYWT010000056.1 GCA_902778175.1 uncultured Ruminococcus sp. | reverse complement strand
TTTAAAGCCATTTCTGAAACTCTCCTTTCAAATTGATTCCGCAGCCTATTGTTATAAGCTGCGGAATTTCGTTGTTTTACTGCCATACATCGATAGAATAAATTGCGTGAATAATACCGCTATACCCATTAGCTTCTTTAATCTGTGATTTGGTGTAAAATGAAACTGCTTGAATAAGAGTGTTAATATTGATTCCTTCAACATAATAGCTGTAAGGGAAACCGTCACTATTATCCATATCATCGTTATTAAGCAATTCATTTACCTTGCGGAACAGTTCGCAGATATCGTATCTTGTGGCTTTCTTGTCGGTCTGCATGATATACAAGCCTCTGTCTGTGTCCTCCGGTGCATCCGAATTGGCATAAAATGTTACATCAAGTAAATAGAAGTTCATCCATTGCCTCCCGTGTGCCTGTTGAGGATGATCCTTGCAGCAGCCTTGTAGAGATTTTTGTCTCCACGATAGCTTTCTGCAAGCCACTTGATAGAACTAAAATCCTCGACAGCGATTTGTCCGAGAGTTTTTCCGTTGTGCTTTCCGTTGCAGTGATAAACAACCTTTACGGCTTCTTCGTAGGGCATCTTCTGCATGATCTGCTCTACGGGCATTTGGTTTGTAAATGCAGGTGCGGCAGGTGCAGGCTGAGGAATGTTTCCGTACTGTGGGTTATAGCCCTGCTGATTGTTTGGCATCTGATAGCCGGGAGCGTACATCATTTCCTGTGTGCCTATCTGTGTTTTCACGGGAGCAGGCTGAGCATAGGGATTTACGCTCGTTTCTGTTATGGTACTGATTGAATCTTCAACCGGCATCATATCAGGCTGTCCGAAAAACTGCTGTCCCATATCAACGGGAGTGGGGTCACGCTCCAGACAGAATTGCAGACCGTAACCTGCATCTGCCAAAGCTCTGCCTACTGCAGCAGTTTCTGCACTTTCGAGGTATCTGTTGCCATAATCCGGATTGTTCGGATCAACAAACCTCTGAGCAAAAGCATTGCTGACAAAATTTTCCGGAGGATCGTTGCGGTCAAGATAAATCTTCGCTTCAATAACGGCGAGATTGCCGTCAAAGCTGCAGATCTTCTTGACGATCTTTCCATTGGGGTTGCGAAGGCGGAACCACATTTTGCGGTACTGTACATCGAGGTACTGCGATTGCTGACCGTCAGCGTCTGTGATCGTCCTTGCGTAGTCGGCGGGGTTGAAACCTTCCACCATGTTGAGTTCTGTTGTCATTGCCATTTTTGTAATCCTTCTTTCTGAAAAAATATATTAAAAAAGAGCGACAACATCGACCTTTTATGCCTTTGTTATCACTCGATTTTACAGAAAATAAAAAAAGGACTGCAAAATCATTCTCTTTCTGAATGACCTTGCAGTCCGTTAAAATTTGTATTTCTAATGCAGATGTTCTGCCGTAATTGCTAAATTGCCGCAAAAGTGCAGCCATAGACACCGTGGTGTCAATCTAAAATACCGATCAGTAGCCGAAACTCTGAACACGCCATTTAAAACAGCGAATCTAAAAACATAATATGGCTATATTATAAGTTGAAAGCAATTTATTGTCAATAGTAAACTCCAAATTATTTCAAAGTATAAGGTTGCCTCTGTAATTAGTAAATTACACTTTAACATAGAAAAATAATATACTCATTACGAAATAATGTGTATTACGCATCCATTATCTTCAAGACTGCATCCTTTTGCTCTTTTGTAAGAGTTATCCACTTGTCAAAAAACTGTTTCAGTTCAGGTGTCATTTCTACCATTTCGCCTTCAGCAAAAAACTGCGACAGCGTTATCCCGAAACCAGCACATATTTTCTCTAATGTCGAAATTGATGGTACGGTATTTCTTCTGAAAACATTGGCGAGTGTTGTGTGTGATAGTCCTGACTCTGCTGAAAGTTTATAGGTTGTCCAGCCTCGTTCCTTTAGTATCTGATTTAGTTTAGCATTTGTATCCATAGTCATCACCATCCTAAGTAATATTTTAAGCAAATAAATGGCAATATAATATGAAATAGATGTATAATAAATATAACCATATTTGGTCATAAAGCTTTAGGAGGAACTCCATTTGAAAACTAAGGATCTGAAATCAAGAACATGTTGTTTTACCGGACATAGACGAATACCTGTTGATGAATATGAAACTGTAAAGCTTCGGTTGCGTGATGCAGTAATCAAGGCAATTCAGAATGGATACTGTTACTTTGGGGCAGGGGGAAGCTGGGGATTTGATATGCTGGCAGCACAAACTGTGATTGAGTTAAAAGAGCTTTATCCGAATATTTATCTAATCCTTGTGCTTCCGTGTAAAATACAGACAAAGTATTGGTCTGTGGATAACAAAAAGGAGTATGATCGGATTTTATGTTCGGCGGATAAGGTTGTTTGGACTTCCGAGGAATACACAAGGGATTGTATGTTCAAGCGAAACAGGCATCTTGTTGATAACAGCAGCCTGTGCATCTGCTATCTGACAAAAGATACGGGAGGTACAGCTTTTACGGTTGAATACGCATTTAGCAAAAGATTAAGCATTGTCAATATATCATCTCTGTAACGCTTGTATTTTCACATATAACTGGATTATACTTTTTGAAAAGATTAGTTGAAAAAACCAACAATATGTCAATTTTGACATTCGCTCTTGACAAACATATTCATTCACCTTATAATATAGCCATATTATGTTTTTAGATTCGCTGTTTTATACGGTGTGTTCAGAGCCTCGGCTACTGATCGGTATTTTAGATTGGCACTCTTGTGTCTGCGACAGCAGAATAATCTGCTTTAGAAGCATTGTACCCGATCAATCGGGCAGCAATGATTATGTTTATAGATGAATAGTTGCTTTGTGCATAACGGACTGTAAGGTCATTCAGAATGATGGATGATTTTGCAGTCCGTTTTTTTATTTTCTGTAAAACTGAACGATAGCAAAGACTTTTGAGGCTGATGCTATGGTTCTTTTTTAAATATTTTTTTATGAAAGAGGTAATCAACTATGCTCCAACTCACAGCGATCGGTCGTCTTACAAAAGACCCGGAAATCAAGAAAAACAACAAGGGTGCAGATTTTGTGGTGTTTGATCTTGCCGTCAACAAAGGTTACGGCGATAATCAGACCACGACTTATGTTTCCTGCTGTGCGGGAGGGATCCTTGTAAGTCCCCTCTCCAAAGCGAAAAAAGGCAGTCTAATTACGATAACAGGAGAGCTTTCGACAGAACTCTACCAGAAGCGTGACGGCTCCTTTGCAGTCAACACAAAATGCCTTATCAGCTCGTTCAATTACATCAATGCCGGTAACGGTCAGAAAAACAATCAGAACGGCAATGGCGGTAATCAGCAGCAGTACAATCAGAATGGCAATCAGCAGAATCAGTACAACGGAAATCCGCAGAATGGCAACGGTCAGTATGCTCCGCCCCTAAATCAGGGACAGCAGAATAACCATCAGTACAACCATCAGGGAAACGGACAGTATGCACCGCAGAACTACCAGCATGCACAGCAGTACGCTAACCCCGGACAGTACAGCGCACCACAGAATTACGGCACACCGGACGGCTACGAGGAATACAACGTAAGCGACGGTGACCTCCCGTTTTAACGGGAACAGTATAAAGAAAGACCTATTCCGACACTAACAAGTAAGTCGGAATAGGTCTATTTTATTTTAGAAAGGATTTTGAAAATGATGAAAAAGAAATTACTCACGATTGCTTTGTTCTACCTGCTTATTCTTGTAGAACGACTTTCATCCGTCATTTCACTTGTAGCCTTTATTTGCTCAATGATTTGTTATTTCTATGATTTTGATTTCAGAATTATTCTGTTTCAGGTCATGACAGGAATGCTTGCAATGTGCTGCTGGAAGGCGTCTCTTATGGATGAAGAACGACTGGACAGTTCAATCGAAAAGGTAACTCGTAATCTTGGCATTATCAGTGCCGAAATAAGAAAGGAAGATCAGAAATGAACAAATTATTCGACCCGTACACCTGGAAATTCAATCAGACAGGGCTTGCTGAAAAACGCTCAAAGGAATACTGCAGCAAGTACGGCAACGGTCAGTCAACGACACATGATCCGACAGTAAAGGCTATCCTTTACTATGCGACTGCCATGAGGGATTTCAGCGTGTCCGCTATCGGTACTTACGATTCGGTTTTTAATCGGATACCCTGCTGTTTTTTAGGAAAATGTCCTCTACATCAAATTTTCTGAGTGTTTCACGCAGGCTTCGGATAATAACGTCAAGCTGCTTCTGCATGGAACGGTCATACTGCTTGTCCTCAAAGAGTACCGCAAAGACATTCGCTCTGCTGACGCTGTAACCCTGCCTGTCGATAAGATATGCAAGCAGCTCCCTTGCCTTTGTACGGGGAAAATCTACTGTTTCACCGTCAATCAAAGAGGTATGTGCAGCGTGACTGTCGTACCATCGCCAGGCTTGCTTTCAACGCTTAATGTTCCGTGACATACTTTGTGCAGTCTTTCTTCAACATTTTTGATGCCGATATGTCCTGTTTCCGAATCTGACTGCTGCGTCGTATCAAAGCCAATGCCGTTGTCGCTGATCACTATTTCGTAGTATTTCTCTTTACTTTATGTGTTGACTCTTACGATTCCTTCATTACGAATACGGCCACCGTGCTTTATGGCATTTTCGACTATCGTCTGAACCGTCAGGGCAGGCACGGAGAATGAATGGTTATCGTGAGATATGGTATCAACTGATTATTTTGCGCCTTTTTATCAGCACGAAAGATAACACAAGACTTATTATCAGTACCGCAAGAATAACCGCCGTATATGATGTGTCACCTGTTTTTACCGTATCTGCATCCGTCGTTGTGCTTGTTTCGCTTTGCCCGGAAATTTCCGCAGACGGCTGTTCGGACGGTTCGGCGGGTTTATCGGAAGGTTTGTCAGACGGTTCTGAAGGTTCTTCCGAAGCCTCTTTTGTAGGTTCGGATGTTTCCCCGGAAGGCTTTTCTGACTGCTCGGAGGATTCCTCGGAAGGCTCTTCTGAGGGTTCAGAGGATTCCTCAGATGGTTCGTCTTCATCGGTCACGATAATCGTACAAACAGCCTGCACATCATCATTTATATAAACCGTTACCGTTTCCGTACCGGGCTTGAGAGCCTTGAAAACATTGTTGCTGATGCAGCTTATAATGCCGGCATACTCATCATAATAAAACATGGGCAATTCATAGCACGGCTGAGGATAAATGCGGTAAACGATCTGTGCATATTCTCCTACCTTCATGCGGATGGTATCGCTTTCAAGAGTGACGGACGCTGCCATCTGCGCAGGTGTGACATTGCCGTCATAGATATGAAGCGTGATGGACTTTGAAAAATCATTATTGACGGTGGCAGTCAGTACCACGTCGCCGGTCTTTTTCAGTATGAACATTCCGTATTCGCTGAACTCCGCCGTTTCGGTGTCTGATGAGCTCCAGACAACATCCGCTACCTGTGCATCATCGGGTGTAATCGCATACATCGGATAGAAATAGTAGTTATTGATGTCAACCCAGTATTCATAATCACGGAACCAGATATTGTCAGCCATAACAGCCTGGGAATTGTCGAGATAATTTGCCGTTATAACAGCATCCTCCCAGAAATACGGCATATCATTTTCGCCTGATAACAACTCTCCGTTGTATTCCCAGCCGACAAAGGTGAAGCCGTCCTTTTCAGGTGCTTTCGGTAACACTTGACTGATCGGGAAGCCTGCATTGACAGTTCTTTGCTCCACAACCGTATCGTCAGCCATGAATGTGACATTTACATGTATAATACTCAGCTTGTCAAGATTATCGTTGATCCATGTCTGACGTTCCGACATCCAGTTGCGAAGGTTTTCAATCTCATCATCAATATTCATATAAGGGTTTGTGGTAAGCTGTATATTATCCTCCCACGAATTATGTATCTCGGACGCATATTTATCCAGAACGCCGCCGTCCTTGACAATGTCAGTAATGATGCCGTCAAGAATCGTCCAGCGCTCTTCTAAAAGGTTGAGATAGTCGGGATCGTTTTCTCTCAGATAATCGAGCCACGGCATCAGCCGGAAGTTATATCCTTCGGTAGATGTGTAGGTCTTGCCCAAAGCAAGATCAAAATCCCAGAGAGGCCCCCAGTATATCTTGTCGTTTCTCGGCTTGTAAAGATAAGTGCTGTCCGTAAAATAGGCATCATAGTTTTGTGTAAAAACCTGCACCCACCAGTAATCGGCGGCGGACTGCAGATCCATATATTCGGAAGCATTGCCGCTGAAAATTGCATTCTCTGCTTCCTGAAGATAATTTGAAAGATATGCTTTCTGCTCGGGTGTACCTGTTTCATCGTCGGTAAACTGCGGGTTCTGAAAAGCAAACGCAGCACCGTTTTCTGTTGTGAAAATGTTTTCTTCAGTTTCGTTGACTCCGTGAAGAGAGAACAGATACCCGCCGGTGATCTCCGGCTCATCGTTATCCTCCGGGGTCAGTTCATCAATGTCGACACGGCTCTTGTCGATCCTCACCTGTTCGCAAAGAAAATAGCTGCCGAGATATTCTCCGTTCATAACCACATCAACAGGCATGGATTTCGGCGTATAGGCAAGACCTAACTGTTCACCCATATAATAGGTGAGCTTATTTCTGAGCAGTGATTCATCAAGGGCATTTGCCAGCAGTACCCAGTGCTTGTTCTTGCCCATGCCTAAAAGATCCGCTTTTTTATCCAGCTTGAGCTTATAGGGCTTTTTATCATTCGACCAAGTGGTATTACCTCTGCCGCGGATGTATTCAAGCTGAAGCTCATCGGTATCCGTGAGTATTTCTCCACTGTAGTCGCCCTTGTAGCCTTCTGGGACATCAATTTGAATGGTTCCCGTACATTCCGCAGAATGATCGGGACTTGAATTCATTTCCTCGATCGTGCTGTAGCCCTCGGCGGTTTCATCTATGTTGATATAAACCACGGGCAGGCCGTTATCTGCAAGAAGCTCCGATACTGTATTATCCGGTGCGGCGGAAACAGTAAAAGCAGGCACAGAGGCAGAGAGGCACAAGCAGGCTGAAAGTATCAGACTAAGAATTTTTGCTCGCTTTTTCATAGGAACATCTCCTTATACTCTTTTTTCTATATTATCAAAGCAGCCGGCAGATCTGATTCCGTCGTGCTTTGTTATTTCCGATTTTTTTACTCCTTACGACTTGGGACACAGCTTATGGTACTGCACGACTGGAGATCACAGCTTGTTTGCTGTCCCTTGCGTTATGCTCACCAGTACAGATTCATTTGCCTATGATTGATATTATTGTTCGGATCAAATGCTATTATATTTTTTACAGTTACATTATAGCATACAGGGTGTAACAAACCCGTAACAAATCCAGAGTGATTCAGGTAAATTTCGAGAAAAAATCCAACATACTTTACGCTGATACCCTGAACTTTTATGTTAAATATGACAATAAGGGGACTGTGATAATTGTTATTGCACTATTGCATATGAATAAGTACAAAAAGGAATTTTTTAATCAGCCTTTTGGCAAGAGTTTCCTTTACTAAAACAATCAGATATGCTCAATAAGCAAAATTGCTAAAAATCCAATCGAAAGTTTGTTAAACATTTTTTGAAAAAATCCCTTGAAAATGATCAAAATACCCCGTTTTTGTTACGCCTTTGTTACGCCCCGTATGTTACAATAAAGTGGAATAGCCAAAAAGGTGCAAAAAATCACTTTTTACGAGGCCTTTTCCTATTAAAATGAAAGGAAGAAAAATAAATGAAACACAGAAATTTCAAGCGTGTGCTTGCACTGCTGCTCGCTGCAACTATGGCTATCGGCACCTTTGCCGGCTGTACGCAGTCGGGCGGAGAAGAAAGCTCCGGCACTAAGGCGGAAAGCACAGTATCGGGCGAAAGCTCCGCTGAGGCAAGCGACACCGACGCAGAAGAACCGGCTATCAAGGCTACTGCTGTCAGCTACTCAAAAGCCGGCAAGTACACCACTACCGTAACCTCGGATAAGATCAAGCTGAACGGGCTTACCGCAGAGAACGTGGAAGTGCGGTATGCCAATCCGTACGCAAACGTTTATACGTACGTCAGTTCGGAAGAAACGCAAGCCGCTTCTGAAAAAAATCTGTCCATAGAAGAAGCGTTGCCGTGCAAAGCGACAGTAAGCAGCGTAGTTGCAAATGCGAATGGCGGCTATGACATTAAATTTGTTGACAAAGATGCGAAAGACTATGTTACTTCCCGCTACTATATGGTGTTGAAAAACTACAATGTCAATTCCGAAGTTAACGTCGAATTTCCGTCTATTACCTTGACGTCCGATATAGAAAGCGTTTATGCGGGAACCGAAGAGTTCCGCGTTGCGCTGACCATTCACGACGGAGAGTTTGAAGACGATATCGATATCGACGATCTTTTCAACGGCATCGCCTTTGAAGATACCGATGTAGAGATTATTTCAAAATCCAATAAAAATTTGACGCTCAAGATCATGGGTACCCCGACAAAGAATGTTGCCGGCGCTTATCAATGGGGCGTTATCGGCGTCAAATCGAGCGGTATCAAAAACGGTTACGCCGATATCCAAGCAAAAATACCGGTCATACTCGATTATGCGGCGTTCGACGCAAGTTCGCTCAAATTTGAAAACGGCAAAATCAACGCAAATGTAAAAGTGTATGGCGTTGCGGATGTCGATACGCTCACAAAAGACAACGTATCCGTTGACGGAGCAATCGTGGAAGCCCTTTCGAAGGTAGACGATAATACGATACGTCTTACCCTTGCAGTAGAAGACGTGAAAAGCGTCAATGATTTTGTAGACGTTATCAAGGGCGGCAAATTAACGCTTGCGGCGTATGAGACCGATATTTTGCTGACGCAGGCCAACTTCTATCCCGTCTTTGACTATGCAGAGAAAGCAGGCAATGACTTGGAACTCACCTTGAAACTCTACATTTACGGCGGCACGATCGACAATACGTTGACCGCTGAAAAAATAGAACTCGGAGAAGACTTTGCCGGTGCGACCATCAAGTCATTGACGGTAGAAGAAAACAACCTTGCTACCATGATAATTTCCGTGCCGAACGGCGGCTTCGGCGAGAATGATTATAATTATGACGGTGACGTTACCATAAAAGCGGGCGCCGTCACGAACGCTTGGGGCGAAAAGACGTCGAAAGACTTTACCTACGCGCGCAACTATTCCGCCGAAAATTTGGGCAGAGAGGTCACGCTCAATGCGGATACCCTGTCCGCCATTCAGGATTATACGAGAGGTCTCGACACAACGTTTGGTAAAGTCTGCTACTATGCGGGAGTTGCCGGTCAGGTGTTCGGCATTGTCAAGAACGTGGCGGAAATGGCGGGTATCATCAAATCCGAGCATCAGCAAGTGATGGATAAACTGGAGGAGATGGATCAAAAGCTCACCGTTGTGCAGGCAGACGTTGCCGAGATCAAGCAGGTCGTCAATACGCTTGCGTATGAGACAAAATATTATGCAAGAGATGAATTGAGACGCGATCTACGAACCAAACTCGATGGGTTTCAAACCACTTTGCTTACCATGAACAACGCGCTTGACGTGGTGACATCCATCTATCAGAAAGCTGCGCTGGATATGGCGATCGACGACGCGATTGAAGCCGGAAAATTGACCGAAAAGCCCTCTTTTATCGGTTTGTCTGCCAAAGAGATCGCAGAGAAAAAAGCCGAATTGCGCAATCTGTATCTACCCAACGAGGACGAGATGACGAACGAAGCGGTTGCGCAATACAACGTACGCCTCATTCATTACATCAATGAGAAAGCAAAAGATCCCAACAACACGGATTACTATGGATATTCCAACTACGTTATGAGTCTGGAAGATATTTTCAAGACCGTTTGCGGTTTATTGGAAATGCCTGCCGGATCCAACCCCATTGGATTCTATGACGAATTGGTTGCTCAAATTTACAACTTCGATTCGCAGACTTATAATTTCCGTCTTGCCAACCGCGTGATCATGCAGTACAAACTCACCAACGCGATCGGCGTGCTCGCGTTCCACTACCAAGTCGCGGCAAATCCCGATTCCGAGCGTTATCAACTCATCGGTGACGCATTCAACAAAGCGATGAACTCCAAAATCTGGGAGATTAGTGGGCATCCCGCAAGCGAGATCAAAGCAAATCCGCATTACGCGCAGCAAAGCGAGATCAAAACCTATATCAGCGAGGTCCTTTTGGTAGGAACGCAGTCGCACAATGATTCAAAGAGTTATCTTAAAAGCAACGGTTATACCATCGCATCCACCAATCTGAATAATCACGCATACATCAGAGACAACACAAGCCGTGTAATCTATCTCGGATACAAGACAACTACAGATCCGAGCGAAGCGATCACCGGGTTTTATTTGCATAATGTCTATCAAAGCAGCCTGACTGTGGACGGCAAAACTTATTATCCCGTACAAACGGCAGGCGGAGAAGATTTCGTGGCCAGCGGCGGCGACTGCAACCATGGTTGTACAAGAACGCAAGGCAATGCGCATATCTATTTGTACTACACAAAGGACAACAATAACAACAAGTGCGTCAGCAGTATTTCGTTCAACAGTACGTTGATTGATACAATCGCGCATTCCGAAGAAATGACGGGCGATTTCAACCAGAATGCCGGCGGCGATAATATCTTTATGCACGCATCCTTTATACAGCCGGGTGTGTCGGAGGCTCAGATCAATACGCTTGTAGAAACCGATCCCGAATATTATCCTTTCAGTTACGCTTTCGGCAGAAAAGTATCCTTCTATGTTTCCCCTTACTTATCCGTTGATTACGACGCGGAAATCAAGAGTGCGGGCAACGTGAAGTACACCTGGACAGAAAACGAGATCAAAGAATTCCTTGATCGATGCCATACTTCAAAATTGTTCAACGGTGAATTGTCGTCCGCCGGTGCTCGATTGGATCAAATGTACAACGGAGGCAGTACCAGTGTTCTTTATCTGAGCGGTAGTTATCTCAGAGGATATCACAGAAATCCCGAAAATCTATCCCAATGGAGATACTATATAGATTTGGATCTGATGATCATGGACGAAAAATATTATCGCAGCTCTTATGATCGTTGGGCCCAAAATGGATGGTTTAACGGGATTCATGGCTCCAAAGGAGATATTTATTATATGATATACCCGAGAGCGAATTGGTCTTGGAATCAGATGACGAATCGAAGTAACAGCGCTTTGTACTTTATTCTCAACTGATTATCTGATCAGGAGCGTTTATTTAATGACAAGCCTTCCGCAGGTCCACTGCGGAGGTAGAATGCAGATGTCCTCGACACCCTCACAATAAAAAATTCAGGAGGAAAAAACAATGAAAAAAATCATAACACTTATACTGGTGCTTGCCCTTGCAGGCACAATGGGAGCAACTGCTGCTTTCGCAGCACCGGGCGACGACCCCACGCCCACAGGCGAAACCCAGACTGACAAGGTACTGCTGAAGGTCAACTGCTTCGGTGACGGTCAGATAGTCGGTACCGATGACGGCAGCGAACCTGTATTTGATGATGAATCCCCCATGCAGTCCATAGCTTTCAATATGGACAAGGGGGCTGCCGCCAAGGTTAAGGCAAAGGCAAATGAAGGCTATAAGTTCATGTACTGGTTTGATGA
>CACYWT010000055.1 GCA_902778175.1 uncultured Ruminococcus sp. | reverse complement strand
GTATACAGACTCTTTTCCATATTTGTTTCCGGCTTTATGTCGGTACAGATACCGTAACCGTGACTGAGTATCGCTCTTACAGCCTCCGGTTCCACACCGCCGCTATAAAATCCTCGGTGTTGATATCGGGAGATGCCATGTATCTCGGCTGACCTCCGCTTTCACCTGTGAAGGACGGGTCAAAAGCTATCGTCAGAAATCCGCGCTCCGCCATTGTCTGAGCATACAATCCGGAACACACTCAGGACGATAATCTGCATTCACGGCTACCCGTAAGTAAGAAAAGCGTGATTGTATGAAAATTGTGTGTATGCGCATATGACTATTTGCCTGTAAAAACAGCCGCCCGGACTTTCACCCGGACGGCTTTTCTTATGCTGTAATATGTAGTCTTTCTGCAATATCCCTTATTGCATTCACGAAACGATAATCTTCTGTCAATGTTTTCTGCACAAACGGCAGACAGCGTGATGCTGCCTGCCGTTCGTTATTATTCTTTTATTCTTATTTGGTAACATTAACTGTGTTGATCACTTCTGCTGTTCTTCCGTCTGAATCCTTGACTATGGACTTGACGTCATAGCTTACAGCCTTGCCGGGCTTGAAAGCGCAGCTCTTTGATGTATAAGGAGCTGTCATTTCTACCCAATTCTCACTTGTGGATTTCTTGTAGTAGAATGCATAGGTGTAACTCTTGCTGCCGCCGCTTGCTGCACCCTTGAGGACGATCTTCTCGCCGACCTTGACAGTTTCTGCATTGACTGTGGTCTTGTTTACAACGGGGGGCTTTACAGCAACTGTATAGACCTTTTCTGCTGTTGTGCCGTCTGCATCCTTTACAACTGCCATTACGTCGTAGCTTACAGCCTTGCCGGGCTTGAATGATGCCGACTTAGTTGTGTAAGCTGGTTTCACTTCTAACCATTTTTCACTTGAGGATTTCTTGTAGTAGAATGCATAGGTGTAACCGACTGCGCCGCCGCTTGCTGCGCCCTTGAGTATGATCTTTTCGCCGACTGTAGCTGTGGTAATCAATTCTGATTTATTGACCAGAGGAGCCTTTACTGAAACAGTAAAGATCTTCTCTGCCGAACATTCATCAGAATCCGTTACAACTGCCTTTACATCATAGCTTACAGCCTTGCCGGGCTTGAATGATGCTGATGTTCCGTTGCTGTCAGCAGTCATTTTTACCCATTCTGTGCCTGAGGATTTCTTGTAATAGAAAGCAAATGTATATTCGCCTGTGCCGCCGTCTGCTGCACCGCAAACCTTGATGCGGTTTCCTAACTCGATCTCTTCCGCATCATCTTCAATGTAGGATTCGTTAACGAGTTCAGATACCAGGGCTTCCTCTGCTGCTTCGAGTTTTGCAAGAGTTTCATCAGAGATAAGTGCCTTCTGGTCTTCGGAGAGCGCATCATAAGCTGCTCTTGCCGCTTCCACAGCATCTTTGTCGTCAAGTGTGATCTCATCAGGAAGTGCGTTGATCATTTCCTCAACTGCTGCATATTCGGGGGTTTCTCCTCCCACGATGGTGATCATCATGTACTGGTAGGTCTCGGAGTAGAAGTCGGTCTCGGAGCCAGTGACGATAAAGTACGCTGTGCCCGCCTTCTTCGCGGTGATCGCGCCGGTTGCGGGATCAATGTCGATATACTCCTCATATCCCGGAATGACAGAGAAGCTTATCGTGTCGCCGTCGAAATCGACGTTCAGACTGTTGCTCGTTTCGCCGACTGTCAGTTTTCCCGGAACACCATTCACGTGGAGGAACGGAATAGGCTTATCCGCGGGTACAAGGTTGATAGTAAAGTCAAAGTCCTCGTATGCGTTCGATACAACGTGCAGGATGATCGGCATCGGATCGGTCGAATCGATCTGAGTCACCGTGTTGACACCGAAGTAGCTGTCGCCCCAGTTCTCTACCGTTACGTAGTCTGAATAGTTGTTTGTGATCTGGATGCCGTCGATCACGCTATTGTTGATCGGCAGACTGGAGCTCATATACGACCCTTCTGACGACATGATCCTGTAGGTCGCTTCCGTGAGACCGGTGTAAGCGATCTTATTGATGGTCATTGTGGCTTGGTAGCTGCTTGAGGCGAGGAAATAATCGCCCTTCAGGATCTTTACGGTTACGGTGACAGGAACGTTGCTGCCTGCCCTGTTCTCTACATAAACATTCGTAACCTTGTAATCAACGCCCATGACAAGTTCGGCGTTGTCAAAGGTAACGGAAAGCACCTTTGCGGTGGTGTTGCCCGGCTCATAGTCACGCGCCTTGAGCGTCGCGCCGGTGATGTTGAGGACATCGTAGCCGATGGCGAAGGTCTTTTTAATAGAGTAGTCCTGGGTGCGTCCTCTGCTCGTAAATGTCACTGTCGCTTCAACACAGTAGATACCCTTTTCGCTGGGAGCACCGCTGAGTTTTACGCCGCTGCCCGGATTACTCTGATCTTCAAGGCGGTAGTAGGTAAAGGTCGGAGCATCGAGCGTCCAGGTTTCTGTGTTGTAGCTTGCTTCATAGGGCTCGCCGGTCACAGGACCGCTCTCGGCGGTGATCGCCAAAGTATGTTGTTTGGACGGGTCAGGACCGGTCTCGTTGTCGAACCATGTCGCCACGATAGTTCCGCCTCTCTCGCTGACAAACCATTCGCCGTCGTCATCGTCGGTGTCAGGTACCTGCTCAGTGCCGGTGACGTAATATATCTCAGCGCCTACATCCATGAATGTCTTCAGATGATCTACGTCAAAGAATTCACGCGTGCCAGAATTGTCACCATACTTAAAATGAATAGCCCTCAGATATCTGCCTTCCTCGATGCCGAAGATCAGATACGCGTCATCGGCGCCGCCGCCGTCCCACTCCTGGCCAATTTCCATGTCGATCTCAGTGAAGTCAGAGGGCATATCATCAACCAGGGATTCCATATTCTCAACCATATCACTCGTCAGACGAGCGACTGTCGGGACTGTCTTCATACCGGAATCGTCGCCGCCGCTGTCCGGAAGGATGGTCGCATAATGAGCGAAAAACGAACAGTTCCGGATATCGATTTTGTCCATCTTGTTACTTTTATTTTTCTCGGGATTCTCGTTGTCCCCTTTATAGGCAGCCATACCGTCCTCCAGTGAGAAGGAAGATACTCTGACCACCCTGAAGTAGGTGCTGTAGAGTACGAGCTTGCCGCCCGCAACGTACAGGCTGCCGGAATCATCTACAGATCCGATGGCAGGGGTATCCCGATTACTGTCATTTGAAGTCGCATAGATCTCTCCGCTGTAGACCTTGAGATCGCCTGCCACGCCGTTGTCGTCCGAACCGATGGCAGCGTTTCCGGTTGTCGAAGAATTGGCAGTAAGTTTGCCGCTGCCTTCTGTCTGGCCGTAGATCGAAAGCGTGTTTCCATCAGTGAGCGTGATGCCATTCTCGCAGGTGAGCTCTGCGCCGTCGCAAAGGATGATCTTCACGTCTCCGCTTACGCTGATGCGATCCGAAATGGTAACGTTTTCCGAAACGACGTACCAGCCGTTGCTCAGCGCGGTGATGTCGTCATCAAAGAGGTTATAATCTTCGCAGGATCTCTCCGTGCCTTTTTCCATATAGCTGACCGACTTCGGCAGAGCTTCCACGCCGATCTTCATGGTGGATTTTCTTTTGGTTACGGTCTGAAGCTCATCCTTGGGATTGGCGATCGCTCTTCCCTTATCATCGATCATGCCGATCCCCGCGCCGATGATCAGCGTGGAGCTGTCGTTTCCGTCTGCGCCCGCGCCGATACCGCTGCCTTGCGCGCCGTTGCTGTCATTTTCTGAAACTGCGGTAACGTCACCGCCGTAGATCGTGACGGTTCCGTCATAATCAACGCCCTTTGCGGAACCGATACCGGCGCCGCCGAATCCGGTCGCAGTAACGCTGCCGGCATAGATAGTCACGTCTTTGACGCTGATGCCGGGAGTGCTTCCATCGACGCTGCCTTTCGTGATGATCTCACAGCCGTGGATCGCAAGGGTACCTCCGATGGAATTATTATAACGGCATCCGATTCCCGCGTTGTAATAATTGCCGTTGACGGCGAGCTTTCCCGTTCCCTGCGCGCCGCCGTAGATGTTCAGCTTGTTGCTGCCATCCAGACTTAAAGAGCTATCCAGTGTCAGCGTAGCGCCGTCACAGATGATAAGATTTACAGTTCCTTTGATGGTAATGCTCGAGGTGAGTGTAACATCCTTGTCAACTACGAACCAGCCATTACTCCAGGTTGTCCGATTCTTGATCAGCGTGTATTCCGAAACTGTATTTTCGGTAAACTCGACTTTACCGGTGCTCTCGTTGTAGGAGGCGCTCCTGTAGCTTACAGGCTCCTTTACCGGTCCGATGCCGGTCTGCATAACCTGATCCCTCTTGGTGACCGTCTGCTCTTTATCAGAGGGAGCCACAAGTGTAAAGCCGTCGCCGTCCACCAGTCCAATACCGGGGCCGAGGATCAGCGTGCCGTTGCCGGAACCGTTGATGCCTGCGCCGATACCCGTTACGCCGTATACGCTTTGCGCCGTAACATTTCCGCCGTAAATGTAAACAGTACCTTCGTAGCCTTCGTTACGTCCGCCGCCGATACCTGCGCCATAGTTGGAAGTGGCATACAGGCTGCCGTCATAGATCGTGACCGTATTCGACTTGATGCCGGAGGCCTCATATCTGCCGGTGCCGCTTACGCTGCCGTTATAGACGGTGAGCGTATCCGATTTGATGCCGGTCTCGCCGTCGCCGGTGCAGCTTATGCTGCCGCCATAGACAGTGACCGTATCCGATTTGATGCCCGAGGCGCTGAATCCGCCGTAGGTGCTTATGCTGCCGCTGAAGATAATGAGCGTATTCGTTTTGATGCCCGCGTCTTCATAGTTGGCGGTGCCGCTTACGCTGCCGCCGTATACGGTGAGAACATCCGCGCTGATGCCCTTATCATTGGCGGTGCCGCTTACGCTGCCGCCGTATACGGTGAGAGCATCCGCGCTGATGCCCTTATCCTTGGCGGTGGCGTTCAGCTTGCCGCTGCCGGCATCCTGGCCATAGACGCTGAGGTTTCCGTCAACAGTGAAGCCGTTGGTAGCCGTCAGTGTCTTGCCGTCCATAATAACGAGGTGGATGTCGCCGGATGCGTCAATATGCTCACAGCTGACGTTGCCGTACACAACATACCAGCCCTCGCCAAGCTCGCTCGGCATATTCTGCGCATTCAGGTAAGTAGCGCTGTAAGGCACATCGTGCCTTGTCTCGGTAACTGTGCCGTTTTCATAAGCGCGCTCGATATAGTAAGTCCCGATGATAGAAGTAACAACTGTGGGGTCGGGTGCCGAATAGAGATTATCAGGTACCAATTTAGACCACACATAGTACAAACCCACATCGGTGCCGGTGGGGATATCCTCTGACCAGCCCTCAGTCGGCGCGGTAGTTGCATTCGTGCCGAGCGCATACTGCATCGTGCCGCCCACAAGCGTGGAGTTGTCAACCGTTATAAGCGTTTTTGCCGTTCCGTCGGCTTGGTAGTTTAACGGGGTAACGGTGGATGCGTATCCGGTCAGCTTATTGATGGTTACCGGAATATCCACGGTTGCTTTAGCATAGACGTGAGTTTCCGCAGCAGTGACCCTGATGGTTCCATAGCCCGGCTTGAGGATCGTCACGTTGCCTTCTTCGTCCACGGTCACGCAATCGCCTCCTGCTACTTCGTAGCTCAAAGCGCCGTCGCCGGTGGTACGGGCATTGACCTTCACACCTGTGTCGCCATACGTCGCCCATACGGAAGAATGATAGATCACCTGAGTCCGTTTATTGACGTTAAGGGTGTAGCTTGCCTTCTTTGTCGCATAGGTATAGGTGTGGCCGTCCTTTACAGTGGCGGTGATAGCAGCCTTGCCCGCCGCTACGATCGTGACCTCACCCGTAGCCGCATCGACCGTGGCTACATTCGTGTTGCTCGAAGAGTAGGTCACAGTGCCGTCGCCATCGATAGTCAGCGGGTTGGTAAACGCCGCGTCATCGGGGGCTTTGTTGATCTGCGTTGTACCATAGCTGATGCTGGCGTCACGTTTTCTGACAGTAAGGGTATAACTCGTCGAGTGTGAGTTATAGTAGTAGCATCTGCCGTCCTCTACGGTAGCGGTAATGGTCGTTTGGCCTTCGCCCACGATCGTGACCACGCCCGTGCTTGCGTTGACGGTGGCAACTGCCGGGTTACCGGAAGAATAGCTCACTTTGCCGTCGCCGTTATTGGAAAGATAGTTTGTAAAATCCGCGTCACCGACGAGTTTTTCAACACTATTATGGTAATAGTCATAGTCAAAGCGGTCGGCAAGGGCTTTGTTCACTACAACCTCAGCCGTATCGCTGGCTACACTCGCCGTTTGGCCGTTGTCCCTACGGGTCGCGGTGACGACGCAGTAATAGTAATACGTTCCGGGAGGCGTGTCGTGGTCATAAATGTAGCAGTAATCGTGGTCGCCGGCATTTGTCAGCGTTCCGCCGGTGTTGCTGTCAACGGTGTTGCGATACCACTGATATCTCAGGGTGTGACCCTCCGGCGCGGCCGCCGAGATAGTTACTTCGTTTCCCAATTCCTTGTAGGTCATGGTAAGTCCCACCGGTTGTTTGGTGATGGTGGGAGCGGTCGCGGGAATCCCCTCCGTGTCCGGGAGCGTGACATCTACATTTCCCGTGACGGAACCGGAAACGGTGATCTGCGTGTTGCTTGTTCTTGCTACCGTGATACCGTTCTCGGTCTTGTAAAGTTCACTCGTTTCAGGGAACAAAAAACCGCCGTGCGCGTTGAATATGACGGTGTTTATAGAGCCGCATATGCCGCGCTGGGTTAAATTTTCCTGAGAATCCGGAGATGAATGCGCCGCACCGGTCATCGTGACCGTATAAAGGAACGCATTGTGCTCGGGATCATAGGGCGCCTTTGACAGATCGAGCTGGAAAGCAGGGCGGACGCCTTGCTCTGTGTCGGCCCACACACCGTAATAATAGGTTTTTCCGTTGCTAACGTATGAATCTTTGACGTCAAAGACTCCGGCGGCCTCACCAATGGCAGAGCTCCCCGGGAATACAAAACTTACCATCTGGTGATACGTATCTGTTGTACGCAGCCACCACGTCCGGTTGCTGTCTTCATCGATCACCGATATGGGCAGCGCTTTTGCCTCTGGAGTACTTAACAGGTAGAGCTTTGCTCCGGTAACGCCCTCGTCCGTCAGATTGACGCTGCGCATATAATACGCCTCTCTCTCGAACAGACCGCCGGGCTGAGTCCAACTGTCCAACAGGCTCTTGACGATGGAATGTGCATAGCCATGCTGCTCAGGATGGAGAACATATTTACTCATGTCTCCATTATCGAACTGTGAATAAGCGAGATTTTTGGTCGGGAGCAGGGTGACGTAACCGCTGTTATACCCGCTCGAGTGATCCTCGATGACGGTGTATTCGCGGTTGAAGAACCACACCTTGCTGTACAGAAGACCGTTTATCGTCGCGTTTGCTGTGATCGGCACGATAGTTAACAGGCTGACGACCATCAGCAGGGAAAGCAGCAGGCTGACAGGTCTTTTGACTTTTTTGATCATTAATATTACCTCCTTTTTATGTAAAATGATAAGTTGAACATTAAAGACTATGTATCACCTCTCTTTTTACTTTTTTGATCATTAATATTACCTCCTTTTTATGTAAAATGATAAGTTGAACATTAAAGACTATGTATCACCTCATTTCATAACACCTTTACAGAAACAAAAGCGCACCCCAAGGGATACACCTATCCCGTGGAGTACGCTTCAATATCTCTGATCTGAAAAAAGGGCGCAGCTATGCTTTCCTTGCTTGCTTGCTAAATCGTGCATCATAAACATAACCTTGTCAATCCCTTTGAAGTAAATTTTTTGTAAATTCCTGTAAGTGCGGAATTACAAAATATAATATATTACTATGTTACCACAAATATTACACAAATGCAAGGGAATTTGTAGAATAAGACGAGAAAAAGCTGTGAAATAGCCATAACAACATCGTAAATGTCGTTATCATACAATTCGTTTTTTTACAGAACAGCTGCTCAGAGTGATATTCCGGGAGAAAAGAAAGCAGTAATGATCGCCACCGGAGCTATCTTTGGCGGCGAAAGTAACGATCCCCATGTTGGACAGATGAAACAGAAAATAAGCGCAAACAAAAACCGTACCGATCAGAAATGAACGATACGGTTTTTATAGAGCGAATTTATAATCGCAGCCCGAGCTGCGTCAGCAATAAAGATCAATCTTCAAGGGCACTATCAATAGCTTTTTGTCTTAAGGCATAACGACTTTTTCACTCCAAAAGCGCGGAGAATATCTCCGTTTCCTTCAGAATATCCCTGTGCAGTTGTTCATAATCGCCGGGCGTTTTATTCCGGAGAAGCTCGGTCAGTTCGCACAAGGGAGCTGCGATCGTATCCAGTGCCAGATTGTTTACTCCGCCCTTCCACTTGTGAGCAACATTGAATGCGCGATCCAGATCGCCGTCTTTCAGGGCTTCACCCAGCGCATCGGCAGATATCTCCTTTATGCAGATCTTAACAAGTCGGAGATAAAGTGACTCGTTGTTTCCGCAGCGTGAGATACCTTTATCAACATCGGCACCATATTCCTTCAATTTTTCAACAGTAAGCATATTTATTCCTCCAATATGTTTTTTACATCATGGTTATTTGACTTTTAAGAACTTTTCAAATTCATCTGCGGGAAGAGGACGAGAAAAATAGTATCCTTGTATGATATAACATCCTATGCGTTTCAGCACTAAGACCTGTTCAGCAGTCTCAACCCCCTCCGCGATCGTCGGTATCCCGAAGGAATCAGCAAGTCGTATCATCGCATCGATCAGCCTCGTATCCATACGTTCCCCGAAAGCGCTCCGGATAAACTGCATATCAAGTTTCAGAACATCGATAGGCATATAAGACAGCATACTGAGAGATGAATAACCGGAACCGAAGTCATCCATTTCGATCTTAAAGCCGAGCTCGCGGAGTTTTTTTACTTTCTCAACAATAAGCTCCGACTTTTCCGTATACGCGGATTCCGTGATCTCAAGCAGCAATTCTTCAACACTCAACCCGTTATTTCTGACGATATCGAGAAACCTGTCGATCAAATCAGGATCGTAGAGATCAATACGGGAAACGTTTACTGATACCGGTAAAGAGACATTCAGACGCTCCTTCCAGTCGTGTATCTGAGCTGCCGCTTCGCACCATACATAACGGTCAAGCTCCTGTATCAGTCCGTTCTTCTCGAACAGAGGAATGAAAACACCGGGGCTGACCATCCCGAGTTTTGGGTGTTTCCAGCGAACGAGCGCTTCGGCGCTGCTCAGTACCGGCTTGTCCCCGTGCACATTGAACTTCGGCTGATAGAATACGACAAACTGTTTTTCACGGATAGCGGTCGGGAAATCGTTTATCAGTCGGTCGGCAAGCATCTCTGTTTCGCGCATGGAGTTATCATAAATCCCTATGGGATTTGTCAGATTGTCCTTTACGCCGTCCGCCGCTATTTTAGCACGGTCGAATCTGCGCTCAATATCAAGCGTTTTATCAACATCGGAGTAGACCCCCATTCTGAGCCGGACGTGGGTTTCACCTTCTCCGAGCGGTACGGATATAGCATTAAGTATCGCACCGTAATCCTCACAATGCGGACAATAAAGCATAAATCTGTCCGCATCGCTGCGGCAGGCAATGCCTCTGCTTTCATTTACGACGGCGAGCATTTTTTTTGCAATGTTTTTCAGGATCTCGTCGCCGTGTTTTTTGCCGAAGCGGTCATTGATCGTGTGAAAGTGGTTTATATCAAATACGATCGCATCCATCGGTGTGTCCTTGTGATGCAGATCAAATTGTTCTGCATAGCGATAAAAGAACTCTTTGTTATACAGCCCCGTAAGGTGATCCCGTTCCGTAAAACTCAGTATATCACGATTTTCAAAAAACTCGACCGTCCTGAGAATACGGGCAAGGATAATTTTTGAAGCCGGATATGGTTTCGGAATAAAGTCAACAGCACCGAGTGTGAAACATTCCACCTCTGCCTCGCTGTCTGAGGTCATAACTATTACCGGAAGACGGGAATACGCTGGATCGCTCCTGATTTTTTTCAGTACCTCAACACCTTTGATCCCGGGAAGATTCAGATCGAGAAGAACGATACTCAGCGTTTCATACTGTTCGCTAATAATCAGGAGAGCCTCCTCCCCGGTTTCTGCTACAATCAGGTCGTAGGTACCGCCTACGCTTTCTCTTATCATCTCTTGATTTATTATGTCGTCCTCAACGAGCAATATTCTTCTTTTCTCCTCGGATATCCCGAACTTTGATTGTAGGCTTGCTGTCGTTCAGTGGGAGATTTTTACTCCCACTGAACGGATATATGGCACCCGCCGCCTTAGAGGCGGGGGACATACTTTGCGGTTATATGCGGTCTGTTTTTTACTTCCGGACACTTCATTATTCAGTCTTATTATCTTTTTCCCAGATCAGTTCTTCGAGCGTTTTATACAAATGCTCCGCTTCGACCGGCTTTGACAGATGTGCGTTCATACCTGCCTGAAGTGACCGTTGAACATCTTCATCGAAGGCATTTGCTGTCATTGCGATGATGGGAATATCTTTGGCATCGGGTCTTTGCAATGCGCGTATTGCTCTCGTCGCCTCCAGTCCGTCCATTTCCGGCATACGCACATCCATAAGGATAGCATCGTAATATCCCGGCTTGCTCTTGTCAAACATTTCGACTACGATCCTGCCGTTTTCAGCGTGATCCATCGACGCGCCCTTAAAACTCATAAGCTCTTTTACGATCTCCGCATTGATAATAAAATCTTCGGCAAGCAATATACGTCTGTCTTTCAGATCGGCGCGCCTCTTTTCGTTCAGGGTGCTCATACTGTTGCGTCTGGCGATCCTCATAAATTCGTCGATGACACTCGAAGCGAAAAGCGGCTTTGCGAGGAAACTATCGACACCGATGTGCAGCGCCTCATCCATGATCTCGTCCCAGTTATACGCTGTCAGAATTATGACGGTAGTCTCGTTGTCGTAACGCTTTCGTATCTCTTTTGCCGTTTCAACGCCGTCCATATCAGGCATTTTCCAGTCGAGAAGAACAAGGTTATACGGTTCATGTTTGGCATGACAAACCTCAAGCATATCAAGCGCTTCACTACCGCTTGTGCAGGTATCCGTTCTGATGCCGGATTCTTCAAGCACAAGCCGCGCGTGCTCACAAGCGATAAGATCATCGTCAACAACTAAAACGTGCATATCCTTTTTACTGACTGTGTCGATCTCAGTATGAGGATTTTCGCAGTTATTCAGAGTGACAAAAACGACAAATTCCGTGCCGACACTTTTTTCTGATTCTACCGTGATCGTACCATTCATCAGCTCAACAATGTTTTTCGTGATCGCCATGCCCAGACCTGTGCTGCCGTATTTACTCTTGCGCGTGTTGTCTTCCTGCGTGAAGGAATCAAACACCTTCGGCAGAAACTCCTCACTGATGCCAATACCGGTATCCTTCACAGAGAAACGCAAAGTGGAGCGACCGTTGTAATCGTTGGTTTTTTCAATGGAAAGCGTAACGTCACCGGGCGAGTTTGTAAACTTGACTGCGTTGCTGAGAATATTGACAAGCACCTGTTTTAACTTCATATCATCGCCGATATAGTAATCGTCTATGTGTCCGTTTATATGACATTCAAACGAAAGCCCCTTTTCACTGCACTGAGCCATGACCATTGTATTGATCTGTTCAAGCATTTCGCGGAATGAGAATTCTTCCTTGCGTAGAACAAGTCTGCCAGATTCAATACGGCTCATATCAAGTATATCGTTGATCAGCCCGAGTAAATGCTTTGCGCTTCCGTTTATCTTCTGCAGATATTCCCGCGTTTTATCTGAAAGAGTTTCGTCACGCATAGCAAGGCTGTCAAGCCCTATTATCGCATTCATCGGCGTTCTGATCTCGTGACTCATATTGGAGAGGAACGCCGTTTTTGCATTGCTTGCCTCTTCCGCCACAGTCAGCGCTTCTGCGAGAGCCTGGCTCTTGGCCATCGTTTCGCGCATCTCTGCATCGATCACAGTAAATCCTACTCCTACTGCGTGGACAATATGATCGGCTCTTTCCGCCGGATGACGCACGCCTGCCATACGGAGCATTTCGTAAAATTCGTTATCTCCGTGTCTGGCAAGGTAGCGATAAGTGATGAGATTCTCCTTGGCGAGCGCTTTGCGGATATTGTCGAGGTCAATGTATTTCAGGAATTCTTCACGATATTCTTTATCCACATGAGTTTCTGCATAATATCTGAATCTTTCCGTGAATTTGAAATGTATCCCCTCAGGAGTCTGATCCGGATCGTTCGGATCGGAACGGTAACACACCCCATCGTCCGCATCGAGATCAACGTAATAGACGCTGCGGTAATCCGATGCCATTGCAGTTATCATACTGTCCTGCTCCTTGCGGCGCCGTTCCTCTGTCAGAAGTTCCTCCTGAAGCTCGATCCGTTTCTCAAGCTCCTTCTGTTTGCCTCTTGCCTCGGCTTCAGCTGTCTCCCACTCAAGGTTGAGGTTTGCGTTCCTCTTCGTCTGATAAATTATAAAAACAAACATTGCAATCAGAACCAAAGCGATCACACCTGACATCAATACGCTTCTGAAAACGATCTGATCGGTGACAGGGCTGATCCTTTCGGCGATCACGCTCTCGCGAATCAGATAGGTAAGCATCCAGTCAGTCCCCACCACCGGGACGAAGCTGAGCGTTTCACGGATACCCTTGTATGTAAACGACACCTCGCTTCTTTTACCCGATTGGAAGCAATCAACAAATGTAGTATAGGAATAACCGTTTTCATATTCCGCTTCCTTCATGGCATCGAGCAGATTGTCGTCTGCCGAAAGACCGCCGAGGATGGTGTTGCTCAGAGCAATACCATTCCTTGTATAGATGTTGCAAAAGGTAGCTCCGTCACTTCCGGAGTCCATCGAAGCGCCGGCAAGCATAACCTTCATATCTATCTCCATAAAACATACTGACAGGGTCTTTCCCTCAAACTGAATATTTACCGGTACGGCTATAATGACCTTTTTATCAGTAGTTTCTGGATTCAAAACTGATATTTCCGGTTCCCGTATGGTTTTATAGTCAAAACTGTACTCGTTGATATTGTTCTGTGTGCCTGTTGATGTGTAGATAAGACCGTCGGTATCTACAAAAGCGAATTTGTCCAGATCATACAGCTTTTTCATATGGGACTGATAAGCTTCCAGATGCGTTTTGTCGCTGAGGTCGTCATCTGTCATAAGGTCTATGGCAACGCGGATCGTCTGTATATTGTTTTTCAGATTATTTTCTACTACTTGTTCACGCCGTCCGGCAAGTTCGTCCAGATACAGAATACTTACCATTCTTACAGCTTTGTCCGTATCGTTTTTTGTACTTTGCCCCAGCCAGAAAGTTCCGAGTATGAGGAGCAATACTATGAACACGCTGCAAACCGTTATGATCACGACTGTTTTTTTCTTTAAATTCATCATGATTAAAACTCCTGTTTTTTACTTTACGACATAGTGATCTACAAGTCTAAGCACTGCGCTTCCCCCTGTAGGCTCGTTTCTTTATAATTCTGTCTTTTCTTCATCTGACAGGTTTTCCGGGAGAACGTTTTTTAGGGCAATACCGCACAAAGATAGTGCCGCAGATGCGCCGCCAATTTTTTCGTCAGAGTGCAGAATGACGGAAAAAGAGTACCCCAAGGGCACTTCCTTCGGGCGCAGCAGATGTGGTGCTAAGCCGTAAGGCGTTCTTTGTGCGGTGTTGCCTTAGAACAATCAACAACAAAATCCGGATCATCACCTGCATCAAAACCTAAGGATTCACTGAATATCCGTAACTGTCATCCGATACAAATGAAAAATTCATTCAAGATATTTTTCGCGCAGATATTTTATTTCATCGCGGCTGAGATTTTCATTCAGATAATCATTATCAAGCCTTGAATACATATATTGCTTCAGCGAGATAACAGAATTTCCCCTGACCTCGGTCGAATGCAGCTTTTTTGCAAGCTCAACAAGCTTTGCGATATATTCGTCATTTTTTTCGATTCTCTCGTCATAACCCCGGCAAGCGTATCCGAATTAATTGCTTCAAGTACGACACCGTAGCTATCGCCAGCTTTGACAACGTCAAAGGACATAACGGACGGTATTCCACTGACAAAGGCCGCCTTGGCAAATCTCTGTTCCCTCTCGATATAATCAAGACCGAGGTCGCCGCGATATACCTTTACTATACGCTCGTCATCAAGCCGGTATGCTGTACCGAATGCCCCTCTGCCGATGATTTCTTTCCCTGTGATATCTATTTCGGTCAGCGCCTTTTTTACGCTGAGCAATTCCGAAAAACCGGTCACTTCAAGTATTTCAAAAACGTCTCTTGAAACATCGGTCATCTCGAGCTTTTCGTCAAAGAGCTTCATCACATTAAGCAGCACCCTGAGTCCCGCGCTTGGAGATATAATCAAGCTTTGCAGCGTCGAATACGACCGGCATACATTCGTGAGCGCTTACTGCACCGAGCATTTCCTTTTCAGTATCGGCTGCGTTGCTCAAATCTATCCTGCCCTCACGACTTATGATAAGCTTACCGTTCTTTTCGGTAAAATTCATTATTCTTCCCCCTGAATATATTTATATCTAAATTATATCAGCAAACAGACGATAATTCAACATTATATACAAAAAATCATACTGTTATTATTTTTTATGATGGGATCATCTTCATTTCATGATCACTAAACTCGCCTATAAACCCTCTGATATTAAAGGTGTTATCGATATCAAGTGTGCCGGTTTCGTTCGATTAGTCTCACTGTTCATGGTAAAGCATTCGATGCTCTTGATAGCAATAGATACAATCAAGATTGCAATTATGTGTTAAGGCAATACCGCACAAAGATAGTGCAAGCATATGTGGTGCTAAGCCGTTAGGCGGTCTTTGTGCGGTGTTGCCTTATCTCTGAGGGGGGAACTGGATGAATAATTATCAACGGATAAGAGACCTTCGCGAGGATTCTGATATGACACAAAAAGAAGTTGCAGAAAAATTATTCATGCATCTGACACAGTATCGCCGCTACGAAAGCGGCGAAAGTGAAATACCATTC
>CACYWT010000054.1 GCA_902778175.1 uncultured Ruminococcus sp. | reverse complement strand
CGCATCCATTATCTTCAAGACTGCATCCTTTTGCTCTTTTGTAAGAGTTATCCACTTGTCAAAAAACTGTTTCAGTTCAGGTGTCATTTCTACCATTTCACCTTCAGCAAAAAACTGTGACAGTGTTATTCCGAATCCGGCACATATCTTTTCTAAGGTTGAAATAGATGGTACAGTATTTCTTCTGAAAACATTGGCAAGTGTAGTGTGTGATAGTCCGGACTTTGCTGATAGCTGATAAGTCGTCCAGCCTCGGTCTTTGAGTATTTGTTTTAATTTTTCATTTGTATCCATAGTTGTCACCATCCTAAGTTATATTTTAAGCAATTATATGGTGACATTATACGAAATAGATGTATAATAAATATAACTAAACTTGGTCATAAAACTTAAGGGGGAACTCCATTTGAAAACTAAGGATATGAGGTCAAAAACTTGTTGTTTTACCGGGCACAGGCGAATACCAGTTGACGAATATGAAACTGTAAAGCTTCGGGTGCGTGATACAGTAATTAAGGCAATCCGGAATCGTTACTGCTACTTCGGAGCAGGAGGAAGTTGGGGCTTTGATATGTTGGCAGCCCAGACTGTACTTGAACTTAAAAATGAATATTCAAAGATTTATCTTATTCTTGTACTGCCTTGCAGAACACAGATAAAATATTGGAACGATAACAACAAAAGAGAATACGAAAGAATATTGAAATCAGCAGACAAGATCGTATGGATCTCAGATAAATATACAAGTGATTGTATGTTCAAAAGAAACAGACATCTTGTTGATTACAGTTCCTTGTGTATATGCTACCTGACAAAAAATACAGGAGGAACAGCATATACAGTGCAATATGCAATCAGCAAAGGATTAGAAATCATCAATATCTCATCTCAGTAATGGTCTTATTTTCTTCTACATTTTTGGAATTCTCCACTTCTATATCAAATTTTACATTCTCTCTTGACAAACAAATGCTTTCACTTTATAATATAGCCATATTATGTTTTTAGATTCGCTGTTTTATACGGTGTGTTCAGAGCTTCGGCTACTGATCGGTTTTTTTAGATTGGCACTTTTGTGTCTGCGACAGCAGAATACTCTGCTTTAGAAACATTGCCCTGATTCTCAGTTTGCAATGATTATGTTTTTAGATGAATATTTGCTTTGTGCATAACGGACTGTAAGGTCATTCAGAATGATGAATGATTTTGCAGTCCTTTTTTATTTTCTGTAAAACTGAACGATAGCAAAGACTTTTGAGGCTGATGCTATGGTTCTTTTTTAAATATATTTTATCATTGTTTGTTCTCTGCGACAATGTTTACAGAAGGATAAGCAGCGAAAGTCTTTGTATTGTTTCCAATACGGGCAATGTCAATGTGCCTTCTGAATTTGGTCTTGCCAACGGTGCTTATGCTCCGACAGATGTTATTGCAGGTAATTTTACCGTGTTGACGGCATCGGCAAGACCTGCGGAAAAGGTCAATGCTAAATCATTTGCCGACGATTACGTTCTTGATCCGTCAAGAGTGTTTACTCCGTCTGAACAGGCACTGATACCTACGCTTCCAGAATGGTATATCATTCCGAAGTATCTGGAAAGTGCCTGCAAAATGGTAACATCCAAGCTATCCCGCCCCGTGCGTAATATTTTGATTCGAGGTGAGGCAGGTACAGGAAAGACAGAGGCTGCCAAAGCATTGGCGGCTGCACTTCATATTCCTTATGTCAGTTTATGCTGTCATCCTGATATGCAGATCACTGATTTCACCGGAACGATTCTCCCGAAGCTGGGTTCGTCTGTAACAACGGACGAAACACCGAGCTACAAGGATATCGAAATGGATGCAGCCTATGCCTATACTATGCTTACAGGCGAAGAGGCTCCCGAAAATGTAACGGGTGATGATGTACTGAAATTGCTCATTGACAAAGCAGTTTCCGGAAAGGGCGAAAGCAAGGGGCTTGAATATGAATACAGCGACAGCGTGCTTGTAAAGGCTATCCGATATGGCTGGCTCTGTGAGATTCAGGAGCCTGCGATAATCGAGCGTCCCGGAGTGTTTACAGGTCTGAACAGTCTCTTGGACACCTGCCAACAGGTCACACTTCCTACAGGTGAGGTTGTCAAAAGGCATCCGGACTGCGTAATAGTCGTTACCACAAATACGAACTATCAAGGCTGCAAAGAGATCAATAACTCTGTTATAAGCCGTATGCAGTACAAAAAGGATACTGAGCTTCCGACAGAATCAGAACTGAAAGAGCGAATTACCAATATAACAGGATTCAATGATGAAGATAAGCTTTCAGAAATGATAAAGGTCATTAACGAAATACATACCTTCTGTCAGGAACGAATGATAACAGACGGCTCCTGTGGTGTGCGTGAGCTCATCGACTGGGTTCAGAGCTATATGGTTCTCGGCAGTATGGTTGAAGCGGCGGAATGTACAATTATTCCTTCTGCAAGCGCAGATCCCGAAAATCAGCAGGAAATAAAGATAGCTTGTCTTAATCCGCATTTTGTGGACTGAGGCACAATGATTCAGAATGAAGCAGGGGTGTAACAGCCTCTGCTTTAAATATTGTAGAAAGAAGGTTCATAAATGACAAACAAAGACTACGAAACAGACAATTCCATGTTCGAATGCAGTGACGAGGCTGAATTCCAGAACTTCATTGAAGAAAGAGAACATGCATCCGAATGGAAAGAGGCAACCATCAGAGAACTGATGGTTGAGGCAACATCGGCTTTTTCTCCTAAAGGTACTATCTCCGAAACATCAAGGCGTGAGGCTTCATTTTTGGTGAAGCATCCGCATATCGGAGAATTGTACCTGAGAAATATTTCTGCTTCATCCCTGCTGGAAAGGGCGAGGGTTAGTGGCTATGCTCTCGGAGAACTTTCGAGAGATGACTTTGCCTATGTTGTGACAAAATGCCTTGAAACAGCAAAGATCAATGATATAACAAAAATCAGGGTACAAGCAGGAAAAGTTGCAGCTTTTATGGCTTCAAGCTACAGGATTATCCCTCAACCAGAGATCTTCCGACAGACTGCCGATCATCTTAATTCGCAATTCGGCGGCTCCTTTTCCAAGGGTGTGTGGAGCCACAGTATTTCTCTTGCGGAATACAGCGTAAGTCTGCCTGTTGAGGATTACGAGGATATTTTCAAAAGTAAGGGTATGAACTTTTCGGATATTACTATGTCGGTGTCTGTTATGACCTCCGACACAGGACATTCGGGAGCGAATATTTACCCGTCCGTTATCGGCACAATGCCCGGAGGCAGAAAATATCGTGTTCCGATCTTAGGCTCGATATGTATGAATCACAAGGGCAAAGCGAATATAAAGGAATTTGACTCCAACCTGTCGCTTGCTTTTTCTCAGACGGAAAAGAGCAAGGAGCGTATCAGAGAGCTTGATGCGATCAATCTGAATTATCCCTTCAACTGCTTCTGCAACATTCTGAAGAAGGTCGGGATAGTCAAGAAACAGGCTATGGATGTGCTGAATCGTTTTGCCGTCACCATCGGCAACGATGCTCCGGCAACGGCGGCGGATGTCTATTTCAAAGCCTGTGAGATCACCTTTGAGCTGAATCAGGATGATACGCTCGGTATGATGACTCTGGAAGAAAATATAGCAAAGATCCTGAAGCTCAGTGATAAAAGCTGGTCGGATTTTGACAGACCGCTTAACTGTTGGAGCTTTAATATTTAAAAGGAAGAGGTATCAAAAATGTATGAAGATCAAAACCAAAATGTGCGCAACAGTATTGCTGTGTACAAGACTGACAAACGACTTGTTGAACTTCGGGATAAACTCAACCCGTCCTTCTGGGGAAACTACGCCGAGCTTCACGGACACGCCGACATAGACGGTAGCGGTAAAGTCTATTCCAATATCGGAGTTGTTCTTTATGACTATTCAAATGGTACGGGCAATAACACGATCAAGGTTTATGTCAATATCACTCCGGAGGATGTTTTCTGGATATACAATGCACTGACAGCTCATACGGAGTATTTCGAGCTTGAACAAACAAAGATATTTGGTCAGCCCGACCAGAACGGCTACAGTCCGATGACAAAGCTTCGTATTGTCCGTTCAGGCGTTGACAAGAACGGTGAAGTACGCCGATATCCGTGGTGTATTACAGCCGAAAACGGCTTTGGAATTGCACAGCATACAAGAGTCGGCGGTACTTACTGTCAGTCAGGCACTTACAGATCAGACAGAAAAGCATTTATCAGCCTGAGCGATTATGATTTCTTCCGCCTGATAAACAGGACGGTTCGTTATATCACTCAATTTGAAAATACCTACTGTCCCCCGATAATCGGTAACGGCAGAACTGCTTACGGCAATATGCTTATGCAAAGACAGGCAGCATATAATCCGACACAAAATTATTGATTTTGAAATCTTGTTATGGTATAATGAACAAAATACAGATTTTAAGAGTTTTGTAAAGGAAGTGCTGCTATGATCAAAAGAAAGTTGTATCTTGATCAAATAGAACCGCTTATAGATGTTGACATCATAAAGGTGCTGACTGGCATACGCCGAAGCGGCAAAACTGTATTGCTTTCACAGGTTCAGGAGCTTTTGCTGGATAAAGGTATTGATAAAAACAATATCATCAGCATCAATCTTGAATCAGCTTTGAATCGCCGATTGCAAAATGCCGATACTTTATACGAGTATATTTCAGCAAAAGCAAAGGAAACGAACGGAAAAATATATATCTTTCTTGACGAGATCCAGGAAGTCGAGCATTGGGAAAAGATCATCAATTCATTTCGTGTGGATTTTCAGTGTGATATATATATCACGGGATCAAACTCAAAGCTTTTATCGGGTGAGCTTGCTACCTATCTTGCGGGAAGGTATGTGCAGATACATGTGTATCCGTTCACACTTGCAGAAACAAAAGAATATCTGCTTTCCGAAAACCTTTTTGTGTCGGATAACAGGTTGTTTGCTGATTATCTGAAATACGGAGGATTTCCGCAGGTATGGCAGATGAAAGATGAGCATACCAAAAATATATATCTTAAAGACTTGTATGATGCTATTGTTCTAAGGGACATTGTATCAAGATACAGCCTAAGAGATTATGTTACACTGCAAAAGCTGCTCGCTTTTTTGATGGATAATATCGGCAATCCGTTTTCTGCACGATCTATCAGCAGAACACTTGAAAGCGACGGCACAAAAATGACAGCGAATACGATCATCACCCTTATTGAATACATGACAGAGGCTTTCGCTCTGTTCAAGGTATCCCGATATGACATTAAGGGAAAGAATCTGCTTACGACCAATGAAAAATACTATGCAGCCGATCTCGGTCTGCGTAATACTGTCAAAAACAGTGAGGTCATAGACAGCAGCAAGCTATACGAAAACACAGTTTTTCTTGAAATGCTCAGTCGCGGTTATGAGGTCAGGGTCGGTAAGCTTGATGACAAGGAGATCGACTTTATTTGCTACAAGGACAGACAGAAGCTCTATATTCAGGTAGCGTATCTTATTACAGATAACGATACCGAAAGGGAGTTCGGCAACCTTGAAAGGATAAACGACAATTATCCTAAATATGTCATCAGCGGAGATATGATCGACTTGAGCAGAAATGGTATCATACACAGGAATATCATTGATTTCCTGCTTGAACGGTAATAGAAAAAAGAATAGTCCTTACGGACACAATGAAAACAAAGAGAAAGTTTGCCTTCTGGTACGCTTTCTCTTTTTTTATATTTAAAGAAAGAGGTTATCAATTATGAACACAATGAAGGAACTTATCAGCAAGCTCAGAGAGTCAGACCACGCTTATTACGATCTGGACGAACCCATTATGTCCGACCGTGAGTACAATCAGCTTTTTGAAGAGCTTGAACAGATGGAAAAGGAAACGGGCATCGTTATGAGTGACAGTCCCACGCAGAAGGTACAGGGCAGTCTTCTGCCCGGCTTTAACAAGGTAACACACAGCGAGCCGATGCTTTCGGCTGCCAAGACCAAATACCCGGCTGATTTGCATAAATTTGTCGGTGAGCAGGAGGTTCTCGTTACCTATAAGCTGGACGGCCTTACTATCGTTCTTAACTATGACGGTGGAGAGCTGAAAACTGCTGTTACCAGAGGCAACGGTACTGTTGGCGAGGATGTTACCGAACAGATACGCATGATAACAGGCGTTCCGCTTAAAATTCCATTCAGAAACAAGCTTGTCCTTCGCGGGGAGTGTGTTCTGAGTTGGGACGATTTCAACCGTATCAAGGACGATCTTACTGAACAGGGCAAGCCATGTGGTCATCCCCGCAATATTGCGGCTGGTTCTATCAGACAGCTTGACACAGGTGCGGTCATAAGAGAGCTTCAGTTTATTGCTTTCTCTATGAATGAAGGCTCTGATATGGAATTCGGCACAAAGACAGAGCAGATGGAGTTTCTCCATGAAAACGGCTTTACGACTGTTCATCAGCTCAGATCCATTTATATTCCTGCTTCAAAGAAGCATACAAAAACTGAAATGGAACACTGTATTGACAGTATGAAGCCGGAGGACTGCCCTTATCCTGTTGACGGACTTATCTTTGAGTTTGATTTCGTTGACTACGGCAAATCTCTCGGAGGAACATCGCACCACAACAATAACATGATCGCTTTCAAATGGAGCGATGAAACATATACGACGACATTCAGAGGTATCGACTACCGTGCGACAAGAACAGGAGTCATTTCAATGACAGCACTTTTCGATCCGGTAGAGATAAACCATACCACCGTAAGCAGGGCGCTAATTCCGAATGTAGATTATTTTGATGAACTCCATCTGGGAATCGGTGATCAGATCGAGGTATATAAAGCGAATATGATTATTCCACAGATCGACTCAAATATCACTAAAAGCGGAACATACGAGCTTGCCAAGACCTGTCCGTGCTGTGGAAACAGGCTTATCATCAAGGAAACAGATAATTCTCATTTCCTTTTCTGTGACAGTCCGTTCTGCGATTCGCAGATGATACGCACGCTTGAACATTTCTGCAAAAAGGATTATATGAACATTGAGGGAATGTCTGAGGCAACGATAGAAAAACTGTGGAATGAAACATTTCTTTTCGATTTCGTCAGCATCTATCATCTCAAGCAATATGAATCCGAGATAATCCATATGAGCGGTTTCGGTCAGCAGGCTTTCAACAAGCTATGGAAGGCTATCGAGAACAGCCGTCATACAACTCTTAACAGGGTTATTGCGGCACTCGGTATTCCCACGATAGGACGCTCTGCAGGACGAGATATTTCAGATCATTTCGGTGGAGATGCAGAAGCTTTTACAAAGGCAGTTACTTCAGGTTATGATTTCACCGTTCTGCGTGATTTCGGACAGACTATGCAGGATAATCTTATCTCTTGGTTTGCCGATCAGAACAACCTTGCAGAATGGGAAAATCTGCTCAAAGAGCTTGACATCGAGAAGCCTGCACCGAAAGCGGCTGTAAAGCAGCCTCTTGCCGGAATGACTATCGTTCCGACAGGTACGCTGGAGAACTTCACAAGAAGCGGAATCAAGACTGCTATTGAAGCAAACGGCGGAAAGTGCGGCAGCTCGGTCGGCAGCAGAACGACTTATGTACTGGTCGGTGACAAGCCCGGCAGCAAATACACAAAGGGAAAGGCTCTCGGTATTCCGATGATAACGGAAGCGGATTTCCTGACAATGATAAAGTAAACAGTCCGAAAGGACGTAACGACAAGAAAGAGAAAGTGTTCCGAAAGGGGTGCTTTCTCTTTCCTTACATTAATATAGAAAGACGAGAAATTAAAAATGCAGATATGGTGTATAAAAACAGATTGGGCAAGCTATGACGAAACAGGTTCGGATGTTACGCTTTATGCAGCGAGAGAACAGGCGCAGGCTGATTTTGAAAAAGAAGTCAGCGAGGAGCTTGATCGTTACGGTATTATTGATGATAACGCCCCGGACGGTTATACAATGGAGAAAACAGAGGATCACTTTGAAATCTATAAAAATGGCGAATATCTTCTTGATCACAGCACAATTTCATTGGAACTTTATCCGGTGATTGACGAATAATGGGGGGAAAGATTATGAAAGCATTACTGATAAAGATAACGAAGGAAATACCTGCATCTTCTGTTATGAAGGAATATGTCAAGTTTGATTTCCAGGAAGTCGATATTAACGGTCTTGACGATATGCAGGAGGCTGTCGAGGGTACTCTTGAGGGCTGGAACTGTATTCCCGAACTCAGCAGGAACGGTATTGTTCTTTACTGCAATGACGAGGGTAAGAGTCTTAACAAACGGCCTGCGGTCATAGTGATAAGCAAGCCTGGCAGAAAGTCTGTCGAAACAAAAATCATTGAACAGCTTTGTGGGAACATCCTGCTTGGCGGATATGATTTTGAAGCAGACAGATCTGTTGATCTGACTGAAACTCAGATGGAGATTATTCGGCGTGTGTTCAAAAAGGCATTCTATTACACCGACACGATGACTATTGACGGCTTCGCTGTTGAACTGGAGGTGAAAGACGATGCATGATGCAATTCTGTTCATTTCAACTGAACCGGCGGATATTGAAATCAGCACAAGCTTTATGGCACCTGATGATATTGGAATGGTAGGGATAGCTGACTACATAGGAGATAAAATCTCCATTCCGGAAAAAATAGCCGGAGCAAAGGTAAATTCAGATGGATCTTTTGTTCTGACTCGTCAGGATGTAGAGAAATATTATAAATGCAGATTTGATGATTTTAAAAAGCTGGCATCCGAGGTGTTTATGCAGACCTTTTGCTCCAGCGATTTGTATGATATTCAAAAGACTATTGAGAAGAAACTTGAAACTTATGTCGTATTGATTACAGATTCCGATGATGATAATTATTTTGCAGAAACACTCGATTCCTTTTTGCGTGAAACTTATAGATGGTTTGACGAATGTGAAAGGCAGACGTTTTATGTAGTGGCAGCGGCGGATTATCATTGGTAAGCAGGAAGAATACGAGGAGGGGCTGCGGCTTCTCCTCATTTGCACCAATTTAATTGTTTTATTGTAACAGTTTTGATGTAGTACAAATATAATTGTTTTCAGTATAATTTTTGAGGGTGTTTTCAGTACATTTATAAACGATGGTTTAGACTTACACAAAAAAGAGGTGTTTTTATGATCTATGGTTATGCAAGGATAAGCAGACCAACACAAAATATTGAACGACAGATACGAAATATTTCCGAATATGAACCGAGAGTGAAAATTATCACAGAGGCTTATACAGGAACAACACAGGAACGTCCTGAATGGTGCAGACTTCTGAAAAGACTCAAGCCGGATGACACGATCATTTTTGATAGCGTTTCCAGAATGAGCCGTAATGCCGAGGAAGGCATTGAAGAATATGAACGACTGTATGACGAGGGAATCAATCTTGTTTTTCTGAAGGAACACCAGATCGATACTCAGACATACCGCAGTGCCATACATCAACAGCTTGAAATGACAGGTAACGAAATTGCTGACGAGTTTATCAAAGCAATCAATAATGTATTGATGATACTTGCAAGAAAACAGATATACCTTTCTTTCGAGCAGGCTCAGAAGGAAGTTGATGATCTGCACAAGAGAACCTCTGAGGGAATAAAAACTGCAAAGCTCAGAGGAAAGCAGGTCGGGAGACCTGTCGGTGCAGTTATTAAATCCAAAAAGAGCCTGTCGGCAAAGCAAATCATTCTTCAGCATAGCAAGGACTTCGGGGGTACGCTTAACGACCCGGAGGTTATTAAGCTGATCGGAAACATTTCAAGGAATACATATTATAAGTATAAGAAGGAATTGAAAGAAGAATAAAAATAGCAGGGTACTCGGTTTGTATAATTGAGTACCCTGCTTGTTTTTTAGGAAAACAATAATCTTGTGGACAAAAGCTTGATATTTTGTTATTATTATATCGAGATGCTCAATGATTAAACTTTACATTAACTGTTGTGTGCGTGAAGAGTTGAGAACAAACAAGCCAACTTTTGGTACCTGTTCTAAATCCCTTGTTTCGCTGTTTCGTAATTACAAAAAGGAAACCATGCTTTCCAATAATTACGATGAAATAAAAATGGCAGGTTTTCTTTTAAAAAATGAATTGCAATATGAATAATGACATAATATATACATTCTTTTCAAATTATAATGAATGAAGAATATAATGGAGTAGTTATGATGACAATTACTGAATTTTTACCTGGGAGGTATGAGCTATGACGGAACTGATAGAACGCATCGGTGCTTCGTATTTTTTACAGGTTGCTATCGAGGGCTGGAATGATCTTGTTCTGCTTATACTCATCCTGATAATGACTATAGGAGCAAGACGGGACAAATCAGACGAGCTGCTGAAAAGGGTCAAAATACCGCTGACAAATGAGCTTATCCTGTTTTTTGCCGCAACATTCGTTTATAATCTATGCAATATTGTCGATATTTGCTTTGGCGGTATGCCGACTGCTTTTTCACATTATTGTATAAGCATAGGGGTATTCTTTTACTATGCATCAGGAGAATTTCAGACGCTGTTGTTTTTGTATGTGATAAAGAAATATGTCGCCGACAAGCTTGACAGCCTGTGGATCAAAAGGTCGGTATTCGCTTTCGGGGTTTTACAGATACCGAACATTCTTTTCCTTCTTATCACGCCGTTTACAGGTTTCCTTTACTATATCGACACAAACAATGATTATGTACGCCGATATGGCAGGGCATCACCATACTAACCTTTGTGTTTATTGCGGTGGTGATTATTGCAAAATGGAAAAGCATCAGCGGTATTTTGAAACGCATTGCCGTAACGGCAGTCATTTTTCCTATGATAGCATTGGTGACAAGTCCCTTTATACACGGTATAAGTCTGAACAACATTATGGTTGCGGTTACTGCACTTATCATGTTTGTGATCTATGAGAAGAACAAGACCGAGATCACTATCAGATACGGCTATGAACTCGAAAAAACCAAAACCGAGCTTGCCGAAAGCCGTCTGGAGCTTGAAGAAGTCAAAAATCAGACCCTTCTGGCACAGATACATCCGCATTTTATTAACAACTCACTTATGGCGCTGCGTTCACGCTGTATAGATTATCCTGAGATCTATGAAAGCCTTACGAATTTTTCACGCTATCTTCGTTCAAATTTTGAAGCTCTCGGGGATAAAAGGCTGATTTTGTTTGAGCAGGAGATGTGCAATATCGAAGCCTATCTTGCACTTGAACAGCAGAATTTCGGAGATCGTCTGAATATTGAATATGATATTGACTGCGACGATTTTCTGATACCGGCATTATCTGTTCAGCCGCTTGTGGAAAACGCTGTCCGTCACGGTGTGGCGACATACGATAAGGGCGGAACGGTACAGATCAATGCTCACAGGGCGGACGGAAAAATTATTATTGAAGTCATA
>CACYWT010000053.1 GCA_902778175.1 uncultured Ruminococcus sp. | reverse complement strand
GGACTCCGGCTCCGAAGAAAGTAAGCGAACGAACCCGCAGGGTTCAAGGAGCGTAAGTCTTCAGAGTGTTAAGGAAGGAGATTCCAAAAGGGGGAACCTAAAGAGGGCGAAGCCCTCTTGTGGTTCTACCTTTTGACAGCGTATCGGCGCAAGCCGATCGCCGTCCCAGTCAAATTCGCGTTGGGCGGAGTGCCTCCGCTCTCAATTCGCGGCGGAGTGCCTCCGCGGTCAATTCGCGTTGGGCGGAGTGCCTCCGCAGTGCGGTCTGTACTTATTGACAATCGCAGCTTCAACAGTAATGCCTTGTAAGAACTATCAACGCGAACGGATACTCGCGGCTCACATTCATTATGCATTATGAATTATGCATTATGCATTATTGACGTTATGCATTAAATTCGCGTTGGTCGCTCCACTCCGTTCCGCTCTGAATACAAGGCGGTAGTTTACTGGTCGCGCCGGGAAGAAAGTCACCGGGAAACAAAACGGAAAGTTTAGGTCAAGCCTTTTTAAAGGCTTGCAGGTCGAGGGCAGCGCCCTCGTCGCGCTCCGCAGAGCGCGAAATACTCCAAGCGGCAATCCCTCTTTGCGCAGAAAGCAGTAATAACTGCTATTTGTCATAAATTATTTCATAAATAATGTGCAAGTTTGTGTTATTGTCGAATTGAAATCCTTTTTGTAATAATGTATACTATACTATATATAAGTATAGTCGGCTCTATGTCATTTTATTGAGTTTTTATTATGAGCCGGTCATTATGAAAAACGAAAGGGATAGAAATGAGCAGACGATCATCATACGGCTACTCCTCCTACCGCTCCGGTTCATACGGATACGGAGGCTACCGCAGAAACCGAAGAGGCGGCGGCGATAAAAAGAAAATCATTATTGCGGCTATATGTACGCTTGTCGCCGCAGGCGCAGCAGTAGGTGTGTGCGCTTATCTCGGCGTTTTCAGCGGCAAAAATCAGGAAAATATCACCGCGCAAAGCAGCGCCGCTGCATCGCAAAGCTCCGTCAGGGAAAGCTCAGTAAAAGCCGAAAAATCAGAAAAATCAAAGGAAAGCTCAAAGGCGGAATCCTCAAAGCCGCAAAAGGAGCTAAAGGGCGAATTTGACGGAAATGTATTTATCTATGACAAGCAGGGATATGAGATATTCTACGGGACAGAGGATACGGCAAAGAAATATGCCGATACGGTCGCTAAGATCAGAAATTCACTCGACGGCAGCATAAAGCTCTATGATATGGTCGTCCCCACTCACGGAATGTATGCCCTGCCCGAAAAATATAAAAATCAGGGCAATAACGAAAAGGATAATATCAGATATATCTACAGTAAATGCGGAAATAACGTAAAGACCATAGATGTCAGCGATACTCTCGAAAAGCATAAGAATGAATATATCTTCTTCAAAACGGATAACAACTGGACCGGGCTCGGAGCTTATTATGCATATACGGATTTCTGCAAGGCTGCCGGAGTTGAACCGACGGATATCAACAAGCTTTCCTCCGGAGAGATAAAGGGCTTTACCGGATCGCTCGCGTCCGCCACAAAGACCGAGGAAAACCCAAAGGGCAACAAGATCCTTTACGGTAACCCCGATGTTGTAAAATATTATACCATTCCGGGAGATTATACCTGTACCCTGCTCGAAAACGGCAAGGATTCGCCGGAGGAGGTCCCGCTTATAGCGACCTTTGCGTCGGGATCAAATGCATACAGCGCCTTCATCTGGGGCAATAATCCCTATATGCACGTCAAAACCACAAAGAATACCGGCAGAAAGCTCTGTATAATCAAGGATTCCTACGGCTGCGCATTCGCTCCGTTTACGGTAAGCAATTTTGACGAGGTATATATCATTGACCCGACCTATTACGAGGGCAATGTGATAGATTATATCAAGAAAAACAAATTTACCGATGTTCTGCTTGTGAACAGCATCATGACGGCAAATACCCAGATTCGCACAGACGAACTTCAGACCGTTCTGGGTTAAGACTATACTGCAACAGAGAAGGGAGGTGTGCCGGATTGCTCGGTAAAAACGTAACAATTGAAATATTCGGCACACTGACCGAAAAGCGGCTTTATTCGGGATATATCTCGGGCAGCAGCGATATGCGCCAGGTATATATCATTACCGATTCCGAGCTGCACGGTACGATCGACTGTACCGTTATCGCTGCGGCAGTTGGTGACAGCGGCGCGCAGACAAGGCTTATCGCGGCTCCGTGCGATGAGATATTCTATGAACCGGATATAGTCGAAAGGCTTTCGGCAACTTCGCTCAGCTATAAAAAAATAAACTGTATCTATGAAAAATCCTGCGGTGCGGTCATCTACCGCATAAACGAAAGGAACGATATACGCATACTTCTCGTCAAGAACCATAACGGAAAATGCTGGACATTCCCGAAGGGACATATCGAAATAGGCGAGAACGAGCAGCAGACCGCTCTTCGTGAAATAAAGGAGGAAACCGGACTGAATGTGGAGATCATTCCGGGCTTCCGCCAGACGAGCAATTACCGTCCGTTCGGCAAGATACGGAAAACAGCGGTGTTTTTTCTTGCGAGGGCGGAGAAAAGCATTGTCAGTATGCAGCAGAGCGAAATAGATTATTATCTCTGGGTCAGCATAGAAGAGGCAATGAAAATGTGCCGTCACGAAAACGACACGAATATTCTCAGGGAAGTAAGGAAGAAGCTTGCTGTCTGAGAAAAATTTCAATAATAAAAGAAAACGAGCTGTTGCAGTATTAATGCAGCAGCTCTTTATTTATATCCGTTGCGTAATGTTTTCAGTCCTCTGCGGCAAGGAAGAACACGATCGCCTCCGCTAAAAAGAATCCTCCAAGACCGACAGCGATCTTTATTATTCCGAAGCTGCCGACGCTGAACGAAGGTATGTTTATGTATATATTAAAAATTCTCGAGACCAAAAGAACATTTATCAGAGAGAAACAGAACATTAGTATAATAGCCGTGAGCGAGGCGATAAATCCTCTCAGGCGGTTTGCTCTGTAATCAATTTTAATGATCTCCTTCATTGTAATGAATCCTGCTGCTGCGCCGGGGATCCACGGCGTGTGCTGGAATATCTCGAAAGTCAATCCTAAGACAGAGCATATAATGGCTGCGACGCTGCCGATAAGAGCGCCCTTGATACCGGCAAAAACAGCGCGTTTGAGCGGTCCTTTGTCGAGGATAGGGTGTTTATATACAAGGCTTTCCGGATCGAAGGAATCCTTGATTATTTTTTCATGCTTTGAAAGAAGTTCCTGTTCGCCGCGGCAGACGTCGCATACGGGGATAAGGCTGCCGTCGTCCTTTTTATACATTGAGATAACCGATGTTCTGTGGCAGATCATGCAGGCAGGAAGCATATCATATTTTCCGATAAGCTCATCAATGAACTCAAGAGCGGCGGAAATATAAACAAGTATATTATCTTCCGCGTCCGGCGAAAATTCGAGCAGGACCTCTCCGGAAACATAGCCTGATCCCGGCAGCAGTCCCCTTTCTGCCGCGTGTTCGCGGATATAGAGATCAAGCTCGCTGTCGAGCCCCTGAAAGGTCGGCGAGCAATATGCTTTGATGTTATACTTTTCGTTTTCCGACGATAATATCATACAGATATCCTTTTCGATCTTATAATAACTGCCGCTGCCGGCAGCAGCAAAACCATTTTCAAATATAATGTTCCTGTCCAAAGAATAGATCCCCCTTGTTTCATAAGAAAAACTCCGGAATGTCCTGCGGCGGAAAAAGATCCCGCAGCCTGAGCTTTGCGGATTCAGTATATGCCCTGAACGGTGACTTCTCCGGAATTTATGCTGTATTCCTTTCCTGATTGGTCGCGCGCGATAAGCTCTCCGTCAGAACCGATATCAACAGCGGTCGCCTCGATCACTGTTTTTGCCCGTGTAAATGTCACTTTGCGTCCGAGGGTCGCGCACAGCTCACGAAAAGACGCCATATCCTCAACCGACAGACTGACGATGAATGACGACAGCACCTTGTCGAGCTTTTCTATAACACAGCCAAGAAGTCTGCTGCGGTCGGTCATTTCACCTGTTTCCGTCAGGATCGAGGTACATTTGCCCCGTATCTCCTCCGGAAAATCCCTGTTGTTTGCGTTTATGCCGATACCGCAGATGATATATTCCGTGCTGTCGGTCTGGGCGGACATTTCCGTCAGTATACCGCATATCTTCCTGCTGCCGATAATGATATCGTTCGGCCACTTTATCCTTGCGTCAAGCCCCGTATATTCGCGTATCGCAAGACATACCGCATATCCTGCGGCAAGGGTTATCCCCGTGACGTCGGCAGGCGGAAGCTCTGTGCGCAGAAGAAAGGAAAAATACAGTCCGCCCTGATCCGATTCCCATTTTCTTCCGAGCCTGCCCTTTCCGCCGGTCTGTTTTTCGGCTGCAAGGACAAGACCGCTTTTTTCTCCGAGCGCGGCGCGGCGTTTCAGCTCCTCATTCGTGGAATCAGTTTCCGGAAGGATCCCTACCCTTGTTCCTATAAGGGAGGGCGTATAATTTCCGTTTATGAGCGCGCAGTTGAGTCTGTCCGGGGAGCTTGTCAGCCTGTAGCCCTTATTCGTAACAGAATCTATGATATATCCCTCTGAGCGGAGCTGCTTTATATGATTCCATACTGTAGTACGGGAAACACCGATCTTTTCGCTGAGTTTTTCTCCGGATATATAATCGCCGCTCTCTTTCAGAGCCGCAAGAATTTTGTCTTTCATTTTCAGTTCTCCGTTCCGAATCCGTTTTCCGAGAGCAGGATATTCATTTCCTTTACTATTACGGCAAGATCATTCTTTGTTTTTTCTATATCGGAAAAAAGATGCTCAAAAAGGCTGTTCAGATTCTTTTCAAAATCAGCCGGCAGCAGCTTACATTCCCTTTTGCAGATCTCCGTGAGCTTTTTCTCTCCGGGGTGGGTAAGCCTGTTCAGAGCAAAGATGATATCAAAATATGATTCAAGGAATGCCGCTGTGCGGTGGTTAAGGCTAACGATATCTCCGCGTGATCCTGCCTTGATTATCTGCTTGTCATATGACGGCATTTTTCCGCTGAGAAGATCTGCATTGCGTCTGATGATATTTTCCCTGAGCTTTTCCGGATAGGGAACGTCAAAGCGCTCCTGAGCGGCTTTCAGTCTGCCGTCGCGGTCATAATAGATCTTCGAGGTGACGAGATTGTGCCAGAAACAGGTGGTATATCCGTTTGATGCCCTGTATTCCTCAACTGTACGGGCAAGAAAAGCGCAAAGCCCGTCAAGACTTCTGAAAATGATATCCGCAGGGATATTGTCGTTCAGGATAATATTGTCCTCATATTCAAAATATTTGTTGCCCGTTTCGCTGTAGCGGCAAAATTCATTGTAAAGAGCGCTTCTCTCCTGTTCGGGAACGGGCGCGGACGTATAATATACATATACGTCATAATCGCTTTTTTCGTCGGCATTTCCGCTTGCGCGCGATCCGGCTATTGCGATAGCCTCCACGCAGTCAAATGCCTTTATCCTGTCAAGTAATTTGTAGATCATATTTTCTCCTCCTGAAAAAAAGTGACGGAGCAAAGCCCCGTCACGGATTATTGCAGCGCCAATAATAGAGCAATTACTTTCTGACCCTTTTGAGTGCAACTGCCAGAGCCTTTGTTATAGCGGATCCGACAATAAAGCAGACAACAGCCTCGATAATAGCCTGCGCGCCGACCATTCCGACAAAGAATGCCAGAACGCCGTCTGCGGATTTTCCCGAAACAGCGGTAAAGGTAGCGGCAAAGCCTTCGTCAAGACCTGACGCTGCATTTGCATTCATAGAAATGATCTTTATCTCCGCATAAAGCGCGGACATGAAAAGGATCGTATTGAGCAGCGGAACGGAAAGAGCCGTTGCCGCATAAGCGAATACGTCTGATTTTCTGTTCTTTCTGATAAATCCGAAAAGCAGACCTGTCAGAGCTCCGACGATAAGAGTAAGTATCATGCTGAGGAAGAATGCCGACATCATATCGTCATGGAAATGATTTATAACAGCGACCTCCGAAAAAACGGCAAGACCTGCGATAACGCCGATGAGCGATCCGTTTGCGATAAAGGAGAACATCTCCGATTCGCGGGATTTTTGCAGAGCCTTGAAAATAAGACCGCCGATCCACCCCTCAAGCACACGGGGTACTATGCAGAGCAGGAATGTTACTATGGGATTGAGCTGGAACAGCGCGCCTGTCAGAGCGCTCATACCCGACGCCGCCTGTATAAAGCTGGTAATGCCGAACATACCGCCGATGATCGCGCCGCCTGTCGGACCGAGAAGCGCCGCCGCGACTATTACGGGAATGGTAAGGAATGTGAGCTTCAGTGCGCCGACCGGGATATAGCCGATAGGTGTGAATGCCATTATGAATGTAATGGCGGTGAGCAGTCCGAGAACAGATAATTTATATACCTGTTCACTTCTTGCGGTCCTGCTGCTTTTTGATGCAGGCTTTTTTTCTGCGGACTTTTCCTGTTTGGTTATTGTTTTCATTTTTTTACCTCCTGCTGTTTTCCGTAGAAATACAGCGAAATACAGATTTAAGCTGAGGAAACATCAGACGTCGCGCGCTTTCATATGCGAATGACAGCTGACAGTTCCTTTTATAGTACTCCTCACTGTGGATGGAGTCTGCTTACATAGTTATCAGAGATCTGTCAGATCGTCCTCTGCCTCCGTATCGGCAGGTTCAGCCTTTTTGCGCGAGCGTTTTTTATTCTGCGCTGTCTTTGCCTGTACGGGATCGTTATTCTGCTGAGCGGCAGTTTCCTCCTCGGCAACAGCGATAGTGATATCCTCGTTTTCCTCCTCGCCAGAGCTGCCCTCTCCGGGAGCGTCGGCGGTGAGATCGAAACCGTATTCCTTATGATGGATCATTTCCGCGGTATCCATTACCTTTTTCGGCATACCGAACGCCTTGATATAATCATATCTTGCCTGAGCCTTTTTTCTTCTCTCCTCGGAGAAGCGGATAACCTCGCAGATGCCGGTCATATCAGTTTCGTTTTCTGTCTTATCGAGTACTTTATAATAATGCTTGCCGAGAGCGGCATAAGCGTGATTGATTACCTCCGATTCGGTACGGATAATAGCCGAAAGTCTGTTGAGCTGCGCAAGCTGTCTGTTTTTTTCAACGATAACCTCAACCGTTGCAGCGATACCTGCGCCGATCTTGTCAAGAATAGTCATATTGCTTCCTCCTATACAAAGGTAAATGTTCTTATTCAAAATATATTATACTACAATTACATCAGAAAAAACAATAGTTTTTTTCAAATAAATAAGCAATACATTGTCAGGAATTATGCGTCTTATCGGTTTGTCACGGTTCAAGCGCGAAAAACGCCTGTGTTTCATCATATTCACCAAGTGTAAGAATGAATTTTTTACATTCCGCAGGTATCATTACGGCGATCTGTCCGCTGACCGTACCTTCAAAATAATATTTTTTTTCAAAAAGATCCATTGTGACCGATGCGGTATCCTTTCCGCCGCTTTTCAGATAGCCGCCGTCCTCTGCCGTAACGAAGGAGGTCACAGATGCGTCCTCTCCGCCCTCGTCGAGCGGAAAACCGTCAAGCGACAGGGTATAGTCGATAAGCGCCCACTTGCTGTCTTTTCCCGGTTCTGTATATTTATATCCGGAGGGATCTTTTTTCAGGATCTCACGGATCTTTTTATCAGCCTCGCTGCCGCAGACCATTCCGGTTATCTTCACGGGAACGTCATGGTATTTATTTTCCGATACGGAATATTTCGCAGCCGATCCCCATTCGTTCATTCCGAGCGGAAGCTGTAGTGATGATGTGCTTGTGCGCAGTTTTTCCTTAGCTTTTTCGGGAACGCTTTCATTTGCGGAGCTTTCCGCTGCGCTGCTTTCTTCTTCGGTTTCTTTTGCGGAGCACCCGGCAAACGATATTATCATTACCGCAGCAGCAGCTGCTGCGAGGATATTCCTGTGATCCATAGACATTCTCTCCCTGTCATTCATTCTTTTCGCGCAGAGCGATGTCGCTGTTGATATGCATTATTATTACTTCCGTGGTTTCCGCTGTCTGCTGAGCCGGTTCTATCGAGGGCTTACCGTCGCCGGAATGCAGTCCGTAGCTGCCGAAATAGGAATGACAGCCGCCTTCGATCACATATTCCCTTTTGTTTTCCGGGAGCAGTTCAAGACAGCGTTTGTATTCTCCAAGGTCAAGGACACTGTCGCAGCTGCCGTAAACAGACAATACGCTAAGACCGCTTTCGCGCAGATTTTTTGCGCTGTAGCCGGCAAGCATTATCAGTCCGTCGAGCTTGTCAGCGTGTTTTGCGGCATATTCAGCTGCGGCGGTCGCGCCGAGGGAATGACCGCATATATATCTGTGCGTTATCTGCGGAAAAAGATCAATTACCCTGTCGGCGGCTTCCGTGTCGAGTATCGCCAGATCATACGGCATATTCATCATTATGCAGAGTATTCCGTTTTTTGCGAGGCTGCGCATCAGCGGAGCATATGCTTTGTATTCTATCTTTGCGCCGGGGTAAAAGATCAGTTCAGCCATGGGATTGTCCGGAGAAAAAACGGTATATTCATTTCCGACCTCAACTATATGTACAGCGTCATCCGGGACAAGAGCTTCCTTTGCCGCGGTGTCCGCACTGTAATATGATGAGGAATAAAAAAACAGGATCAGTCCCGGTATTGCTATGCAGAGCAGAACTATCTGAACTATTCTGAATGTGATCCTTGTTTCTTGTTTTTTCATGCGCTCACCTCCGTGTATTAACGGGAAGTTTCAAGACCCGGTATAATTATATTTTATAATATATTACGGATTTGTCAAGGCTGACGCAGACAAAAAGAAAAAAATATGAGAATACATCTTGACATATAATACTATGCATGGTATAGTATTATGCATAAGGGGGTATCAATATGGATGTTCAGCTCAAACGAGGACTTCTTGACATTTGTGTACTGGCTTCGATCAAAAATTCCGATTCATACGGATATAAGATCATAAAGGACATAAAGCCCTATATGACGATATCCGAATCGACGCTGTACCCGATACTGCGGCGGCTTGAAGGCTCCGATATGGTGACGGAATATTCCGTTGAGCATAACGGCAGACTGCGCAAATATTACCGCATTACAAGCGGCGGACTTGACAGGATAGCGGAATTCAACAATGAATGGAAAGAGATCGTTGCGATATACGAATATGTCACAAGGGAGGAAGATAAAAATGAAAAAGTATGATTTTCTCGAACAGCTCAGAAGCAGGCTCTCATCTCTCAGCGAGGAGGAAAGGGAGCGTTCGGTCAGCTTTTACAGTGAAATGATCGACGATATTATTGAGGAAGGCAAAACCGAGGAGGAGGCTGTCGGATCGCTGGGATCGGTTGACGATATCGCGGCGAAGATACTCTCCGAAAACGGAGAACAGCCCTCTGAGGAGGCTGTCGGAACAGAAATGCCGCAGGAGGTCACAGCCGCGGCAAAGCCGAAATACAATACTGCGGCTATCATTCTGCTTATAATATTCGGCGTATTTTTCGGCGGCGGAATAATCGGAATATATCTCGGTCTGTGGGGCGCGCTGATAGGACTTTATGCGGCGGCAGGCAGTATGGGTGTTATCGGGCTTGCGGGTATGATCGCGGCTCCGTTCATACATCACACAATGGCGCCGATGCTGATGCAGATCGGTACGGGGCTTATGGGAATAGGTCTGTGTCTGCCGTTTATTATGCTGTGCAATCTCTGCGCAAAGGGACTTGTCGAGCTTGTCAGGTTATGCATCAAGCTTGTAAAACATATAGTGACGGGAGGTAGAATCTGATGAAAACAGGAAAGAAGATCGTACTTTTAGTATCCATGATAATATTTTTATCGGGAGTCGCATTATCAACGGTTTCAGCCTGCATGATAAATTTTGATTTCAGCAAGCTTGACGTCAACGAATATATCACAAAGACAGCCGAGGTAACGGAGCAATTCGGAAACATCGAGATAAATACCGTTTCCAAGAATGTTATTTTCAGACAGACATCGGATAAAACCTGCCGCATTGAATACACAGAAAACAGCGGACATAAATTCAGGATCGAAGTAAAGAACGACACGCTGTTTATTAATTCAAATTCCGAAAACGGTTTTCTTCACGGCTTGAATTTCTTTGATTTTTCCTTTATACACGGTGATGATATAATCGTTTATCTGCCGGATAATTACAAAACCCTCAAGGTATCGACAGTCAGCGGAGATATCAGGACTGAATCAAAAGAAATTGAATTTGACAAGGTATCCCTGCATACCACAAGCGGAGATATAAAGTGCGAAGCGTTATTCAGCGATCTTTCAGCGGAAACCGTAAGCGGCGATATTAACATACGCAATTCCGATGATGATAAACACGCGCCCGTTTCGATCAAGACTGTCAGCGGTGATATCACTCTTGCTCACGGAGGTATTTCGGAGCTTGATATCAACACCACGAGCGGCGACGTCAGACTTGACCGTGCAGCCTTTGAAAACGGAAAGATCTCCACAGTCAGCGGTGATGTCAAGGGAAGCGTTAACGGTGAATACAAAATTACCACGCACACCGTAAGCGGAGATATCAGTGTACCGTCCTTTGCAGACAGCGCCAACAAGCTGGAGATCAGCACCACCAGCGGCGACGTAACAATGCATAATTCAATGCATAATTCATAATGCATAACTTCGATAATGCATAACTTCGATAATGCATAATTCATAATGCATAATGCATAATGAATGGCAAAAGTAGCTTTATTTCGATAATTATTACATTATATAATTTATAATGCATAATGAATGGCAGAGGCAGCTTTGTTTCGATAATTATTACGTTAATTAATTCATAATGCATAATGAAAGAGGCGGCTCAGTGCCGCCTCTTTTTAGCGCCGGGGAGAAAGTCGTGGGAAACAGAACGGAAAGTTTAGGTCAAGCCTTTAGGCAACACCGCACAAAGACCGCCTTACGGCTTAGCACCACATCTGCTGCGCCCGAAGGAAGTGCCCTTGGGGTCTCGCTTGATAACCGTCAGGTTAACTACGCTCGTTTTGCACATTCTGACGAAAAAATTGACGGCGCATCTGTGGCACTATCTTTGTGCGGTATTGCCTTTATAAATGAATAATACAAAGAAAAAAATCCTGCCACTTGCGTGTCAGGGTTTTCGCTTTGCGTTCCGAGTACTTAAATATTAGCTCATAACTCCTGAGATCAGTTTCATATTTCATAGTACAATCGGTCATAATTTACTATATATACCGAAAGAAGCCGTGGTTTGCAAATATTATTATTTTTTCAGTCTTAAGTTTTCAGTATTCATTTAACCGCCGCAGGCGGTGCTATGGTTTTCAGTATTCATTTAGAAAATCCTGACACGGTAAACTGAAGACTTAAGACTGAAAACTTAAAAATGAATAATACAAAGCAAAAATCCCGACACTTGCGTGTCAGGATTTTCGCTTTGGTGACCCGGACGGGAATCGAACCCGTGTTACCGCCGTGAAAGGGCGGTGTCTTAACCGCTTGACCACCGGGCCATATTGGTAGCGGTAGTGGGATTCGAACCTACGACACTCCGGGTATGAACCGAATGCTCTAGCCAACTGAGCTATACCGCCATATATGATCGTTTCAACAATCAGCTCTATTATTATATTACAGATACCGACGTTTGTCAAGCATTTTTTTAAATCGTTTGATTCTTTTTGTATACCATCTGTAATATATATTATTATTATACTGTCAGTGATGTCAGTCAATGCAAGAAGAAAAATTTTACAGTTTGTAAAAACAGGTCGTTTTTTTGTTCTCATGAAGAATTCCACAGTTTTCAACATCAAAAAGTTGAAAGTGTTGAAAACTTATCCACATACCTGTCAACAGCAATATATTGACAAAAAAGAAATTTTTTCAAAATCTGACGCTATATATTGTATAATTACAAAATGCAAGCCATAATTCGCTGTAATATCTGAGGAAAAAATTACAGTGTGTAAAAACTAATTAACACTTTCAACTTCCGAATGTTGAAAACTTTCCCGTCTTTCAACCTTTACTGTCTGTAATACTCCTCTTTCAGTATCGAATATCGGTCGAGATCGTAATATTTGCCTTTTTTGAGCAGTTCTCCGCGCATAGTACCCTCAAATTTCATGCCAAGTTTTTCCATGACGCGCTTTGACGCAGGATTTGATCTCATACAAAGACCGGAGATCTTGTACAGTCCAAGTTTTTCAAAGCCGAAATCCATCATCACAGCCGCCGCCTCGGTAGCAAAGCCGCGGTTCCACATATCCTTATCAATATAATATGAAATATCCGCGTGATTATGCAGGAAACTTACATTTATCAGTCCGACGTTTCCGATATAAGCGCGGTTTTCTTTCAGAAAGACGGCAAATTCAAATGCTTGTTTCATGCGGATATTTTCACGGACGAATTTCATCCATTTTTTCGCATATTTTTTTGTATAGGGAACCGGTATGCCATAGGTAGTCGGCTGAATTTCCGGCTGAGAAGTGACCTCTATAAAATCCTCCAGATCGGCTCTCTTATAATTCCTGATAAAAAGCCTTTCCGTTTCAAATTCAAAACGATCCATAAAAAAACCTTTAATAAACAATCAGTTAATCTAATGCATAACTTAATCTAATGCATAATTCATAATGCATAATGCATAATGAATGGCAAAAGTAGCTTTATTTCGATAATTATTACATTATATAATTTATAATGATTTGGATAATTGAAAGTAAAAAATGTCAGAAATATTTACAATAAAATGTCAATAAAATGTGGAATGTGTGCCGTAGCTTAATTCTATAAAAGCAGCGGTTCACACTCATTATGCATTATGAATTATGAATTATGAATTAATTCAAGTATCTGGTGTGGGGTGTCGGCTATCGCGTCCGCACCGGCAGAAATAAGCTCGCTCACCGGACGGAATCCCCAGCTTACACCGATCCTGCGCAGCCCTGCATTGGCTGCGGTCTGCATATCTACGTCACTGTCGCCTATGTACAGACATTCCTCCGCATCTGCGCCGACGGACGACATCATTGCAAGAACAGAAGACGGGTCGGGCTTTCGGGGATAATCCTCTCTCTTGCCCCATACTGCAGCGAATTTTCTTCCGGGGAAAAGCCTGCGGATTATCTCCTGAGTGAAATTATCAGGCTTGTTCGACAAAACACAGTAACCCACTCCGCGGCTGTCAAGCCCGTCAAGCAGCTCCGGTATTCCGTCATACGGGCGTGTAAGATCGGCATAATGACTGCCGTAATATTCATTGAAGGCGTCAAGTACAGCTTTTTTTCTTTCGCCGTCCGTTCCTCCCGGAACGACCATCGCCCTGTCTGCAAGGACGGATATTCCGCTGCCGACCATGAAACGGTATTTTTCCCTGTCATGAGTCGGAAAACCGCATCGGCTGAGAGCATGATTCATTGCGTCGGCAAGGTCGTATAATGAATTTATAAGTGTTCCGTCAAGATCAAAAATACAATATCTTGTTTTCATATCATTTCTTTTCCTTTTTCAGAAGTGTCTTTTTTTCGGGCAGAGCAGGATCCTGTCTGCCGCCGTGAATTGCAGGCTCCGTATTTCCGGGACCCATTGAGTGCGGCGGCGGAACAGCTTTGCGGCTGCGCAGGAAAAGTATCACCGCTGCTGCGATAAGCAGTATTATCAGCGAGATCGTGCAGAAGAAGATTATATCCGAAATATTTGCCGCGGAAACGTCAGCGCTGACAAGTCCCTTTGATCCGCCGAGAGATATGGTATATTCTCCTTTTTCGTTTTTCTCTGCGTTTTGTGATTCACTTTGAGCATCAATTCTGAGGCTGAGGTTTTTCGTATATTCTCCGTCCCTCGGCTTAACGGTATAGGTCAGGGGAGTTTCTATATTCTTTCCGACGAGGACAGACGAAAGATCGACAGTATCCTCGATATGCTTTGTCGTGCGCAAAGTCATTGCCGGAACGCTGGACGAGAGAGTGATAAGGTTTTCGTCACCGAAAATATCCGTTACCTTTGAATTAAGCTCGGCAGGACTTCCGCTGAACGATACCCTGCACACAGCAAGCTTGTCCTCGCTGAGTTCATCGGCAGGAATACCCTTTGTCCTGAAATATGACGCTGTATAGTTTGACGCCTCAAAGCCGCCCTCGCTAATATCATAGCTGAATGAAAATGTTTTCTGCAGCTGGTCATTACCGAGCGGAGTAAGAGCTATATCAATATTTTTCGGGATATACTGTTTGCCGTCGTTTATTCGCAGAGTGACAGACGGAACTTTTTCGTATATTCCGACGACCTTGCCGGGGTTATTCTCGGAGGTCAGGCTTTCGGCATTTATCCATTCAAAATCGCGGTAAATGCGGCAGTTATCGAGCTGTGAGCCGTTCGACACGCTGTAGATATATTCAAACGGAACGTCGGTATCGCCGTCGCTGACATAATTGGAGAGGTCGATAGTTTCCGTAAAGGAATTCTGGAAAGCGAGAGGGGTACTGCCGGAGGTCTTATCCGTATATTCCGCATCGCCGTAGACAGAGGACAAAAGGCGGTTGGTATAGCCCTCAAGTTCTTTCAGAGTGAGGTTTGAGAAAGACACGGTATATGTATAATTACCGTTTCCGAGGCTCCAGTCAGCCTGAGCATTGCTGTCGGTTATACTTTTGAAATATTCCGACACCTGTTTACCTGCGGAATCGAAAGCCGCCTGAGTGATCGTAAAGACGACAGTACGGTCGAAGGATCTATTTTTATTAACGGTAGTCATTCTGATATTTTTAACAGGCAGACCCTTTAATTTTTTAACAGAAACAGTTGGTGTTGTTGTAACGGTATCTGTACCGAAGGTAACGGAGGTCGAGCTTTCCGAGCTTTCAAAATCGAAGCTGTTATCCTGTTGAGCGTGGGCGGCGGTTCTGATCCATTCAAGGAGCTGACAGCTCTGGAACTGTTCTTCTATTCTCCAGCCTGATGCGAGGGCGTTATCAGGATTTGCAAAAGTTATAACCGGACGGGAGCCGAGGATTTCCGCGAGCTTTGCGGTATAGTCAGAAAATGAGGTAAATGAGAGTGTAAAGGTATAGGAAACCTTATCCGAGGACTGATCCTTATTATACACGAGGGAACCGGGGCAATTTTTTTCTATAATAGTATCGAGTTTATCCGCCTTATCCGAACCGGGGGAAACGAGGGAATGGGGATAAGTCACGGTAAATGTTCTTGTTCCTGCGAAGGAGGGTGAAACGGAGAGAGAGGTTTTAAAGTCCGCCTTTTCGGGCTGAGAAGGCGAGCAAGCGCACAAAAGAGCCAGAAACGCAAGGCAGATAAGAATTACAGATAATCTTGATAATCTTTTCACATCAAACACTCCTTAACCGGACCGATTTATATACATTCATAATATATTTTACTATTTTTACGGGATAATGTAAAGATTTTATTGTAAAAATATTGCTTCCGGCGCGCCGCCGCCGTCAATTCGCGTTGGTCGCTCCACTCCGTTCCGCTCTTAATACAAGGCGGTAGTTCATTGGTCGCGGCGGAGTGCCTCCGCTCTCAATTCGCGTTGGTCGCTGCGCCTCCGGCTCCGCTCTGGGCACAAGGCGGTAGTTTACTGGTCGCGGTTCACGGCGCTGCTCCGGAAGAAACTCAATCCCATACCGCCGCCGTGACCGCCTGCGCGGTCACTTTCCGGCTGCTCTGTTCCAACCTATCATAATTCCTTTCCGGAAACAAGCGCCTGTTTTATCATTATTATACCTGAATTACTTCTAAAGCTAAAAAACACCGTAATTACTTCCGTCAAC
>CACYWT010000052.1 GCA_902778175.1 uncultured Ruminococcus sp. | reverse complement strand
GGATTGAGTTTCTTACGGAGCAGCGCCGTGAACCGCGACCAGTAAACTACCGCCTTGTATTCAGAGCGGAACGGAGTGGAGCGACCAACGCGAATTGACTGCGGAGGCACTCCGCCGCGACCAATAAACTACCGCCTTGTATTCAGAGCGGAGCGCAGCGCAGCGACCAACGCGAATTTAATGCATAATGCATAATGCATAATGCATAATGAATGAGAGCCGCAAGTATTTGATTGTTTTGAAAAAACTATCGGGATTCAACTATAAAGCCCCGATTGTCAGTTAGTAAAAACCGCGACCAATAAACTACCGCCTTGTATTCAGAGCGGAGCCGGAGGCGAAGCGACCAACGCGAACTGACCGCGGAGGCACTCCGCCGCGAATTGACAGCGGAGGCACTCCGCCCGGTGAGCTGCTATTCCCAGATCCCTTTGCAGCGGACTCCGCTTTTCAGAGCAAGCTTTTCAAGCTGCTTTATTTCATACGACTTTAATTCGATCTCCAGACCGTCAAGCAGATTCTCGGCATGAGTCGGCTTCGTTATTCCCAGAATAGGGATCACTCCGTTGTAAACTGCCCACGCTACGGGAATACGCGAACTGTCTGTTTCGTATTTCACCGCAAGCTCCCGGATATATTCTATCAGCGGCTGGATCTTCTTGAATTTGCTCTTCTTGAATGACGCCGCGCGCAAAGACATCGACGGAAAACGATGATCCTTGTCATAATGTCCGCTGAGCGCGCCTTGCTCAAGTATCATGTATCCGTAAAAAAATATTCCGTTTTTCTGACAATATCGCAGTATCTTGTTTTCTCGCTCTATTGTCAGCAGACTGTAATGATTCTGTACCGCAAATAAATGCGTCCCGAATTCTTCAAGAGTGATCTGCGCCCTCCTGATCTGCGCAAGATTTCCGTTGGAAAGACCTATCCTCTCAATAAGCCCCTCCTTTTGCAGTATCGCAAGCTCCTTCATGTTCTGCTCAATATTGCGCGGAGAATGAAGCCAGTATATGTCGATTTTTTCTCTGCCGAGCCGTTCAAGACTTGCGTTCACCGCATCACGGTTTTCACCCTTGCGGTAATGTCTGTACGGGAAATGCTTTGTGGAAATGCTGACCTCTTTATCCGCAATAAGACTGCCGAGCAGCCTCTCCGAACTTCCCATGCCGTATACCTCGGCTGTGTCCCATACCGTAAAGCCTGCATTATATGCACATTCAAACGTATCTCTCAGCTGCTGCTCATTATAATGATTTCCGAAAACGATCTTTCCGCCGTTGGGACCGCTGCCCCATGCCCATGTTCCAATCATACACAACGTATCGTTTTTGTTTCTTAATATTTCTTTCACGGTGGATCCCTCCGCAGCATTTTTATTAGGGGTTACCATCATCTTTAAAGAAAAATCAGGGTAAGACAATAGTTCTCTTAACTATAATCTTAACCTGTTTCACTGCATTTATAATTCTTTTGTAGAATTAATATATTTATTCTACAGAAAGAATAAAGTAGTAGATCGGCTGTCCTCCGTCTATCAGAGATATATCCACGCTTCCGCCTGTTTTAGCATGGATAGCGTCAACAGCGGACGATGCCTGCGCTTCTGTTATTCCGTTTCCGAAAATAAGACTTACATAGGAAGTATCCTTGGTTATCATTTCCTTGGCGAGCTTGACTACTGCCTTTACGGGATCCTTCTCCTTAACGGTAAGCTTACCGTTATTGAGGGCGATGATATCGCCTTCCTTGATCTTTGTCATGCCGAATTCGGAATTTCGCGCCGCATAGGTCACCATACCCGTATCGACATTACCCATTGCAGCGGTCATATATTCGCGGTTAAGCTCAGGTGTGGAATCGGGAGCATATGAAAGCATAGCCACAAGACCCTGAGGAATGGTTTTTGTCGGGATAATGATAACTTCTCTGTCGTCCACGAGCGGAAGTACCTGCTCTGCGGCAAGTATAATATTCTTGTTATTAGGCAGAACGAATACTGTCTTTGCAGGAGTAGCCATAACTGCCTGATAGATATCCTCTGTGCTGGGGTTCATGCTCTGACCGCCGCTGACGATATGGCTGCAGCCGAGATCACGGAATACTCCCTCAAGACCGATACCGCTTGCGACTGCGACAAAGCCGACCTCTTCCTCCGGTTCTGCTTTCTGCAATTCAGCCTTTTTCTTCATTGCAGCCTCGGCAGCAGCCTTTTCCTTTTCATTCTTTTCAGCTGCCTTGCGGTGCTGCTCCTTCATATTCTCGACCTTTACCGTAAGAAGCTGACCGAAGGTGAGAGCCTCCTCCATTGCAAGACCGGGATTTTCAGTATGTACGTGTACCTTTATGATATCCTCGTCCTCGGCAACAACTACGCAGTCGCCTATGGATTCAAGGTATTTTCTGAGCTGCTGGGGATCCTCCGCAAGATCGTCTGCTTTTCCGATGATAAATTCCGTACAGTAGGTATAATTGATAACGCTGTCAAATTCAGCGGCGGCATTCCTGAAAAATTCGCCGCTTGCGTCGATCTGAGCCTGTATGCCTGTGCTTTCCTCTTCATCACGGATAACGGCTTCTGTCATGACACCGTCCCTGAGAAGTGAAAGCATACCGTCGAATATCATGCAAAGACCCTTGCCGCCGGCGTCTACAACTCCTGCCTTTTTCAGTACCGGGAGCATCTCGGGTGTCTTGTCCAGAGCGTCATGCGCAGCGGCGCACACAGCCCCGAAAACGATCACAGCATCGTCCTCTGCTTCCGCAGCGGCGCGTCCTGCGTCGAGAGCCATTCTTGCAACCGTAAGTATAGTACCCTCAGTGGGGTTCATAACAGCCTTATATGCCATTTCGACGCCGACATGGAGAGCGGATACAAGATCCTTTCCGTCAGCCTCGTCCTTATCCTTGAGTCCGTTCGCCATACCTCTGAAAAGAAGCGAAAGTATTACTCCGGAGTTTCCGCGAGCACCCTTCAGCATAGCCGAAGCTGCGACAGCGGCATTTTCCGAGATACTCTGACTTGTCACGCCCTCATATGCATTTACTGCCGCTTCGATAGTCATTGACATATTTGTACCGGTATCACCGTCCGGCACGGGGAAAATATTCAGTGCATTGATTTCGGATTTATGTGAGATAATGTTGTTAGCACCTGAAATAAGCGCATTTCTGAAGCTTGAACCGTTTATCATTCATAGCACTTCCTTATCTGTATTTAAGTTACAGGTCCGCAAAAAAAAAGCCGACGGACAGTACCAAAGTAATTGTACCACAATCGGCTCAAAATGTACAGCTTTTTTGAATAATTTTTATCGTGTTTCAACAATAAGTTTCATTGCGGTGCGTTCAACGCCGTCAATGTCGATGATCGTAAATGCAGGAATACAAACCAGATCTATTCCCATGGGAGCCATATATCCCCTTGCTACAGCCACAGCCTTGAGAGCCTGATTAGTCGCACCCGCACCTACTGCCTGGACCTCAACGCAGCCGTAATCCCTTACAACGCCCGCGATAGCTCCTGCGACAGAGTTTGGTGATGATTTTGATGATACTTTAAGTATTTCCATTTTCCGATATCCTCCTGATAAATTTTAAATCCCATGTACATATATAATACCACAAAAAACATAAGTTTCAAATACATTTTGAAAAAATAATATCACATATTTTCAGCGCAGCTCCATACGTCTGAGAGAAAGTGTTTTTCCGGTTTTTTCGTCTATATCATACAGCAGGCAGTCCATTTTGCAATCCCCCTGAGCGAGGTCAAAACGAACCGGCAGCTTTTCGGTAAATTTTTTCACTGCAAGCTCAGGTCTGACTCCTAAAACGGAATTGATCGTACCTGTCATTCCCACGTCGGTGATATACCCCGTACCGTTTTCAAATACAGTTTCGTCGGCAGTCTGGACATGGGTATGCGTCCCGAAAACTGCGGACACCCTGCCGTCGAGATAATATGCAAGCGCAAGTTTTTCTGCGGTCGCCTCTGCGTGAAAATCCACTATTGTTATTTTTGTACCGAGCTTTGATATAAGTCTGTCGGCAGTTCTGAACGGATCGTCACAGAGATCCATATACATATTGCCCATCAGGCTGATAACTCCCACCCGGATTCTTCCCATATCGAACACCGTATCCCCTTTTCCCGGTGTTGTCCCCTCCGGGAAATTTGCAGGGCGGAGCAGGAAAGGATTTTCGTCATAAAGACTGTATATTTCCCTTCTGCGGAAGCTGTGATTGCCTCCGGTGATAACGTCAACGCCGCTTGAAAATATATATTCCGCGGAAGACGGAGTGATACCGTTTCCGTCTGCGGAATTTTCACCGTTAGCGATGACCATATCTATTCCCTCTGTTTTTTTAAGCTGCGGAAGCTTACTGCGGAGAAAGCGGCAGCCAATACTGCCGACGATATCCCCGATAACCAAAATCCTCATGTTTTGTATCATCCTGTCTGTACAGAAGATTTTTTCCGAGATCATCTGTAAAACAATACCATTGTTCAATGATGGTCTGATATTTCTATTGTAAAGATATTTAACGATATTGTCAATCATATTTTAGAAAAAACAAATAATTTTTCTGATTTTTTCGTTTATTTTAACTTGATAAAGCTTTAAATCGGTACTGTAACATGGTAAAAATTGACTTTTACAGCTGATAAAAGCTTTGCTTTACTTTATATAAATTTTCCCGTGAGCCGAAAACTCACGGGAAATAATTTATCATCTGACTACCGTTATCTTACAGGTGGATTCTTTGCCGTTGTAGGTGCGGACTGTTACATAGGCTGTACCGGGAGCTACAGCCTTGAAGGAGCCTGTCCAGTTTGTCTTTGTCATTTTAACAACATTGCTGTTGCTTGAGCGGAATGTGCGAAGCGCGCAACCTGCATTTGAAGGAACAGAGCAGCTGAGTGTTGCAGTAGCGCCGACCTTCATTGTCAGGTTTTTCCTGCTGATGGCAACGGATGCCGGAGCAGCCTTTACTGTGACCTTGCAGGTCGATTCCTTTCCGTTATAGGTGCGGACTGTTACATAAGCAACGCCGGGCTTTACGCCGTAGAAATCGCCGTTCCAGTCGGTTCTTGTCATTTTTACGATAGAGCTGTTGCTGGTTCTGTAGGTTCTCTTTGCGCAGCCTGCGCCGTCATTTATGCCTGCGCCGATGGTGTATTTCTCGCCCACGCCGATGGTAAGTATACCCTTTGTCAGTGTGATCTTTGTCGGAGCGTTCTTTACCGTTATCTTGCAGGATTTTTCAAGACCATTCGTGGTTCTCGCTGTTATCCATGCTGTACCGTTGCCGACAGCTTTTACATTGCCGTTTTTATCTACGGTAAGTATTTTTGAATTCGAGGTACGCCATACTACGGTTTTGTTTGTTGCATTTGACGGAGAAACAGTGGCTCTGAGACTGAATGTTTCCCCTTTTCCAAGTGTAAGGACTGATTTGCTGAGTTTAATGCTGCTTACTGCAATATCCGGTTTTTTAACCGTAATCTTACAAACCGCTGTTTTTCCATTCTCGCTCTTTGCGGTAATTGTTGCAGTTCCGACTGAAACGGCAGTTATCCTGCCGTCTGATACGGTTGCTACTTTACTGTTTGATGTAGTCCATGTAAATGTCTTATATGTTGCGTTTGTCGGACTGACAGCGGCTGTAAGAGACAGTGTTTTACCCTTTTCAATTGTTGCAGAGGTTTTGCTGAGTTTTATCGATGAAACGGGGACATACACAGTTCCGGGTTTGGTCGTTCCATCATAGATATAATTATTTGGCGGAGCAGTGTTGGTGTTTTTATCCACTTTCAACGCTTTGACTTCATCCTGGGTCAGTGTTAACATGTCAAGATATTTTTTATCGATCAAGCCTTTTTTGACCATTTCTTCAACATCATTGTAGTTAGCATATCCTTTTGTGTCCGGTGCATATTCGGCTTTCCAGACTTTATCATTACTGGAATAACTGAATAATATATTCTTCGCTTTTTTCTCACTGATCGTGATATTACTATAGACTTTCTCATAATTTTCGATATCATAGTTATACTTGAAGGTGTAATCGTATGAGATATAAGGTGCTGTTATAGAAGTAAGCATGATGTTACTTGTAGGATAATCTTTAAATTCTGCTCCCTTTTCCCAGTATTCCCACCTGTTTATATATCTTCCGTCAACCCAGGTATCGCTGACATGACCGGGATAATCATCGTAGCCCGGGTTTTTATAAAGATAAGTATAACCTGTTTCGGACGAACCGAATATGCTGTAAATAACCAGAAGTCTTACCCATGCACCATTTTCTCCAACCTTATCCGCCACCTGTTTCCAGGTGAGATCGTCATAGTGAGGATAATCGTCTATTTCTTCTAACTTGCTGTATCGATCCAGGAGATCCTTTGCTCCTGCAAGATCCATCTTTTCAACACCATTTTTGAAGTTGAATTTTTTGATTATCTGATTCTCTGTGATACCGACTCCTTTGCCGTTGCCGGCACCGCCGAAAGATCTGGTTTTGCCATTATAGGTAACATCTATCAGCCAATGATAATCATTATTGCTTTTGTATGTTGCAGATGGTTCAAGAATATTTGCCACTATACCCATAGCGTTTGGGAAGCTGAATGAATCCCATTTATACGGATATAAATAACTTGCGAACAAGGGCTTATTTCCTTTTCTGCTATATGGATTCTGAATATAGAAATTCTGATCCACATGCGGGGAGGTCGATAAGAACCAGTATTTATTCGCACGGTATACCTCGCCTTTGATATATGAACCGCTGTAAAGGCATATAGAATTCAGACCGGATTGTACAGCATCCATATTATCAAAGAAATTATCCTTTTTGGCGTAAGTATTCACGAGATAATCCACACTGCTTACCAGTTTGGGAAGCTTGATTTTGATCGAGGTATTTTCCCACTTATAATATCCGGTTATGTAATAGGTTTTGGTAGAGAAACCTCCGCTTTTTGATGAACTGGTTGTTTCAGTATATTCACCTATATTTGCATTACCTTCTGTCTGATTGATTTTTTCGTATTCCGAATATGAAATATCCTTTTTATACTGAAGGGTAACATATCCTCCGTCTGTATCATTACCTTGAAATATATATCCGCCTGTTACTCTTGCAGTACTCTTGTTTTCGTAAACGACGTCCGAAAAAATTACAGCTTCTTCATTCCATGAATCATAAAGAAGATCCAGATAACCGCACGCACCTTTTTCACCATATACCGTGCTGTTATCCACAAAGCGGAATGACATAGGATCCGGATTATCAGTCTTTACGTAGAAATACTCATTAAACGGCTCTAAAACAGGCGTTATTGCATATGAATAATTTGCTGCACTCGTTTCTTTGGCATATGCAGTCGGACAAAACGGAGAATCAGCGCCTGAAGAAATCACATAACATGAAGCAATGACGCTTACAGACAGTATAACTGACAGTTTTTTTCTGAACACACCTCAACACTCCTTCCGAAATAATACATTCAGGCGATTTGTGGTTTTTACCTGAATGATTTGGATAATAATACTATAAATCACAATGCAAATCATCCATGATTCTTTTTAAATGATAACAGATCCGGCTTTTTTGAAAAACTGTCTTTTTTTCATTTGATTTTCCTCCATATAATTATTTGTGATAATACACATCTTACTATGTCATTATACTATAGATTTTGATGAATTACAATAATAATATAAAAAACTGTGTAATTTTTTTATCAGATAAGTGTAATTTTGCGGTATAAGAATTATATCAGAGAATATTCATGAAAAAATCATTTTTGTATAACTATTTTAGGCAATACCGCACAAAGATAGTGCCGCAGATGCGCCGCGGAGTGCCTCCACTGTCAATTCGCGGCGCGTGCCCGCACTGGGCAATTCGCGCCGGTCGCTCCACTTCGTTCCGCTCTACACTCGAACCGAACATTCACTACTCGCGGTCGTTACTTTGTTGACAGGTGCGGCGGCGTTTTGTTCCCCGTGACTTTAACTCTGATCGCGGCTTACAAAGCATCCTTACGAGTGCAGAGTGAGCGGAGCGAACGATTACGCGAACTGACACCGGCGGCACGCCGGCGGTGTTGCCTTTATATTGAATTTAATTCAGGCAAAAAAAGCAGCGGAATCATGACGTTCCGCTGCTTTTTTTTAATATTATACCGGATGGATCTTGTTTTTTATGTCGGCGTCGGGATTTATGCCGATCTTTTTGTCACGGCGCTTCTTGAAAAAGCCCGGAGCTACCTTCGGGAACTGAGCATAGGTCAGTACGTCCTCCTCCTGCTCTATCCATTCGGGTATCTCGGCGCGGAGCTTTTCAAGCTCCGGCTCAAGAAGATCCGCCGGACGACAGTTGATCGGCTTCATATCACCGATGATCTTCTTCTGGAATTCCTTGTCTATCGGAACAGGCGTTGTGCCGTATTTTCCTGCGACAAGATCCTTGAACTGGTCGTTGCACATCTTGTAGCGCTCACCGAGGATCACATTGAATACTGCCTGTGTTCCGACGATCTGTGATGTCGGCGTAACAAGCGGCGGATAACCTGCGTCCTTGCGCACACGCGGGACCTCTTCGAGTACCTGTGTGAGCTGATCCTCTTTTCCTGCCTGTTTGAGCTGGCTGAGAAGATTCGACAACATTCCGCCCGGAACCTGATAAATGAGAGCCTTCGCGTCTGTTGCGAGCATTTTCGGATCGAGCAGACCGCTCTTTATATATTTCTCGCGCAGACCCATGAAATATTCCCTTATCTCCGAGAGCTGTACGAGATCTAAACCCGTGTCGTATTCCGTTCCCTGCAACGCTGCGACCATTGATTCGGTCGGAGCGTGGGACGTTCCGTTTGCAAGCGGCGACATTGCGGTATCTATCCTGTCAACGCCTGCCTCTATCGCCTTGAGCAGACACATTGACGCAAGTCCCGATGTATAGTGGGTATGCAGCTGTACCGGAATGTCAACAGCCTTCTTTATTGCTCCGACAAGCTCGGCGGTATAGTATGGTGTGAGCAGCGCAGCCATATCCTTTATGCATATGGAATCCGCGCCTGCCTCCTGTATGCGCTTTGCATAATCCACATAATACTGCGTAGTGAATACCGGTCCTGTCGTGTAGCTGATAGCAACCTGCGCCTCGACATTCGGGTTTTCCTTCTTGGCAGCCTTTGCAGCCTTTATCGCTGTCTGGAGATTCTTTATATCATTGAGCGCGTCGAATATCCTGATGATATCAATACCGTTTGCGACTGAACGCTGTACGAAATATTCAAGCACATCATCAGCATAGTGACGGTAACCGAGCATATTCTGTCCGCGGAAGAGCATCTGCAGCCTTGTATTCGGGCATTTCTCGCGCAGAGTGCGGAGCCTTTCCCACGGATCCTCGTCAAGGAAACGTATGCAGCTGTCGAATGTAGCTCCGCCCCAACATTCGAGCGAATAGAAACCGACCTTGTCGAGCTTGTCGAGTATCGGCAGCATATCGCTCAGGGGCATTCTCGTTGCGATCAGCGACTGATGGGCGTCACGCAGCACCGTTTCTGTGATCTGTATTTTTTTAGCCATTGCGACTTTCCCCTTTCGTCCGACCCGTTCAGCTGAGTGTTACAAGGACAGTGCCAGTATTTACAGCTTCGCCCTTGCTTACTGCGATCGAAGCAACTGTAGCGTCCTTTGCAGCCTTGATCTCATTTTCCATCTTCATTGCTTCCAGAACAACAAGCACATCGCCTGTCTTGACAGCCTGACCCACCTTTACGGGAACATTCAGGATAGTTCCGGGCATCGGTGAGGTCACGGGTTCGCCTGCGGCAGCGGCAGCAGGAGCGGCTTTTTTCGGTGCGGGAGCAGCAGCGGCAGGAGCAGCAGCAGCGACAGGAGCAGCAGAACCGTCCGTTTCCTCTACCTGTACGTCATATACAACACCGTTTACGGTGATCTTCAGATTTTTCATATTTGATCTTTTCCTTTCGTTGATTCATTTATATTTTATGATCAGAAACTTACGGTATGTTTTTTCGGGAGAGTTGAGCTGCGCTTATCCGAAAGCATATCCAGAGCGGCAATAAGTTTCATTCTTGTTTCTGCAGGAGTGATTATATCCTCGACATAGCCGTTTTCGGCAGCCTTGAGAGCGGTAAGCTTTTCCTGCTTATATTCAGCTATCACCCTTGCGCGCTCAGTCTTCGGGTCTGCAGCGCCCTTGAGCTTTCCGCCGAGGTCGTCACCGAGGTCAATAACAGCGGCTGCCTCGGGAGTAAGGGCGGAGATGCTTGCGCTTTCCCATGCAAAGGTCATATCTGCGGCAGCGCCTGTTCCTGCGAGAGCGATATAAACAGCGCCGTAAGCGTCGCCGGTAACGATCGTCACCTTGGGAGCGGTCGCCTCGGAATAAGCCGAGGAAAGCTTTGCCGCGGATCTTATGCAGGAGAATTTCTCAGCATCAAGAAGAGTTACGACGGGGATACCGAAGGCGTCGCAGAATTTAACGAATCTTGCAGCCTTTGAGCAGCCCTTGCCGTCGAGGATCTTATCCTCTGTCTTAACAAAGCCGACAGTAGCGCCCTCGACCGTAGCGAGAGCGGTACGGATACTTTTCCCGAAATCAGCCTGCAATTCGATAACGCTTCCTCCGTCCGCGAGGGATCTTATGAGGTCGGCGTCAGCCTGAGCGTCGTCAAATTCGACCGTACCTGCATAATCGAGGTTATTGGCAGGGAGCAGGGAAATTATCTCTCTTGCCTTTTCGATAGCGGCGTCCTCGTTTTCTGTCACGAGATGGGCGATACCCGAACCGGAGCATTTATCAGCCGAGGCGTCAGAGCCGTCTGTATTAATGGTAAGCTCAGCATTTTCTGACATTATGACGATATCTCCGCTTACGGCGATAAGAGCCTGAGTACCGCAGCATTTGCCAACCACGACAGATATCTGCGGAACGACGCCCGAAAGATTTGCGCTGTATTTAAGCACATCGCCGTATGCGCCCAGCAGTTCGCTGCCCTCGTTGAGTCTTCCGCCGACAGAATCATAGACAGCCACGACGGGAGAGCCTGTTTTCAGCGCGAGGTCATAGATCTTTTTTATTTTAGCAGCCTGTGCTCTTGACATAGCGCCGCCCGAAACGTCGGTACTCTGAGCATAGGCGAAAACGCCTGTTCCCCCGACAGTACCTCTGCCTGCCCTGATCTCGGTGCAGTCATCGGCAGATTTCGCAAAGGTATCAAGCTCGGTGAAAATACCGTCATCGAACAGTTTTACAAGTCTTGAATAAGCGGCTGTTCCCGAAGTCCGGCTGCGGGCGGTATTGACCGCTTCTGAAATAGATTCAATACTCATTCCTTTTCCTCCTAAAAAAGTATATAAAAATGCAAAATACTACGCATACTATTATAGTACAAATTTCAATGAATATCAAGTTTTATTTTCTCCGTCGGGTGCGTGCCCGCTTACTTTCGTAGAAATTGTTGGTTCTGTCTTGGTAACGGAAGTAGGTATGGAATTTGTAAGCTTTAGAAGTTATTCAGGTATAATAATG
>CACYWT010000051.1 GCA_902778175.1 uncultured Ruminococcus sp. | reverse complement strand
AATATCAATAGCCTTACGGAAAGAAAGACTTCCCACATCTGCAACGGGTACAAACTTCTCCTCAAAGGACAGACGACCATCCCATACATTTCCGGCACTCAGCCCCTGACCGCTGATAGTACAGAGAGCCTGCATACGGTCAATTAAGCCGGAGCCGCCAGTCACAGACAGTCTGACTTTGAATGTGTTATATGCGTTGGCATCCAGCTTTGATATTGGATAGTAAAGATTGAGGATATGCTTACCGCTTTGCCATGTTTCAATCGGATAGTAGGTATTTATGACATTATCGTTTATCACATAGGTTACTTTCAGCGTTGCTCTGCCGTCCTCATTCCACGATACGGAAATATCCTGATCGTTCAGTTTACCACTTGCTGTTTTCTGCACCTCATTTGCAGTTATATCAATAAGGATACTGCCGTGAAACTCTGCATCTGTATCATCCTGAGATGCAAATTCAAGACTGACTATCTCCGCATCATTTTCTCCTACGGTAAACGGAGAAGAATTCATATACGAATGAACCGTAATTTTTCCTACCTCTACGGAGTTCAGAAGTCCGGCTATGTTTTTATCATTCTTGCTTTTCGCTTGTGAAAGCCGGGGGTTTTTACCGACACATTTCAGCGTTGTTTTGCCGTTGATTTTCACCGTCATTCCGGTTATGGCGGCAATTTGCGTATCGTCAGCGTGACCGCCGGAAAAGGAAATGACATCTCCGATATCAAGTGCAGGATTGCCGATTGTTTCAGAATCAAATGGAACATACCGCACCTTTGAGATGTCGTTCAGAATATTGCGTATTATCTTTTCTCTAGTATCACGCAAACCGAATTGTAATAGAGGATTTACACCGAGATTCATTGTCAGCCCATCATCGGGAGTGAGGGCATAGTATTCAGCTGTAGTTGTTTTCTGATTGGTGGAGTTTACTGCTGTGTATCGGGTAATAAAATCAGAAAAGCTGCTCGAAAAACGCTGCCGATCTGTTATACTAAGAACAGGATTATCACCATATTTTCGTAGCTCAAGTTGTCCTTGACGGTTTATCTGACAGTAGCATCCGAGAACCTGTGCAGTATAGAAAAGCAGGTCACGCCAGCTTTCAATATCGTTTTCACCGTAGATGCCATAGATGAATTTACCGTTCGGCATTCTTCTGCTCCTCTTCTTGTCCTGTCTCGTCATCTTCCTGCTCATCTTCTTCGGCAGACTTATCGCTTTTCTTTCCGAAAATATCATCTGCAAAACCAAGCTCTACAGCCTTATGTGCCGACATCCATGTTTCCGCTTCCATCAGCTTTGAGAGCTTCGCACGGGACAAGTCTGTTTTCATTTGATAGGCGTTAATGATGCTTTCCTTGACTTCCGCAAGCATATCGATTGCTTTCTGCATCTCGTTATGATCGCCAAAAGCAATGGTCGCCGGATTGTGGATCATCATCATGGATGCCGGAAACATCAGAACCATATCTCCCGACATTGCAATAACAGATGCTGCACTCGCTGCGATTGCATCTATTTTCACAGTTACCTTACCGGGATATTCGGACAGCATATTGTATATCTGTGCTGCCGCCACACAATCGCCGCCCGGAGAATTGATGTAGACAGTAATATCACCGCTGCCGGAAAGCAGTTCATCTTTGAACATCTTAGGTGTTATATCATCGTCATACCACGATTCGCTTGCTATAGTTCCACGCAGTTCAAGTACCCTTTCAACACCATCGCCGCCGTCCTGATTGATGACCTTTTCCATCTTTTCAATAGCCTTTCGCCTGATCTCAGGGTTAGCCTTGGCATATACCTGAGTGGTTTCGATTGATTCGTGACCGAGAAAATCCCGGATATAAATCAAATTGATTCCAGCTTCTACCATGTGCATAGCTTTCGAATGACGCAGGCAGTGAGGCGAAATTTTTTCAGAAATATGACCACCATTTTCGTTGGCTTTTTCAACATATTTAGAAAGAATGTAACCAACACCACTGCGTGAGAGTTTCTCCCTTCTGCTATTAAAGAAAAGTGGAGTGTTTGACATTTCACTGTGCTGTAAACGATTTTCTTTCATATACTTTCGCAGAATTTCTACACATGGAGCATCAAGGGGAACATCCCTTGTTTTCCTGCCTTTACCGTACAAGCGAATTACCGCGGGTACTGTCAATGAAACGCTGTTGATTTTCAAATCGCAGATTTCCTGCACTCGTGCAGCAGAATCATACATCAGAGTCAGTAGAGCGAGGTCACGACGACCTTTTGGGGTGGTTGTGTCAGGCTGCTTAAAAAGCAGTTCTGTTTCTTGACCGGAGAGGTAATCCATCACAGGTTTCGGCGATTTTTTGTTCTTTATGGTCAGGATAGACTGGCATTCTGACAGAAGATCAGGACGTTCTATCTGCACGAAACGGAAGAATGATTTCAATGCTGCCAGCCGTTGGTTTCTGGTTGATGCAGAACACTGCAAATCGTTTTCAAGATATGCGAGGAACTCCTCAATAGTTGTATGATCAAGATCTTTGAAAGATGTTTGAAAAATAATCAAACCCCGATTGAAAAAATTGCAGCAAAAAAGCCCGATTGCGTTCGGGCTGATGCGTTTGAATTCTGTTTGATTATTGGGGATTTATGGGGCTTTTCAAATAAAATTGCTGATAAAAAAATATTTTCAGGAGTGCCGGGGCTTATACCCTCTTTGAATTTGCGATTTTTGAACACGAGAGGGGCGCCCGTCCCTGAATAGTTCACTTTTTAGAGATAAATTAGCCCCCTGGGGGTGGTAAAACACTAAAAATAGCCATTTTTAATCCTATTGTGGGTATTTTGTCCAATAGTCACCTCTGAGGGTGTGCAATCTCGAATGACAGCTTTGACATAAGCTCTTGAGGTTGTCAAAGTCATTCGTACCGCCTTCATCAAGCGGTTTGATGTGATGGACATGTTCGACAGGTGTAAGGATGCCGTTGCTGAAACATTCCTCACAGAACGGGTGCAGCTTTACATAACGCTTTCGCACCTTCTGCCACGCAGAACCGTATCGGTCATTTTTCTTATACTTCCTTCCGTACTTTTCGTACTGCCGATTGACTATCGTTTTATGCTCCTCGCAGTATAGTCCGTCAGTCAGATTCGGACAGTTCGGATAAGCACACGGTCTTTTAGGTTTTCTTGGCATCATCACCACCTCCTCATTATTTTGCCGCAATAAAAACAGCCCCGCTGTTGGGGCTGGGTTTCAATCCATCATTTCTTCTGCTTCTTTCAGCAGTTCCTCGCAGGTCTTACCAAGACTTCTCCTGCATTGCTCGTCAAAGCGTTTGTAAAGAAGTCTTTGTTCATCATCGGTCAGATCGATTGTATACATATCTTCGTTATCCACGCTGTCCGAATCAGCCACAACAGCTGCTATGCAGGTGTCGAGGTGGCTGTCGGTAAAACCATTCAGGCTTATGAAGAAATCATAACAGCAGTCATCGTCACAGTCATAACAGTCATCATAACCACCGTTATCGGAATCATTATCGCTACTGCATCCGATCACAGGATACATAGGCTTGAAGCCCAGCTTATGTCGCAGCCTGTCAACAATCTCTATAAGTCCGACTGTCGGCATCAGCTGAAAGCGTACTGTCGGGAATCTTTCAGGGCAGCATATGTAAGCCTGATCTTCACCGTAGATCGGTTCCGATTCAAAGTCGATAAATATCTCTGTGTTTATAAAGGCTTCTGACAGGGTAGGCTTGTTAGGCTTTTTGTTTGCGGCAGTCTTTTGGTCTGTGGCATTGGAGCCGTTCGCTCTATCCGCCGCATCAGCTGTGCTGTCCGCACCGTCCACAGTAATGGAATCTGTCTTCTCTCCAATCATTCCGATGTAACGCTCGATGTACCACACAGCTTTTCTCAGATCCTCTACTGTTTTATCCTCATCCTTTTTCCCGGCTCTCGAAATATACTTTACAGCATTGCCGAGATGATAGGGCAGCTTCTGATCCTCTATGTAATCGATCACTTCAATTTTACCTGTCGTGTAGTGCGCAGGATGGTTTACCGGGTCGTTTAGCTGACCTGTTTTATCTATCCGATTGTCCTTGTTATGATGCTCACTGTTGTTTGTTCTTTCATCTGCCATGTTTTGTTACCTCCAATTATTTATTATTCTTTTCGGATCGTTTTCGGTCTCAATAAAACCCCTCTATATACTGTCGTGGGAGAGGGCATTTTGTCCGTATCTGCATCAAAGAAATTCTTGATTTTTTTATTTTTGGTTTGATGCACAAATCCCAGTTATCATTCTTGGTGATTTTGCTCGTGATATTTTCCACTCAATCACGCAATCTGCATTTCTAACACGCTGTTCGTATTACTAAACACGCTGTCGTGTTTGATCTTTCGGTTAACTTCTTACTCCTGATTGATTATTATCTTGCGGAATATCCACTATCGCATAAACAAATTCCGTTCTTGAACTTGAACCAATCACAACCGGCTTAATATCTACCAAGTTCACCTGCGGATGTTCAGCAAGCCAGTCGTTGAGTTTTTCATGCGCCCTCTTGTTCGTTCCCTCAAATCTTATTACTCTTATCATTTAATAATCCTCCTCATAAATATATATTCTTTGTGAGCTTTTGCCCCAGCCCACAACGCCGCCACCATACTCTTTGGCACGTGCGAAATGGGCACGGTCAAGCAAATACAAAGTATGTCCACAAAGGTAAATTTTTGTATTTTTTTGTATTTGTAGTGAATGTAGTGGGTATTTTCGGTTTCTCTATATATGTATTTATATATATATATATAACTGTAACCAGAAACACTCACTACATCCACTACAAACAAAAGATAAAAACGAAACAACTTATTAAAAGTGCGGTTAAAAAGGATCGTTATAAATCTACTTTTTAACTGGCGGTTTAAATTCTTGTTTTTTGGTAAAGATTATAGCCCGTCAAAAAACACCTTTAATCTTCCGGTACAAATTCCGGCTCAGGTTCCTCTCCGGCTGCCCATGTAACATCGTTTACCATTGGTGTAGGAGTACCTTGCTCATTCCACGGACGGCGCACCATATACACGAATCCTGCTGCCGCCATCTTCTTTTTGAAATTCGCCGCATTCTCATATTTAAAACCGTTTTCGGCGCACCAGTCTTTATAGCGGTTGTAAATAGCAGAGGAGCGAAGCTCCTGGCCGGCTTTTCTTTGGATGCATTGATTTGTGAACATAGTTATCCTATCAGATTGAGCACGATAGTCGGCTGTAGCTTCAGACACAGACTTCGGCATCTTCAATCCTTCCTCCTGATACAACCTGAACCCTTCCAGACACCAGTTGAGGATACCCGAGAGATTGTGTTCTTCAGCAAAAAAGCTCTTAAGATCAATATCACGCTCTTCGGCAGTAAAATGACGATTGAACGGTATAATGCGGATACGGTCGGATTCAAACAGCGTCATATCGGAGATCTGCGGCAGATGGTTTGTATCAATAAACATCTTGAACTGTGGTTTGAACTCGAAGCTATTCTCACGCAGATAACGCGCTGTTAATGTGTTATTACCCGTCATCTGCTTCGTTAAAGAGGCATCAACAACCATACTTTTTTCCGGCTCGGATACATTCACCATTCTCGCTCCGTTTAACCTCGCAACGTCCTCGGAAGGTCCCGATGAATCTGCAAAACCCTTCTTACTCAGCATTTCAGGCTTTGCCGTCCTGCCGTATTCACCAAGAATACGCAGCACCGTCTCCATCGTAGTACCCTTACCGTTTCTGGATGTGGGGCCGTAGAGAATAAACATACACTCAAGTCTGGTATCTCCCGACATCGCATATCCGATAGCCTTCTGAAGATAGCGTATGCGTTCCTTATCACCCTCAAAAACCTCATCCATGAAAGAAATCCAACGAGGGCAGACGGCATCCGGATCATAGTCAACCTCAGTCATCTTGGTCAGATAATCGGATGGATCGTGCGGCTTAAACTCCATTGTGCGCAGATCAATAGTGCCGTTATGAGCATTAAAAAGATACTTATCACGGTCAAACGCTTCCATCTTTACAGCTATACTTGTATCATTCCCGGCATCTTTTATCATGATATCTCTTATCTTTTTCTGGTCGAGAGCATGGACACGCTTTAAAAAACGGTTTCTAGTATCCTCCGATGTGATGGTGGGGGCGAAAGAGAGTAATATATCATGAAAGTTCTTAGCCATTTCGGATATCCTGAGATTGTGATTATCGGGTCTCCATACGCGCCCGTCATAGATATACCAACAGCCTCTTGTATCGTTCATCAGTATGATGCGGCGGTAATAATCCACAAACATTTTTGCATTGCCTATCTGTAGCGATTCATATCGAGGATTGGTATGCGGAGTGAGCAATTCAATGCTCGTATCAAGACAGCGTAAATCGGGAGTGAAAGAATAACCCTCACGCTCTCTTCTGTCCCTTTCCTCCTGAATGGCGGAGGCATCAAGGCTCTTGAACTCATCCTCCGGCGAGGGATTACCGGGACGGACAGGGCGGTAAATTTCCAAAGAAGAATGAATTACATTCCGAATGGTTATAGTGCCGTAAGTGGCGTCACCCGTCATTCTGTCCCACTTGTCACGCATAAGGGCTGAGGTACGAAAGATGCGGTCGATCTGCTCCTCGACATTTCCGCACCAGAAAGCGAGAATAGAAACGAGAGCCATATCAGCGTCTGATCTTGAATCGTATCCTTCCTCCCAGTGTCCCTCGTACAAAGCACGGAATTTATCCCCGGATGCTGAGTTGGTTGCGTGTTCTATGACCTGCTCATCGGTCAGGTACGACACAGGCTCTATGGGATTGCCGCCTTCTCTGCCGGCTTCTATCCTGTTCTTCCTTTTCATAAACGTATCAAGAACCGACTTCAAGGCATCATCATTTCGAGCTACCTCTCCGGAACGATATACATCACCCGTAACCGTTACAAAGCGATTAGTAGTACCGGGGAGATAGACCTCCAATCCGTGCTTACGGTTGTTTATGTAGTACACCGTCTTATCATAGACGAAATCGGGAGAGAGACGGAAAAAACCTCGCAAACCGGTAGAACTTGGACTGCGCTCAAAGTAGGCATTGGGAAAGAACGAGAGAATGGATGCCGCCACATCGTTCAAAGAACCGTCATCTCTTATGCAGTGGTCAATATCTATAGCACCGATGCCCTCAGACACTCTGTATCCTATACCGTCCCATTTAGGAGCGCCACCCATAGCATAAGCTGTCATTGCTGTGGAGAAATCCGAAAAAGTGGATGCGTCATTTGTTTTTGCCGGCTGTCCCGTTCTCGGATCATAGGGCACCTTCGTTGCTCTGCCGCTTCGTTTTTCATACTTCCACAGGCAGAATGAAGCGTTGGTTTTCAGTTCCTGCGGAATATTTACGAAATTAACTCGTTTTATGGTTTTCGTAGTGTTGTTTGTGTTCGTTTCAGGCATAATAAACCTCCTTTTGATTATGCTTTGTCATATTGTATTTTTAATTTATAACTGTGCCTTAACGGCGGCTATCAGCTTTTCCTGCGTCACATCCTTGGATGCTAAAGCCGCAAGTACATCCTCATCAACTGTGTTTTTCGTCACAATATGATGTATCGTTACTGTTTCCTGCTGACCTTGCCGCCATAGACGGGCATTTGTCTGTTGGTAGAGTTCCAAGCTCCAGGTAAGCCCGAACCAGATAAGAATATGTCCGCCCGACTGGATATTAAGTCCGTGACCGGCTGAGGCAGGATGGATCAAAGCAACAGGTATAGAGCCGTTGTTCCAAAGTTCTATATCTTCGGAAGATTTGATATCTCTTATTTCATATCCCGCCTTTGACAGATGCTCCATTATGCGGCTGCGGTCGTGCTTGAACCAGTATGCTATTAAAACAGGCTGCCCGTTTGCCGCTTCTATCAGGTCTTCCAGCATCTCCAGCTTATGACTGTGGATAAACCTTGCCTCCTTATTCTCGTCATATACAGCGCCGTTGGACATTTGAAGCAGCTTGTTTGAAAGAGATGCTGCGTTCGCAGCGTCAATATCTCCATCCTCGGTCGGAATTATAAGATCACGCTTTAACTGGTCATAAAGTTTCTTCTCGGCAGGCGACATCTCCACTTCGTGATTGACATAAATACAGTCAGGCAGATGTAGGTAATCAAGAGCTTTCATAGATATAGTTATGTCACTTATTCTCTCGTATATCTTTTCTTCCGCACCGGGGCGCGGGATATATGAAAACACGACACCCGTACTTGGATTCATAGAACCGGGCTTGAAATAGCTTTCACGGAACCTGCCTATAAATCTGCCGAGACGTTCGCCGCCGTCAAGTATTCCTATTTCCGCCCATAAGTCTATCAGGCCGTTGCTTGTCGGCGTACCTGTAAGACCTACCCAGCGATTAACGAACGGGCGGATTTTTCGCAGATAACGGAATCGCTGTGACTGATGGTTTTTGAAAGAAGAAAGCTCATCGATAATGACACAGTCAAAATCCCAACGAAGTCCGTTTTTATCGTAATACTCCACAAGCCATTTGATGTTTTCTCTGTTGATTATATACACCTGCGCATCAGCATTTATTGCCGCTTTGCGTTTCTTTAAATCACCCACGATAACAGAAATATCAAGATACTTCAAATGATCCCACTTTTTCACTTCGTTAGGCCAGCTCACTTGCGCCACTCTGAGGGGCGCTATAACAAGAACCTTTGAAACTGTTAATTCATCAAAAATCAGGTCATTAAGAGCCGTAAGTGTTATCACGGTTTTGTCAACCCAAGCCCATATCCAAGAATAGAGCAGAAATGGGATGTGACTTGATATAGTCAATACAGTATCGCTGATAATCATGCGGTATGAACTTCATCTGGCATCACCTCCTGTCGTCTTATCCAAATCAAAAAACCCTGCAAGCACCGCCGGGTCTTCCGGCTCAAATGTATCTCCGTAGTCATTCATATCATCGAGACTGCCCTGATCGTGCGGCAGGGCTGTGATATCAAGCTCCGGCACTTTTGCGCCGATATTATCGGGAAATGGTGTGCTGGGTGTCCAAGTTTTAATTGCCTCTATTGCAGGCTTTATCTGGCTGAACCTGTCAATGCATATAACAGGGAAACCGAGCTTCATCAGCTGATACCGCCTTTTTCTCTGCAAAGGCCGCAGCATTTTTCCGGGAGCTTTAAGCTCTACGAATACAGTTTTCGCCGGGAAGAAGAGAACCAAACGGTCGGGCAGTCCGTTGGCGGTCTGGGAGGTGAGCTTATACGCAACGCCTCCTGCCGCTCTGACTGCTTTGACAAACTCATTCTCGACAACATATTCCCTCATAAGCAGTCACCGTACCCTTCACTGTAAAAATCGCTGTAATCATATTCTCTCTTTCGGGACTGCTGCATCCTTTCACCCTTCCACTGATAGCACCAGTGTGCCTTAGGAAAGCGCTCGTATTCATCTCTTGAATAGAGCTTGCAGCCTCTTTCTCTTTTCTCGCCCCAACCGCAATAGTATCTGCAATTCTCGCAGCACTGGTCATATACATACATTTCCTCATCGGCATATTCGATGCCGGTGCGACATCTATCAGCATAGCCACCGGAATAATTATCGTAACTCATCTTTTATCATTCCTCTCACGCATTTATCTCTTTCCATCTTGCAGGCTCCATTGTGGCAATGTCCCAGCCGATGCTTTCAAGCTCGGTTGCTCTGTCATAAGACTCAACATCCTGTGACATTCTGGTTACCGCATTTGAAAGCCCGTAAAGACTCATATCGCCGCCTCTGATAAGGTAATCCAATATGCTCTCCTGCTCGCTCTGATTAAAGCCGTAGTTTTTGCTTGTGAGCTCTACGACATCTTGTACCTTACCTGTGATAAGTGCCCTTGTGCTGTTCTGCAGCTTTCCGATTATTGTCGGATATCTGCTCTCGTCAAGGGTAGCCTTTGCAACATCACGAAGCTTTAACATAAAAGCCTTGTCCTCCGCTTCTATTGCTGCATCGGAGTACAAATCAAAGCTGTCCTCCACAGCCTTAGACTGTCTGCCGACATGGTGGCGGCGCTCTCCGAAATCATTTACTACACAACCGTTCGTACATATCAGACGATTTAAGAACGGTCGGATGATGACTGCACCGAGACCTACTTCTGAATTTGATATTATGATACCGAACTCCACCCAGTCTCCCGGAACGACCTCATAACGCTTCATATGGAAACTGATCTTGATATACATACGATTTTCAGTCACTTCTGAGCTCATTACCTCATACTGATCGTTTCCCATAAAAAGAGGGAGTATAGTCATTGCTATCTGGAGGTTATCAATACGGCGATAACGATCTGATAAAAACGCTCTCGCAACTCTGCCGTTGCCGTAATCCATTGAACGGATCATATACGACTGGTTTTTCTCACTCAGCCAAGTGTTCACATTTTCGGCTAAAAGCTCCGGCTTTTCTTTACGCATAAGGTCATAGTATTTTGCCGGGATATTAAGTGCGCTGCCCATCTGACGATGGAAAAGTTCCGTTGTTCCGAGCATCTCACGGCTTATAACCTGTGTTGATGATGTTACTTGTGCCTGCGGAGAATTCATATACAGCGTAGAGCCGTCACTCTGCAGCTCCAGCGATGCCGCAGGACATATGTAATCTCTCTTGACATCCTCCTGTCTTTTAAGCTCTGTCATGACCTCTGATAATGTTCTGCCCTGTTTCATTGTGCTTCCTCACTTTCCGCCTTATCGGCTGTTGAAATAATATTTGTATTTTGTTCCTGCATTTGTTCTTGTTCCTGCTTTTCTGCCTGTTCCTCAGCTGCATTTTCAGCGGCTTCTTTTTCTTCCTTAGCTTCTTCCTCCTTTTCACGCTCTTTTTCAAGCTCCGCTTCAAGCCTTTCTTTTGCCCTAAGACCGCATTGCTGTATAAGTATTTCGGGATCGATCTCCGTGCTCAGAAACGCTGCATAGAATTCGTATTCCTTTGAACGAAAAAACTTCTCCAAGCGTTTCTTTACAAGCTTACAATCGTGTATTTCACTGTCTGAAAGATCACCTCTTAGCAGCGTTTTCAATACTTCGATATAGTCTTCCACAGACACCATCAGGATCTCAACGGCAAGCTCTGTATATGGATCATCTTTTGCCGATGAACCTGTGTCCCACGGCTGTCTCATAACCATTGTTTCCGGGTGTTTTCCTTTCATTTGTTTTCAAGCCTCCTTTCGCTTTTCTGCTTTTTGTTACTCTGTTTTTTTCTGCTCCTTATTACCGGAGTAGCACAAATCTTAATCCTTAAAATAAAAATTCTCGCCTAAATATCCTGCGGATGACAAAGGCAGTCCTTTTGACCACGCAGGATTTTCATTCATAATGGAGCATACCTTTTCCACCGTGACCGACCCTTTCGGAGCTTCGATTATTACCTCATCATGAACGTGCGCTACTATCTCAAGTTCTGCCAGTTCCATTCGTCTCATTGCTTCTGCTAACAAGTCTCTTGCTGTGCTCTGGGTAATATTTTCCACCAGTTTCCCACTATAGGTCTCGCCCCGCACCCATTTATTGCCGGCGTTCAAGCCCTCAAAGGTAACAGCCATCCGTCCGAAACGGTTAGGCTGGAGCTTTGGTTTTATGTATGCGAGCTTTCGCCCTGACGGGAGAACTATCCACAGCGTATTAGCGTAAAACTGAAATCCTATCTTACCTACGGTCCTTTCCTGATGATCCTTTATGGTATCAACAGCCGCCTTTTCTACGGCATACCAGAACTGAACGATGTGGGGATTGGCTGTGCGCCAGGAATCAATAATATCCTGTAACTCATTTTCTTTCAGTCCCATATCAAGAGCACCCATTGCTATAAGAGCGCCAACGGAGCCACCATATCCACACGCCAATTCTGCCACCTTACCTTTTTGTCTCAACTCACCGTTGATACCGTGCTTCACGACAGGCACTCCGAACATCTGCGATGCCGAGGCACAATAAATATCGTCACCACGCTCAAAGGAATCAATGCGCCACTGCTCTCCGGCGAGCCAAGCCAAGACTCTCGCTTCTATAGCGGAGAAATCAGCTATGATGAATTCACAGCCGGGCTTTGGAACAAGCATTGTTCTTATGAGCTGTGACAGAATATCAGGTGTGTTTCCGTAGATACTCTCCACCATATCAAAACAGCCGAGCTTAACAAGCTCTCTCGCCTCGTCCAAGGTATCAATATGGTTCTGAGGCAGATTTTGCAGCTGTATCCCGCGCCCTGCCCATCGCTGCGTCCTATTGGCTCCGGAAAACTGGAACAAGCCGTGTGCTCTGCCATCCTCACAGACATAACGATCCGCCGCCTGATATTTCTTTACACTGCTTTTCGCCATCTGCAATCGCAGCTTCATCATTTCAAGAGCCTCGCCGTCTGTACTGTGCTTATCAAGATCAGTTATCATTGCGGAGACATCTTTCTTACCTAAAGTGTCTACCGATATTCCTCGCTCCTCAAGCCATCCTTTCAGTTGAGATACAGAGTTCGGGTTCTCAAGCCCTGTCAGATCATAAGCTCTTTTTGTCATTTCCTCGGACAACATCAGATCACAGGTGATCGCCTGCGTGACAAGCTCCTTATCTATCAGAACACCTCTGTCATTTATTCTCTGATCCATATGATAATGATCCCATTCCGAATCAGGCAGCGGAAACCTCTCCAGCCGCTTCCGTATTGCCCTCTCAGTCCTTACATCCTGACGGCAGTATTCCTTAAATCTCGCCCAATCCTCCGGGGCGTCTTCGGGAAGATTCCTTGTCCTGCCGCCATTACTCTTTGTTGGTTTG
>CACYWT010000050.1 GCA_902778175.1 uncultured Ruminococcus sp. | reverse complement strand
CGGGTGCCATATATCCGTTCAGTGGGAGTAAAAATCTCCCACTGAACGACAGCAAGCCTACGGCTTGCCTTTGCTTGTTGAAAGCAAAGCTTTTAACAAGCAACTCTACTACCGGTTGACTGCTCCCCGTTCAACCGCTGGTATGTAGATTTTAGGCGCATTAATGGTTATAATGGTGATCGAAAGGAGGTCAGATACTATGGATCAGATAAAGATAGGCAAATTCATAGCGCAAAAAAGAAAAGAACACAAAATGACCCAGGTTCAGCTTGCAGATAAGCTTGGCATTACCGACAGGGCAGTGTCTAAATGGGAAACGGGAAAATCGTTGCCGGACGCGTCGATCATGCTTGAGCTTTGTGAGTTTCTCGGGATCACAGTCAACGATTTACTTAATGGGGAGGAAGTAACTATGAAAAACTATAATGAAACATTGGAAAAAAACCTGCTTGATATTATCAGGCAAAAAGAGGAAACTGACAAAAGACTTCTGATGCTTGAGATAGTCATTGGCGTTATTGCCATGATATTCTTATTCACTTTGATAGGAATAGCTGCTTTCATAGAAATGCAGGATTGGCTCAGGTATGCTCTGATCATCTTTGGATTTATAGTATTCATTATTGCGATGAATTTTTTTCTGAAGATAGAGCAGGTCGCAGGATATTATAAATGTGCAAAATGCGGACATAAATACATTCCGACATACGGAAGTGTATTTTTGGCTACGCACATGGGCAGAACACGCTATATGAGATGTCCCGAGTGCGGAAAGAGATCATGGCAGAAGAAGGTCATAAGCCGCTGATCCGAAAAAAGATAAAAAAAGTCCCGAAAGCAGTTATTATGTTGCTTTCGGGATTATTTATTTTTTAACATCAGATCATTAAAGTATCGTTGTAGCTGTATCAGGTAATATTATGTTGTATTTGTTGTATTATGTTTTATTATGTAGTGTTATGTTGTATTTGTTGTATTATGTTTTATTATGTAGTGTTATGTTGTATTATGTTGTATTATGTTGTATTATGTTGTATTATGTTTCGTATCAGATCCATTGGAGAAAAATTGCGGGTGCAGGGCGGTCGACCGCCCTGCCGAGGTCCGGGCGAGGAGCCCGGGCGGGTTTGGGCGGCAGCCCAACATAAGGCAGAACAACAGGGAGGTCAGACTTTAGTGGTTGCGGTCGTGACAACGCTTTTGCCGGAGAAGATGTTGACGTTGGCGCCGTTTTTGAGCAGTAGGGTGGCGTTTTTGGCGCCGACTATTACCGGCTTGTTAAGCGCAAGACAAACGATCGCTGCATGAGAATCAGCGCCGTCAACCTCTGTTATGATACCGGCGCATTTCTTCATTACGGGAAGAAGATTATTGTTCGTTTCCTTGATAACAAGGATCTCGCCTTCCTTGCAGTTGAGCAGGGCTTCCTCTTCGCTTTTGCATACGGAAAGATGACCGTGAGCTGAAAGATCATTTATTATCGTTCCGCCGCTGCAAAGAATGTTTCCGACAAGGTGTACCTTCATCAGATTTGTTGTTCCCGAAACACCAAGCGGCACTCCTGCGGTCAGGACTACAAGATCTCCGTTTTTGAGAAGACCTTTTTTCTGCGCTGTTTCAATAACGTGTTCAATAAGATCATCAGTGCTGTGCTTTTCTTCGATCATGACAGGACAAACGCCCCATGACATATTAGTCTGTCTCCATACCTTTTCGCTCGGCGTACCGCTGATTATCGGACATTCCGGACGGTATTTGGAAAGCATACGGCAGGTGCTTCCGCTTTTTGATACTGTGATGATCGCAGCGGCTCCGAGATCGTGCGCTGTCGTACAGGTCGCATGAGATATAGCAGATGTAACGTCAGGTCTTTCACTTATATCCAGCTTGTTGAAACGATCAATATAATTTATATTTTTTTCTGTGGTTTCTGCAATATTAGCCATTGTCTTTACCGCCTCAACAGGATATGCTCCTGCGGCAGTTTCGCCTGAAAGCATAATGACACTGGTTCCGTCGTAGATCGCGTTTGCAACATCTGTTGTTTCCGCACGGGTCGGACGGGGATTCTTTATCATTGAATCAAGCATCTGTGTGGCTGTGATGACAGGCTTGTCCGAATTTCTTGTTTTGCGGATAAGCATTTTCTGAATGATCGGTATTTCCTCAAACGGGATCTCTACACCAAGGTCGCCTCTTGCAACCATGATGCCGTCGGAAACTCTGAGGATATCATCAATATTATTAACGCCGTCCTTGTTTTCGATCTTTGCGATGATCCTGATATCCTCGCCGCCGTTTTGTTCGAGAAAGGCAACCATTTCGTTGATATCTTCCGCACTTCTTGTAAATGAAGCGGCTACAAAATCAACATCCTGCTCAATTCCGAATCTGAGGTCGTCTTTGTCCCTGTCACTGAGGAAGGGGAGGGAAAGCGTTATGTCCGGTACATTTATACCCTTGTGCGAGGATACGGGACCGCCGTTGATAACAACACATTCTATTTCCGTTTCGGTCTTGTTCTTTACTTCCATTTCAATAAGACCGTCATCTATCAGTATTTTTGTACCGATATCAACATCTCCGGGAAGCCCCTCAAATGTAATGGAGCAGTGTTCCTTGTCACCGTCACACGGAATCGTTGTAAGGGTGAAATGCTGACCGTTTTCGAGGACTACCTTTTCCGGGAAATTGCCGGTTCTGATCTCGGGACCTTTGGTGTCAAGAAGAATAGCAACGGGAAGATCAAGCTCATTTCGAATCTTCTTTAACTTTTCTATTTTCATGCGGTGTTCCTCATGGGTTCCGTGGGACATATTGATCCTTGCAACATCCATGCCCGAAAGAATAAGCTGTCTGAGGATAGTTTCGTCCTCGGTGGACGGTCCAAGAGTACAAATGATTTTTGTTTTTCTCATGTTTTTTCTCTCCGATCATATTATTATATTAATATCATACAACATTACGGGAAGTTTTACAATAATTATATTTTGACAAAATCACAGAATTGATATCATATCAACGATTTCAACTATTAAAAAAATTATCAAAATTGTCATATTTTGAGATTTAATAATGTATACTATTTACAAAGCGTTCAAATTGTGGTACAATAATAGTATTAATTTGATTTATGTATTTAAAATATTATTATATATATCGTATAGAACGGAGATGGTGAAAGTGCAGAATGAATACTTACTTCAGAATGAACATTTTTTTAATATCACAGAGGAATTAAGAAGTCTTAGTAAGCTCTGTGAGAAAAACGGTGCAATTGATAAAGATCTATATAAAAAATATGATGTCAAACGCGGACTTCGTGACCTGAACGGAAAGGGTGTGCTTGCCGGTCTGACGGAGATATCGGAGATCTGCTCTTCCGTTACCGTTGACGGAGAAACAAAACCCTGTGACGGTAAGCTTTATTACCGGGGAATTGATGTTGAGGATATAGTCAGAGGCTTCATAGCCGATAATCGTTTCGGATTTGAGGAGGTTGTATACCTTCTTCTTTTCGGTGAGCTGCCCGATAAGGATCAGCTTAGTCAGATAAAGAGATTGCTTGCGACCTACCGCGATCTTCCGCAGAGCTTCCCGAGAGATATTATTCTGAAAGCTCCGAGTATGGATATGATGAACGGTCTTGCAAGAAGTGTGCTGACGCTTTATTCCTATGACCCGAATCCGGACGATACCAGCATACCGAATGTACTGCGCCAGTGTCTGCAGCTTATCGCATTGTTCCCGGTGCTTTCCGTATACTGCTATCGGGCGTACAGTCATTATTATCTGCGCGACAGTCTTTTCATACATTCTCCGCAGCCTGAGCTTTCTACTGCCGAGAATATTTTATATATGCTTCGTCCCGATTCAAAATATACCGAGCTTGAAGCCAAGCTACTTGATATGTCGCTTGTACTTCATGCAGAGCATGGCGGCGGTAATAATTCAAGCTTTACGACACACGTTGTTTCCTCATCGGGAACAGATACATATTCTGCTATCGCGGCGGCTCTCGGTTCGCTGAAAGGACCTAAGCACGGCGGCGCAAATATCAAGGTGGTGAAGATGTTTGACGATATGCAGCAGAACATTTCCGATTATACGGACGAAGAGGAGGTAAGGAATTACCTGAAAAAGCTGCTGCATGGCGAAGCTTTTGACCGCGCCGGTCTGATATACGGTATGGGACACGCTGTTTATTCAATATCCGACCCGAGAGCGCGTGTATTCAAATCCTTTGTCGAAAAACTTTCGGTAGAGAAGGGCAAGGAAAAGGAATTTGCTTTGTATTCGCGTATCGAGCGTCTTGCGCCTGAGGTTATAGCTGAGGAGCGACGTATATACAAGGGCGTCAGCGCGAATGTCGATTTTTACAGCGGATTCGTTTATAATATGCTTGGACTTCCGACGCAGCTTTTCACTCCGATATTTGCGATAGCGCGAATTGCCGGCTGGTCTGCGCACCGTATCGAGGAGCTTGTCAACCCGAGCAAGATAATCCGTCCGGCATATATGAACGTTCACGACCGTATGCCGTATCTGCCGCTTTCTGAAAGATGAAAAAATCTCCGCTTGCTTTTGCAGGCGGAGTTTAATTTTTAAGCAATAATGCCGCAAAAACTTTATATTTTTACAAAAGAGCGCAACAAGCTATGACCTGAAATCCGTAGTAAAGGACGCAAGCGGCAGAACGACCGAAAAAACTTTTACAGTAAATGTAATCAAATAATAACATATCCCCGTGAGCAAAAACTCACGGGGATCATAATTTTATGTTTTTAGTTATCGCTGATTATTCAGGCGCCGCTTGCCGTACAAAAATAATAAAGTCCGCCTAACCGTACTCTGTCAATAATAACCTGCCTACGAGATAAGCAGGTGGGTATCCTCCCCGTGATTTCATACTCCCTTCGTCCGCACAAGGCGGGAGGTCTGAAGTCCGCCACAGGAGCCGGATTCCCGATTTAAGGGTTGTAGGGTTATTTTAGACATATATACGCATCAGGCAGACAATATATACAAATAGATTTTTCCTTGTGTATATTAATTATACAACATATCAGCAGAAAAATCAAGTGTAATTAAAAAATAATTACAAAATTATTCTTCCTCGGCAGCATCAAAATTATTCTCGAATATCTCGGCAATTTCGTCCAGAAGATCTTCGTCCTCGATCTCGGCAAGCTGTGGCTCTCCGTTCTCGTCCTCGACAGCTTCAAATATCATATAGGTGCTTCCGGATTCGATATCCTGATCCGGCAGATCAAAGGTGGGCATAAGTGCATAATAATGACCGTCCTTGTAGTCGATCTCGTCAAGTACCTCGAATTCATATTCGTTGCCCTCGTCATCAAGAAGAGAGATCAGATCAACATCTTCCATTTCGTCCTCGGTCTGTTCAATTTCTTTTTCCTTATCGCTCATGGCAGTAGCTCCTTATCGTTGAATTTGACGGTATATTTTTTCACAAAGCGCAGCAAACCGGCTGTGCCCGATAAAAAAACAACATCATAAATTCTATTTTAAACTTATTTTACTTATAAGTCAAGTGTATCTGCAACTTTATTTCTGAAATAAAAATAATTAAAAAAGTTCAGAAAAACTATTGACTTTTTACAAATATGTGCTATAATATATTCAAGATAACAAATCGGAACCGCATAAGACCTTTGACTGCAGGGCAGTGTTCCGATGGGATCTAATTCACGAAGGGAGGCAAGCTCCGATGGGCGATATAGAACCGGTTATTTCAGACCTTGACGCCTCTTGGTGCGGGGTCTTCTGCAAGGATAAGATTCAGTAAGGACATAATTTCAGAGAGCATGAGTATCCGGTGCAGTCCGCTTGGCTTAGCAGGCGGCAACGGTCGGAATCGCTTCATAAATCGGTATATTAAGCCGTAAGTTCCCGAACCATCTTTGAATTGCAAGAGGGTTGCCTGACGATGACGGTCAGCTGCTTACAACGGTATATGAATATTAAGCGGCAGGGCAGCTTCGGGCTGAGAACTTACAATTGAATATCTGTGCTGCGAGGTTTAAGCATAAGTAATAATTCCGCAGCGCAATCAACCGCAGACACGCGGGGCTGGGCTGCAGGTACAGCAAATGTGTCATATAGGCTGAACAGGTTAAATGTACCGTTTGCTATGCGGGAGTTCCGCATATTGAGCGGCGAAGCTGCCGCTTATGTGTGAACCGGTCAATGATCCGGTTGTCTGAATCAAGCATTAAGCGTAAACAGCGTCGATGGTGATATGGTAATGAATCGTACACCGAATGTCATTCCGCGGCAAATAGGTTAAAAGCAGGTTTTGCTTATTATAAATTGATTTTATAAAGAATGGAATGTTTCCAATGTAATACACAGTATTTGAGTTTTACTCACGGTTTCAATTTCTATGAGGACTGATTCCGATGCCGATGTAATTACAATTTCGAGTTTCAATGAATACTCTGATAAAATGACCCCCGACAAGCGTTTTGTCGGGGGTTTCGTTTATTCTCAGTTATTCTGCAAAGCCTGCTCAAGAGCGATCGCAAGCTGATCCGGGCAGGACGTTCCTCTGCCGTTGCAGTCGATATTCCTGCATCTGGCGATAACGTCCTCAGCCTTCATTCCTTCGACAAGGGCGGCGATACCCTGGGTATTGCCGCTGCAGCCGCCGTTGAAACGGACGCTTTTTACTATGCCGTCCTCAAGCTCAATATCAATGGAGCGCGAGCAGGTACGGTGTGTCTTATATGTGAATTTCATAATTTCCTCCGTGAAAAAAGACCGATGCCGCGGCATCGGTCAGTATTACGATTATCAGTCGCTTGTGTAAGGAAGAAGGGAAAGATATCTTGCGCGCTTGATAGCAACGGTAAGCTCTCTCTGGTGACGAGCGCAGGTACCTGTTACTCTGCGGGGAAGAATTTTAGCTCTCTCGGAAATAAAACGACGGAGTCTGGAAATATCCTTATAGTCGATTACTTCTACCTTATCTACACAAAAAGCGCAGACCTTTTTACGACCCTTGCGGCCGCCTCTGCGATTATCTCTTTCAATTCTTTCAGCCATCTGTAGTTCCTCCTTTTCTTATGAATTAAAAGGGCAGATCGTCGTCAGAAGGCATTTCCTCAAAATCACCCGTATTACCGCTTGAATAAGAGGTAGCTGCGGGAGAGGAATTCTGACGCTGCTGGTTGTAGCTGCTGCCATAGCTGTTGCCGCCGTAATTTTCGCCGGAATTTGAATCATTCTTTGAATCGCAGAATTCTACATTATCGGCAAACACTTCTGTTGTATAGCGTTTGCTGCCGTCCTGAGTCGTATAAGACCCTGTGCGGATAGAACCTGTAAGAGCGATCCTTTTTCCTTTGGAGAAATACTTGGATACGAACTCAGCGGTCTGACGCCATGCAACTACGGTGATGAAGTCAGCCTGTTTTTCCTCGCCTGCCTTGACTCTGCGGTCAACTGCGACGGTAAAACGTGTCATGGCAATGCCTGACTGTGTATGCTTGAGTTCGGGATCAGCGGTCAGTCTGCCGATTAAAGTTACGATATTCATAAATGAATTACCTCCTTAATCAAGCATCTTTTTTGATGATCATAGAACGGAGAACGCCGTCTGTGATCTTTGCTCTTCTGTCGAGATCAGCCGGGAATTCAGCATCTGACTTGAAGTTAAAGAGAACATAGTAAGCATCTGTTTCCTTATTGATAGGATAGGAAAGCTTTCTCTTACCCCACTCGTCTACGCTTTCAACGGTAGCGTGTCTCTCGATACGTGATTTGAACTTGTTTACAAGCTCAGCTACAGCCTCTTCGCCCTGCTTCAAAGAAATAACGAATACAGCCTCGTAAGAATTGATAACTGCCATTTTCTGCACCTCCTTCTGGACTATTGGCTCCCCTCTTTGTGGGAGCAAGGATAGTTATGAATCTACATAACAGACTGATTATATCATTTTCGCTGTACAATGTCAAGACCTGACAAAAGTTTTTCCGCGGAGATCTTTTTATGTATGCCGGAGCAAAAACTAAATGCTTTGCCGTCAAAGCCGACTATTGACAAATTAATGAAAGATGATGTATTATATATATGTATTTTTTGAAAGAAAAGAGGAGTTTTTTATGGCAAATATCGATCTGACAAAATATGGCATTTCTGATGTGAAAGAGATCGTTTATAATCCTTCCTATGAAACACTTTATAAGGATGAAACCGATCCTTCACTCGAAGGCTATGAAAAAGGACAGGTAACAGAGCTTGGCGCAGTAAACGTAATGACGGGTATCTATACCGGACGTTCGCCTAAGGATAAGTTTATCGTTATGGACGATAAGTCCAGGGATACAGTATGGTGGACAACACCTGATTATCCGAACGATAACCACCCTGCTTCTCAGGAGGCTTGGGAAACTTGTAAAAAGCTTGCTGTTGATGAACTCTCAGGCAAAAAGCTTTACGTTGTAGACGCATTCTGCGGCGCAAACAAGGATTCACGCATGGCTGTCCGCTTTATTATGGAGGTTGCATGGCAGGCTCATTTCGTTGAGAATATGTTCATCAAACCTACTGCTGAGGAACAGGAAAGCTTTGAACCTGATTTCGTTGTTTACACAGCTTCAAAGGCTAAGGTCGAAAACTACAAGGAGCTTGGTCTTAATTCCGAAACAGCAGTTCTCTTCAACGTTTCTTCCCGTGAGCAGGTCATCCTGAACACATGGTACGGCGGAGAAATGAAAAAGGGTATGTTCTCAATGCAGAACTACTTCCTGCCGCTTCAGGGCATGGCTTCAATGCACTGCTCCGCAAATACAGATATGAACGGCGAGCATACCGCTATCTTCTTCGGTCTTTCCGGTACAGGCAAGACTACTCTTTCTACCGACCCGAAACGTCTGCTTATCGGCGACGACGAGCACGGCTGGGACGATAACGGCGTATTTAACCTCGAGGGCGGTTGCTATGCAAAGGTGATCGGTCTTGATAAGGAAAGCGAGCCGGATATCTATAACGCTATCAAGAGAGATGCTCTGCTCGAAAATGTAACAGTTGACGCGGACGGCAAGATCGACTTCGACGATAAGAGCGTTACCGAGAATACCCGAGTTTCTTATCCGATCGAGCATATCGAAAAGATCGCAAAGAATGTAAACAAGATCTCTTCCGGTCCTGCTGCCGAGAATGTTATCTTCCTTTCGGCTGATGCATTCGGCGTACTTCCCCCGGTATCTATCCTTACACCCGAACAGACACAGTATTACTTCCTTTCTGGCTTTACAGCAAAGCTTGCAGGCACAGAGCGCGGTATCACCGAGCCTACACCGACCTTCTCTGCTTGCTTTGGTCAGGCATTCCTTGAGCTGCATCCCACAAAGTATGCAGAAGAGCTTGTTAAGAAGATGGAGCAGAGCGGCGCCAAGGCTTACCTCGTAAACACAGGCTGGAACGGCACCGGCAAGAGAATCACCATCAAGGATACAAGAGGTATCATCGATGCTATCCTCAACGGCGATATCAAGAATGCTCCCACAAAGAAGATCCCCTACTTTGATTTTGAAGTACCGACAGAGCTTCCGGGCGTTGACACAGGTATTCTCGATCCGAGAGATACATATGCCGATGCAGCTGAGTGGGATACAAAGGCTAAGGATCTTGCAGCAAGATTTGTCAAGAACTTTAAGAAATATGAAACAAACGATGCAGGTAAGGCTCTCGTTTCAGCCGGCCCCAAGGCATAATCAGACATAATCTCCTTTCTCTTAAAACCGGCAGGAAGCAAATAATACCGCTTCCTGCCGGCTTTATGATTTTGTGCAGCAATATTGATAAAGAAAAGGATGCGCAGCTTATGCATAATGTTAGAATATCTCCATGCACTCTCAGCGGAACAGTTTCGGTCCCGCCGTCAAAGAGCGCGGCTCACAGGGCGATAATATGCGCCTCCCTTGCAAAAGGCGGGAGTATCATCAGCCCGATAGAAATGTCAAATGATATCGCTGCTACGATCGGTTGTATGCGTACTCTCGGAGCGGATATCCGTACCGAAGGAAAAGCATTGCATATTGACGGAACGAATGTATTTTCCGCGGGAGATGTCCTCCTTGACTGCGGAGAAAGCGGCTCTACCCTGCGGTTTCTTGTGCCGGTCGCGGCGGCAGGAGGGGTGAGCGCGCAGTTCGTCGGTCACGGAAAGCTTCCCGAAAGACCGATAGGAGTCTATACCGGCTGTCTGCCGGAAAAAGGGACTGCCTGCGTTACGAAAGGCGGACTTCCTCTCAGTATCAGCGGAAAGCTTCAGAGCGGAAACTATGAGATCCCCGGAAATATCAGCTCGCAGTTTATTACCGGACTTCTGCTTGCGCTGCCGCTGCTTGACGGCGACAGCGAAATAAAGCTTACTTCACCGGCTCAGTCCGTCGGCTATATAAATATGACAACGGATATTATGCAGCGGTTCGGAGTGAATGTACAGAAAACGGAAAACGGCTGGTTCATTCCGGGAGGACAGAAATATCTTCCGCATGATCATACCGTTGAGGGCGACTGGTCGCAGGCGGCATTTTTCCTTACGGCAGGCGCTCTGGGCGGAAATATCACGATAGACAATCTCTCGGCTGACAGCGCGCAGGGCGATAAGGAATGTATAGAAATATACCGCCGCTTCGGAGCGGAGATCACCGTAAATGACGGAAGGATAAATATAAACGGTGGTCGTCTGCACGGTATAGAAATAGATGCTTCCGATATTCCCGATATGGTTCCGGCTCTTGCAGTGACGGCAGCCTTTGCCGGGGGAAGAACGGTCATACGCGGAGCTGAAAGGCTGAGGATAAAGGAATGTGACCGTCTTGCCGCTATGACTGACGGTCTGACAAGGCTCGGCGCATCAGTAACGGAAACGGACGACGGAATGATAATAGACGGCAAGCCGCGTATCAGGGGCGGCTTTGCCGAAGGATACAACGATCATCGTATTGTAATGTCACTTGCCGTGGCTGCGGCAGGGTGTGAGGAGGATATTATCCTCACGGATATGGAAAGCGTAAATAAATCCTATCCCTCTTTTTTTGAGGATTACAGAATGTTGGGAGGAATTGCCGATGTCATCATGGGGTGAAAGGATAAAGATATCCGTTTTCGGTGAAAGCCACGGAAACGGAATAGGCGTTGTAATAGACGGACTTCCCTCCGGCGAAGCGCTGGATATGGAAAAGCTTTATCTTCAGATGAGCAGGCGGGCTCCGGGAAAGGATAAGACGGCTACGCCCAGACTTGAAAAGGATATTCCGGAGATACTTTCCGGTGTGCTTGACAGTACCACGACAGGCGCGCCGCTTTGCGCTGTGATAAGGAATACGAATACACGATCTCAGGATTACGGCAATGTGCTTTCCTGTCCGCGTCCGGGTCATGCGGATTATACAGGCTTTGTACGGTACGGCGGTTTCAATGACATCAGCGGCGGCGGACATTTTTCCGGCAGGCTTACAGCGCCGCTGACCTTTGCAGGAGCAGTGTGCCGTCAGATGCTTGAGCGCAGGGGAATAAAAACGGCTGCCCATATCGCTTCGATCGGCAATGTCAGGGACAGTCTTTTTGACCCTGCGGATATTCCCGATGAGCTTATAGAAAAGCTGAATACCTCCCGTTTCGGGCTTATAGATGATACGAAAGAGGAGCCTATGCGCGCGCTGGTCGAAAAGTGCCGTCTTTCTCAGGACAGCATAGGCGGAATTGTGGAATGTGCCGTTACCGGTATGCCGGCAGGCGTGGGAAGTCCTATGTTCGAGGGGATAGAGAACCTTATTTCATCAATAGTATTCGGCATACCTGCGGTAAAGGGAATAGAATTCGGCGCAGGCTTTGCTGCGGCGGAAATGCGCGGCAGTGAAAACAATGATGAATTTTTCTATGACGGAGATACTGTACGCACACGCACGAACAATCACGGAGGTATACTCGGCGGAATAAGCTCCGGTATGCCGATAGTATTCCGTGCGGCGTTCAAGCCTACTCCGTCGATATCGCGGCAGCAGAATACTGTCGATCTGCAGAAGCATGAAAATGCCGTGCTTGAGATACACGGCAGACATGACCCGTGTATTGTGCCGAGAGCCGTTCCCGTAGTTGAGGCGGCTGCGGCTTTGGCGGCTGCGGAGCTTCTTGCAAGGGCGCAGAAACTTTAAGGCAACACCGCACAAAGAACCGCTTGATAACCGTCAGGTTAACTACGCTCGTTTTGCACAATCTGACGAAAAAATTGGCGGCGCATCTGCGGCACTATCTTTGTGCGGTATTGCCTTAAGGCAACACCGCACGGAAATCATTGTTTCAGAATAAGGAAGTGGAAATTATGGATCTTAGATCAATAAGAGATGAGATAGACGAGATCGACAACAATATAGTAGAGCTTTTTACAAAAAGAATGAATTGTTCTGCCGAGGTAGCCCGTTATAAAGCAGAAAACGGCATTGCGGTATTCAATCCCGAAAGAGAAAATGCTATTCTTGATAAGGTCGCGGAGCAGGCAGGCGAATACGGCGGCAGCGCAAGACTGCTTTATTCCACTATAATGGAGCTGAGCCGCGCAGTACAGCATGATATGCTCGGCAGCGGAGCGCAGCTTCGGAACCGCATATACTGCGCAGGCAAACAGCTTTGCAGCAGACCGGAGAATATCAGGATCGCCTGCTTCGGAGCCGAGGGCGCATATGCTCATATTGCAGCAAAGAAGGTTTTTCCCGGGGCTGTTCCGATATTTTATTCCCCGTTCAGGGAAGTGTTCCGCGTCATTTCCATCGGAGAGGTCGATTTCGGTGTGATACCAATAGAAAACAGCTCCGCAGGATCGGTGACTGCGGTATATGATCTTATGCTGCAATACAGGTTCCATATAGCTGCGGCAGCCGATATCCCGGTCGATCACTGCCTTGCCGCAAAAAAGGGAACGACAGGTGAAAAAATAAGGACTGTCTGTTCCCATGAGCAGGCATTGCTGCAATGCTCCGATTATCTTAATGCGCGTCCCGAGATCAGACAAAGCCCCTATGTCAGTACGGCACAGGCGGCAAAGATGGTGTCGGAGTCAGATGATGATACCGTTGCTGCTATCTGCTCAGAGGATGCCGCAGAGAAATACGGTCTGGAAATAATCGCAAGAGGTTTCCAGAACAATCCGAATAATACTACAAGGTTCATTGTCATTTCAAAGGATATGTTCATAGAGCCTGATGCGGACAAGATCAGTCTTTGCTTTTCGCTTCCTCATGTTACCGGTTCGCTTTACAGTGTGCTTTGCCGTTTTGCTGCTCACGGTCTTAACCTGACGAAGATAGAATCCCGTCCTCAGTACGGAAAAAAATTTGAGTATATGTTCTATCTTGATTTCACGGGCAGCATCAGCGACCCGAAAACAATAAGCCTTCTCTGCGCGCTGTCCGAGGAGCTTCCTGATTTCTCGTTCCTCGGGAACTATAAGGAAAAATAAATATTGAAAGCCTGTAAAAAAAGAGCCGTGGATCGGCTCTTTTCTTTGTGTATGCGTATTGTTCACAGCTCCTGTTCGGTTTCGTCCGCTGTCGAAAGCCGTCCTTTCAGATGAGAATACATTATGACTTTGTCACCCTCCATAAGAATGAGATTTCCTTTAGGGATGAGCGTCATATTGCCGCGCTTTATCATTATGATGATGGTCTGCCGCGAGATGTCAAGGTCACGGATCATCTGTCCGTTCCATTTATGCCTGCGGTTTAGTGTTACTTCTTTAAGATAGACGGGTCTTTCTCCCTTGATCGACTGCGCTCCGAGGATCAGAACATCATTGGCTGCTATCCTGATATTTCCTCGCGGAACGATAGTCTGTGCGCCGCGCTGTATAACGGCGATTATCGTTGCCTCAGGCAGATCCAGTTCGGATATTTTCCTGCCTGCCCATTTGTCCTTAGGAGAGATCTTTATCTTGATGAAATTCACATCTTCCTCCGAGGTATTGTCAAGGCTCTGAAACTTTGAATACTGTTCTACAAAGCCTGCGGAAATAATACCGGTGGGGATCGCGACGATACCTACGCCGAGAAATGCTATGAATATCCCGAGCGCCTTTCCGAGAGCGGTAACGGGGTAAATATCACCGTAGCCGACAGTCAGCAGTGTGGACGCAGCCCACCAGATGCCGGAAAAGGCATTTGAAAATACCTCCGGCTGCGCGCGGTTTTCTATGCTGTACATACAAAGACTTGCGGCTACCATCAGAACAAGTATAATGAACAGCGAGGACAAAAGCTGCTGTTTTTTCCGCAGAAGGACGTCTGTTATGACATTGAGTGAATCATAATAGGCGTTTATCCTGAAAAGCCTCAGTATCCTTGCAACGCGGAACATTTTGAATACCGCGGCGCCTGCCGGGAAAAATGCCGGAAGATAATAAGGCAGAAATGACAGCAGGTCAACTATCCCGGTAAAGGAAAAAATGTATTTCAGAATGGATTTTATTTCCTTGTCATAAGGGTAAAGACAGTTCGCCGTATAAAGCCTGAGAACATAATCCACGGCGAAAAAAGCTATGGTCACAGCTTCCGCGCAGGCAAAAACAAGAGCATATCTTTCATGCATACCGTCAAAGGTATCAAGTATCGTGACAAGAAGATTTATCAGCAGCGCTCCTATGCTTATTATGTCATAAAGCTGGTTTATCCTGTCATCGACCACGCCTACGGAAACCATCTTGAATATCCGCCGCCTGAACCTTTCGGGCAAGGAAACATCAGGTTCGTCATCGGGATAATATTCGTCAGGATTGATATCAGCTGCGGCTTTGTGTTCCTTTAATTCATCCATATGCGGACCTCCGGAAAATTTTTCGTCATTATTTTGTATCACTTCTTATATTATACACGCTTTTTTTGGATAAGTCATTATTTTTTCAATTTTACTGTTGAACTTTCCGCTGCTTTGTTATATAGTAAATATGTATGACTGTCATTATACTCACATTGAGCTTCAAGGATTAATGAGAGTACGTTTTTATAATCAGAGGAATACGAATATGAAGGTTTTAGTAGTCGGCTGCGGAAAGATAGGCGTGACTGTCATGTCGAGCCTTGTTGATGAGGGACATGACGTTACTGTCATGGATATTGACCCGCAGATTGTGGAAAACATTACCAATATATATGACGTTATGGGTGTGTGCGGCAGCGGTACGGATTACAATACCCTGATAGAAGCAGGAATAGAAAGCACCGAGCTTATAGTATCTGTGACCTCGTCCGATGAACTGAATATGCTTTGCTGCTATATTGCCCAGAAACTGGGAGTACAGCATACCATAGCGCGCATACGCTCACCTCAGTATAATGTCAATAATTTCGGTTTTCTGCGCCAGCATCTGGGTATATCCATGTCGATAAATCCCGAGCTTATCGCTGCGCATGAGATGTTCAATTCCCTGCGCCTGCCCTATGCGTCAAAGATAGAATCATTTTCCCAGAAGAATTTTGAGATCGTGGAAATGGTTCTTCGTGATGATTCACAGCTTGTCGGAGTACCGCTTATGAATATCCGTAACAAGCTTAAACAGAATTTCCTTATCTGCGCTGTGCAGAGGGGAGAGCAGGTCTTTATCCCGGCAGGTGATTTCGTGCTGAGAAAGGGCGACAGGATAGGTCTGACAGCCTCCTTGTCCGAAGTGCATAAGCTTATGAAGGAGCTGGGGCTTGAGCATAAGCCTGCAAGGAACGTGATGATACTCGGCGGCAGCAGGACGGCATATTATCTTACACACCTTCTTTCAATGGCAGGCATCAATGTCAGACTGATAGAGAAGGATCCCCGGAAATGTGATGAGCTTTCAAAGACACTTCCTCCGAGGACTGTTATCATAAACGGAGACGGAGCGCAGCAGGAGCTTCTTCTTGAGGAAGGACTCAATACGACCGACGCTTTCGTTGCCCTTACGGGAATGGATGAGGAAAATATACTCATATCTATTTTTGCATCGACCAAAAAGGTCCCCAAGGTCATATCAAAGGTAAACCGCAGGGAGCTGATAGCAATGGCGGCTAACCTCGGGCTTGACAGTATCGTCTGTCCGAGAAAATCCGTTTCCGATATGGTGCTCAGATATGCCCGCGCACTTGAAAATTCCAAGGGCAGTAATGTTGAAACACTCTATAAGATAATGGATGACAGGGCGGAGGTACTTGAATTCAAGGCAGGAGCGGATTTCCGCGGACTGGGAATACCGCTCAGGGATCTGACTCTGAAAAAGAATATTCTTATTGCAGGAATAATCCGCGACAGAAAGGCAATAATACCGACCGGTCATGATAAATTTGAATCCGGCGACAGGGTAATCGTCGTAGCAGCCGGAAGCAGGCTGAACGATCTTTCTGATATTCTGGGATAAGGAGACTGTTTGAATAATGAACAGACGAATGGTTGTGTACAGGGTAGGGCAGATCATGGTGCTCGAAGCTGTACTGATGATCTTTCCGCTGCTGGTATCAGTCATATACGGAGAGATGAGATGTCTGATTTCCTTTGGCGCGGCAATTGGTACTGCGCTGCTGATCGGAATAATCCCCATGGTATTTATGAAGCCCTATGACAATGTGATGTTTGCAAAAGAGGGCGTGTCCATAGTTGCCTTCGCGTGGATATTGCTGTCGCTTGTGGGCGCGCTCCCGTTTTTTTTCAGCCGGGAGATACCCAATTATTTTGATGCATTCTTTGAAACGGTAAGCGGCTTTACGACGACGGGCGCGTCGCTTATAACCGATCTTGACGCAATGAGCCGCGGAATGCTTTTCTGGCGAAGCTTTACCCACTGGATAGGCGGTATGGGTATTCTTGTGCTGATGATGGCGATAATCCCCACTGATTCCGGACGCTCAATGCATATCATGAGAGCTGAAATGCCCGGACCGGTAGTCGGAAAGCTTGTTCCGAGACTGAGGGATACAGCAAAGATACTTTACCTTATATATTTTGCCCTGACGCTTCTGGAAACCCTGCTGCTTCTTGCAGGCGGAATGCCGCTTTATGACAGCATAGTCCATGCGCTCGGGACCGCAGGTACGGGCGGATACGGCATAAAGGGAGATTCTATCGGCGGCTACAACGCATATCTGCAATGGGTCATCGCAGTGTTTATGGTAATATTCGGTATCAACTTTAACCTGTATTACCTTGTGCTGATGAAGAAATTCAAAGTCGCGGTGAAAAACAGCGAACTGTGGCTGTTCGGAATACTGATACTTGCGTCAACGGTCATCATCGCGGTAAATATATATCCTGTATACGGGAATGTCGCAGACAGCGCAAGACATTCGTTCTTTCAGGTCACCTCGATAATGTCCACGACCGGATATTCGACCGCTGATTTCAACACATGGCCGGGGCTGTCGAGAAATCTGCTTTTCATACTGATGTTCATAGGCGGCTGCGCAGGATCTACTGCCGGCGGACTGAAAATATCGCGTATAATGATAATGATGAAAACAATATACAATGATATCCGTCAGCTTCGTCATCCGCGCTCTGTCGTAAAGGTCAAGATAGACGGCAAGGCGCTTGATGATACCACGATAAGACGTGTAAGCACATATTTCGTATTATACTGTCTGCTGATAGTGGCTGTTTTCCTGCTGATATCATTTGAGCCTTTTGATTTTGAAACGAACCTTACCGCTGCGGTGTCATGCTTCAATAACGTAGGTCCCGGACTCGGCGCCGTAGGACCTGCAGGAGGATACAGCGGCTATTCCGATTTTTCCACAATAGTTTTATCTTTTGCCATGCTTCTGGGCAGGCTTGAGATCTTCCCGATATTGCTGGCGTTCAATCCCGCAAACTGGGTCAATAAAAATAAATAATAAAAACGGAGGAAACAAAAATGGCAAATCCAATAGTAACGATCACAATGAGAAACGGCGATGTAATGAAGGCTGAGCTTTATCCCGATATAGCTCCGAATACGGTCAACAATTTTATCAGCCTTATCAATAAAGGCTTTTATAACGGACTTACCTTCCACAGAGTCATACGCGGATTCATGCTCCAGGGCGGCTGCCCCGACGGTAACGGAATGGGCGGCCCCGGCTACAGCATAAAGGGTGAATTTGCTCATAACGGATTCAAAAATGATCTCAGGCATACCGAGGGCGTACTTTCAATGGCGCGCTCAATGATGCCGGATTCCGCAGGATCCCAGTTCTTCATCATGCACAAGGCCGCTCCGCATCTTGACGGTGAATATGCCGCTTTCGGAAAGATAATCGAGGGCATGGACGTTGTCAACAAGATCGCAGCAGAGCAGACCAACCCCAACGACAGACCGATAATTCCGCAGGTCATGAAGTCCGTTACAGTAGAAACTTTCGGCGTTACATATCCCGAGCCGGAGAAAAAATGATCGTTTCGGCGCTGAAAGCGGAGCCTGAGCTCAGTGCCTGAGCATAATGCTTTACGCTGAAAAAACTATCGGGTGCAGCTTTGCGCTGCGTGAAAAGAGAAAGGAAAAGGAAAATGGCAAAGTTTTTATTTACATCAGAATCAGTGACAGAGGGACATCCGGATAAGGTGTGCGACCAGATCTCAGATGCGATCCTCGACAATATACTTTCGGTAGATCCGCAGGCACACGTTGCCTGCGAGGTCACTGCGACAACGGGGCTTATTCATGTAATGGGAGAGATCACTACCGAGTGTTATGCCGATATCGACAGGATCACACGCGACGTTATCAATGAAATAGGCTACAACCGTCCCGAATGTGGTTTCAACGGCAATACCTGCGCGGTTATCTCATCAATAGATTCCCAGTCGCCGGATATCAATATGGGCGTTGAATCCTCATGCGAATACAGAGAAAGTCAGGACGATGTCCTTAACCTGACAGGCGCAGGAGATCAGGGCATCATGTTCGGCTTTGCCTGCAATGAAACTCCGGAGCTTATGCCGCTGCCGATATCCCTTGCGCATAAGCTTGCAAAGCGTCTTGCTGATGTGCGCAAGGACAATACCCTGACATATCTGCGCCCCGACGGAAAAACTCAGGTCACAGTAGAATATGACGACGGCAAGCCCGTAAGGATAGATACAGTCCTCATATCTACTCAGCACGCGCCGGAGGTATCAATTGATACTATCCGTGATGATCTTATAAAGAATGTTATTACTCCCGTTATTCCTGAGGGACTGATGGACAGCGCAACACGAATACTTGTCAATCCTACGGGAAGATTCGTTCTCGGCGGTCCTGCTGCCGATACAGGTCTTACCGGAAGAAAAATTATTGTCGATACCTACGGCGGATATTCAAGACACGGCGGCGGCGCTTTTTCGGGAAAGGATCCCACAAAGGTTGACCGCAGCGCTGCTTATGCTGCGCGCTGGGCAGCAAAGAATGTTGTTGCCGCAGGTCTTGCCGAAAAATGTGAGATACAGCTGTCCTACGCTATCGGCGTAGCAAGACCCGTTTCGGTAATGGTGGATACCTTCGGTACGGGAAAGGTCAGCGACGAGGCATTGTCCGCAGCCGTAAATAAGGTATTTGATCTCCGTCCGGCAGCGATAATCCGCGATCTCGGGCTGAAAAAACCGATCTATCGCCATCTTGCGGCTTACGGTCATATGGGCAGAGAGGATCTCGGTGTTGCATGGGAAAAAACCGACAAAACTCAGGAACTTCTTTCCGCGCTCGGAATGTGATGCTATAACCGCAAAGTATGTCCCCCGAGTCTCGCCTGCCGGCTCGGCGGGTGCCATATATCCGTTCAGTGGGAGTAAAAATCTCCCACTGAACGACAGCAAGCCTACGGCTTGCCTTTGCTTGTTGAAAGCAAAGCTTTTAACAGACGTCTATGCCCCCCGAGTCTCGGTCGGCGCTTCTCAGCCTGCGGCTGAGAGGTGTCCGCAGGAGCTAAAACTCCACAACGTCTGTTGACTGCGTCGCTCGCTCCAATCAAGCGAGCTTGTTGGAGCTTAGTTCCTTGTTTAATTCCGGGGAAAAATGATTATTGACAGCAAATACCAATAAATAAAAAATGTCTTGCAAAATAGACGGATATAATGTAAAATATTATCAGATATTTTTTTAAGAGGCGGTGAGTAAGTTGGAAACAGATTATCATATCCTGCCGGATTCATTGGAATCCGATGAGCTTGCAGGTTATTTCAAAGAATTTCTGTCTGTGTATTCCGACAAGCCGCGTACATCAGACGTGCTGAAACAGCTTTATGAGCTTGCGTATCGTCAGTGGGATACCTATGAACCGTTAGATGAAGATATAGCCGGAAAACTTGATGAATTTCTGCGTGATGCTCTGAATTTCAGGTCATATGAAATAATGGATATAATACTCAGCATTGTCGAAAATCTTTCTCTGTCGGATATCTTCCACTATATTGTCGATGAGGCGGAAAATGTTGAAGATCCGGCTATCCGTAAGCTTATCGAAGATGCCAATGAGGAATACGGCGACCGCATTGATGATGTTTTCGGAGATCTTGACGACTGGTAAAAAAATTGCTGCTGCACATGATGCAGCAGCTTTTTGTTTGTGATGATAAAGTTGCACTCCTCAGGTTCGGAATAAGAAGAATTTGTTTCAGAATAACTCTTTTCCGTCGCTGAATGCCTGTCCGACCTTTTCGCCTATGGCGTAATAACCGTGGTGTATCGGGTCGAAAATGATCGGAGCAAATTTTGTAAGGTCTATTTCTCCGTTTTCGTCGAGAATACTTTCATCTGCGCTGACGTTTACGATCTCTCCGAGGTAAAGGCTGCCGTTGATGATCTCTTTCAGCTCACATTCGAGAGTCAGCGGAAGCTCGTTTATTACCGGAGCATTGACAAATTCGCTTTTTGTCGTCGTAAAGCCTGCTTTCTCCAGCTTGTCGGTCACCTTGTTGGCGGAGGACATACCGACGTAATCACAGGCTGTTGTATGAGCTTTGTCGCCTATACTGACGGTGAAGGCTTTTGTTACGGCAAGATTAGCGGTTGTTTTATGCTGACCGAGGTCGATGATTATTTCCTTGGCCCCTGCAATACCGCCCCATGCGGCATTCATTGCGTTTGGCTTGCCGTTTTCGTCATAGGTAGCGATTATCATGACGGGCTGGGGGTAGAGATAGGTTTTTGATCCGAAATTCTTTCTGCTCATAAGTTGATACCTCCGTAATTATATTTCATTTAATATTTTACATCAAATGTTCATAATTGTAAAGAAAAAATTTATTAAAAATTTACAATAGCGGCTTGTTTGTTATGCTCTGTTTATGGTATTATAATAAATGGTATGATAACAGACGGCAAGGAGGAACATATTATGAATTTGTTTTATCTGCTAAAACCAAAAACCACGGTAGCATACCTTAATAAAGCGCATACGATCAGACAGGGTCTTGAGAAGATGAAGGCTCACGGATATTCGGCAATACCTGTCATAGACGATAACGGAGAATATATAGGAACAGTCAGCGAGGGAGATTTTCTTTGGCATATGCTGGAATCTGATATGAGCGACCAGCGGGCTTTGGAAAAATACTGTATTATAGATATAGTCAATGAAGAGCGCAACCGTCCCGTCAGGACAAATGTTACGATGGACGAGCTTCTTCTCAGGGTAATGGATCAGAATTTTGTTCCCGTCATAGACGACAGGAATATCTTTATCGGAATAGTTACCCGAAAGGACGTAATAAGATATTTTTACAATAAGGACAGGATCGCTCCCTGAGTTTCCGGTATGTAAATTATTCTGTCGGGATCCTCATGCGGCGCTCGCTCCAATCAAGCGAGCTTGTTGGAGCTTAGCTCCTTGTTTAAAGCAGTAAACAAATGAACTATCGCCCTGCGCCCGGAGGCGAAGCGACAAACGAGAATTGACATGAGGTGCGGTATACATTATAATGTAGATTGAAGGCAAGACCGTACAAATTGTTTCGGAAAGAGGATAGTTGATGGGAATGATTTTTGATACCCATGCGCATTATGATGACAGCGCATTTGATGAGGACAGGGAAGAACTGCTCGCAGGACTGTTCTCAGGGGAAGTCTGCGCAATAGTGAATCAGGGGACGACCGTGGAAACATCACGCGAAAGCCTCAGACTTGCCGAAGACTTTACGGGAATGTATGCGGCAGTCGGTCTGCACCCCGAATGTCTTGACGAAAACAGTATAGACGATCTTGAAGTGATACGCGGACTGCTTTCCCACCCTAAAGCTGTTGCCGTGGGGGAAATAGGTCTTGATTATTATTACGATATCCCGAAGGAACTTCAAAGGGATATATTTGAACGTCAGCTCGCTATGGCAAAAGAGCTTGATATGCCGGTGGTGATACACGACAGGGAGGCTCACGGCGATACTATGGAGCTTCTGCGAAAATATAAGCCTGAGGGAATACTCCATTGCTTTTCGGGAAGTGTCGAAATGGCAAGGGAAGTCGTAAAACTTGGTATGTATATTGGTATAGGCGGAGTTGTGACCTTCAAAAACGCAAGAAAAACCGTTGAGGTCGTGTCTGAACTGCCGCTTGAAAGCCTTGTGCTTGAAACGGACTGTCCGTATCTTGCTCCCGTTCCTTTCAGGGGAAAGAGAAATGATTCCTCGCTTATCAGATATGCCGCGCAGCGGATCGCGGAGATCAGGGGCATTGAAACAGGACAGGTACTTGAAATAACGAAAAACAATGCCGTAAAGGTATATCGGATAGATTTATAAATAAGGATCATATTTATAGGAGGTGTTCTGATGAAAGCTCTTGTGACAGGAGCAAGCTCGGGTATCGGAAGAGATATCGCACGCGCGCTCGTATGCAGAGGCTGGGACGTTATAATCGTGGCAAGAAGTGCCGACAAGCTTATGGAGCTGAAAAAGGAACTCGGAAAACACGCCCAGTGCGTCCGCTGTGATGTTTCTCATATGGATGAGTGTATGAAACTGCATGAGGTTCTGCAGAATCAGGATATAGAAATGCTTGTCAACTGCGCAGGCTTCGGACTTTGCGGATTCTTCACCGAAACTTCCCTCGAAAGGGAAATGGATATGATAAATACCAATATCAGGGCTGTGCATATTCTGACAAAGCTTTATCTTCAGGATTTCATGCTGAAGAATAAGGGATATATCCTTAATGTCGCTTCGATCGCAGGTTTCTTCTCGGGGCCGCTGATGGCTACCTATTATGCGACAAAGAATTATGTCGTAAGCCTGACAGGAGCGATATATGAGGAACTAAGACGCAGAGGGAGCAATGTCAGGATCAGCGCATTCTGTCCGGGACCTGTTGATACGGATTTCAACAGGGTGGCTCATGTCAAATTTGCGTCAAAGCCTATCGACAGCAAAACAGCAGCGTCCGCCGCGCTTGACGGGTTAATGGCAGGCAAGCTTTTCATAATCCCGACGGTTAAGATGAAAACGCTCAAATTTGTGAAAAGACTTCTTCCGGATAAGACTATAACCCATTTCTGCTATTCTTTCCAGAAGAAGAAAAGATAAGGGCTGTATTACAGAAAGACTAACTATTAAAAGTCAATAGGAAAAAGCAGAAAATTTCAAAAAGTTTTCAACAATCAGGATTAGTAAAAGATTGCAAGGCAAATAGAGC
>CACYWT010000049.1 GCA_902778175.1 uncultured Ruminococcus sp. | reverse complement strand
TATTCAAGGAGAAATATGCAATGAACGAAAATCTTGAAAAGTACATCGGTGAGCTTTCACCGGAATTACAGGCAAAGGCGCGTCAGTGCAAGGATATGACAGAGCTGAACGCTCTGCTTGCCGAAAACGACGTTGAGCTGAGCGAGGACGCGCTCGAGGCGGTAGCCGGCGGATGCAGCCAGTCGTCAAACCACTACGATCAGGGAGATCTGACTACGGCTAAATGTCCGGCTTGCGGCTGCCAGCTCTATTATTGGGATATGGTCAGAGAGCCCTTCGGCTGCTTTGCCGCCAAGACCCGTCTGTATTGTAATAACACTTCATGCAGCAGCTATAACAACGGACTGTGGTATGCCGGCAGCGCTCTGTCCGGAATTGTCAATTCATACGACAAGGTTTACAAATATTGATCACATAAGGAAATGAGATAATGTATTACAGATTATCGGATAATATCGCGCTGCGGAGCTGGAAATTCGTTCCGCGCGCATATTATGTAAAGGACGATCCCTATGCAAAGGGTCTGTCAAAGGAAGAATTTGATACACTGCTGCTTTGTGACGGAGAGCATGATATCGCTCCGGACGATATGACGAATATCCTTGAAAAAAGAGGGTTTATCGAAAAATGCGAAAAGGGCGCTTCCCCTTCTGAATGGTCAATGCATAAAAGCTATGACCACAGGTATTTCCCGAAAATGAATTTTATGATAACCGGGAAATGCAATTATAATTGTCTGCACTGCTTCAATGCCGCGGATAACGCCCCGCTGATGACGCAGTGGAGCTTTGAGGACACCTTGAAGCTTCTCGATCAGGCGAAAGACTGCGGGATTCACGCATTCACGATAACGGGCGGAGAACCGATGGTCCACCCGGGATTTATGGATATCGTCCGTGAGATATACAAGCGCGGTATGTTCCTGGAAGAGCTTAATACGAACGGATATTTCATAACACCGGAGATACTCGGTGAATTTGCAGATATCGGCTGCGCTCCGCTTATCAAGATATCCTTCGACGGTATCGGCTGTCACGACTGGATGAGAAACCATAAGGGCGCGGAACAGAGAACGCTTGACGCGATACAGCTTTGTATCGACAACGGCTTTGAGGTCATGGCTCAGACGCAGGTACACCGGCGCAATCTTGACACGCTCTTACCGACAGCCGAAAAGCTCGACAGTATGGGAGTATCAAGAATGAGGCTCATACGCACGACCGAGGTTACGCGCTGGGCGGAGAATGCTCCCGACAGTTGTCTCGGAATTGAGGAATATTACGGGGCAATGCTCGATTTTATGTCCGGGTACAAAAACAGCGGAATGAAGATGGATATCGTTGTATGGCAGTTTATGAAAGCGCATCCCGTGTCAAAGACGTACAGCCTTGACGCCGTGCTTTGCAAAAGCGGAAAATACAAGGCTACCGACCCCGTATGCAAGGGCAACCGCGGAATGATAGGCGTCACGTCAGGCGGCGATATCGTACCCTGTCTGCAAATGTCGGGATATTATGAAGAATTCGGGATACATCTCGGTAATCTGCACGATACTCCGCTGAAGGAGCTTCTCAGCAGCGGAGATTATATGTCCGAGGTATGCAGGAACCTTCATAAATTCCTCAAGGAAAATCAGAAGTGCGCGCAGTGCAGATATTTCGGATACTGCAACGGCGGCTGTCCCGCTCTCGGACTTCTCTTCACCGGGAACAGATGCGGCTCGGATCTGACCAAATGTCTGTTTTACGAAAACGGCTGGTATGACAGGTGCGTAAAGACTATGGACGGTTGGCTGAATCTCACAAGAGTAGAAGAATTTGAAAAAACCAATACATAAGGCAACACCCCGCAAAGACCGCCTTACGGCTCAGCGCCACGTCTGCGGCACTGTCTTTGTGCGGTATTACCATAACGGAACGCATTATCCGGCGGAGAACCATTTCTTACTAAAATGAGAAATGGTATCTTCGCATTTATATGAACTTAAAGAATCGGCACAAATAAATGAGATAATTCGAGAAAATTTCTCAAAAAAGTATATTTTATGCGTTGTAACGCAGGAGGTACATATGGCTGAACAAAACACAGAGGTTTTCAAAAATAAGAAAGCCCTTGAAAGGATCACTGCTCCCGAGCAGCTTACCGATTATCTGCGGGTGACGAATCCCGGGATATGGGTGCTGCTGGCGGCGATAATCTGCCTTTTGGTCGGATTGTGCGTATGGAGCATGGCAGGAACACTGGAAACCGTTTCGGACGGAAAAGCAAAGGTCGAAAACGGACAGGCGGTAATAATGGCTTCGGGCAGCATCAAAGGCGAGATATCATCGGGTATGACGGTGCGTATCGGCAGCGATGAATACACCATCGCAACTGTCGAAAAGGACGAATTCGGAATACCTGTGGCATATGCTCCGATCAACAAGGCGGACGGCACCTATGATGCGAAGATCGTCACAGAGAGCATTCATCCGATAAAATTCTTATTTGAATAAGGGGAAAACAAATGAGTGATAAGAATGTAAAGATCAAGCCTACTATCACCAAGGGAGTGGCGAAGGTCCCGGTAATAATGCAGCTTGAAGCGCTCGAATGCGGAGCCGCATCTCTTGCAATGATAATGGCTTATTACGGGAAATGGATCCCCCTTGAGCAGGTAAGAGCCGACTGCGGCGTATCGCGCGACGGCTCAAATGCAAAGAATATCTCGAAGGCGGCAAGAAGCTACGGCTTCAAGGTACAGGCGTTCAGCCGTACACCCGAGATAATAAGAAAAAAAGGAAAATTCCCGTGTATCATTCACTGGAATTTCCGTCACTTTGTTGTACTCAACGGATTCCGGGGCAAATATGCGATAATCAACGATCCCGCAAAGGGACTTATCAAGGTCGGACCCGAGGAATTTTCAAAATCGTTTACGGGAGTTACGCTCAATATTACTCCGGGCGAAAACTTTGAACCCGGCGGAAAACGCAAGAGTACGATCGAATTTGCAAGAAAGCGTCTTATCGGCGCAGGAGCGGCGGTTGTCTTTGTAATGCTTACAACTGTCATAAGCTCGCTTTTCGGTATCATCAACCCGATCATGTCCAAGATATTCATGGACAGACTTCTTACGGGGATAAACCGTGACTGGCTGTATGGATTTATCGGAGTTATGACTGCGCTTGCGCTGTTACAGATAATCGTGGAATGGGCGCAGACGATATACAGTCTGAAGATAAACGGAAAAATGGCAGTCATCGGAAGCACTTCATATATGTGGAAGGTGCTGCATCTGCCGATGAACTTTTTCGGTCAGCGTATGGCGGGCGATATACAAACGCGTCAGAGCACTAATGCAAGCATTGCAAATTCACTCGTCAATACGTTTGCTCCTCTTCTGCTCAATACGATAATGATGATATTCTATCTCGTGCTGATGCTCAGACAGAGTATCCTGCTGTCGGCTATCGGTATCGGAACACTGGTGATGAATATCGTTATTTCAAGGATAATCTCATCAAAGCGCGTGAATATCACAAGAGTAAAACAGCGCGACAGCGCAAAGCTCGCCGCGACGACCGTAGCCGGCGTTGAAATGATCGAAACGATCAAGGCAAGCGGCGCCGAGGTCGGTTTCTTCCAGAAATGGGCAGGCTATCAGGCTTCCGTCAACGCTCAGGAAGTAAAGGCTTCAAAGCTCAATAACTATATCGGCGCTATACCGGTCTTCCTGGGATCACTTGCGAATTACGCGGTTTTCGTTATCGGTATCTGGTTCGTTATGAACGGCGAATTCACTCTCGGCGCACTTCAGATGTTCCAGGGCTTTCTCGGTTCGTTCATGGCTCCTGCGATGACGCTCGTATCGGCAGGTCAGACCATTCAGGAAATGCGTACACAGATGGAGCGCGTCGAGGACGTTATGGAATATCCGCTCGACCCCAATGCGACAGAATCGGTCGAAACCGAAGGAAAGCTGAAAAAGCTCCGCGGAAACATCGAGATGAAAAATATCTCCTTCGGATATTCAAAGCTTTCCGACCCGCTTATCAAAGATTTCTCGATGAATATAAAGCCGGGCGGAAGGGTCGCCTTTGTCGGCACGTCAGGCTGCGGCAAATCCACGCTGTCAAAGCTCATATCGGGACTTTATGATCCGTGGAGCGGAGAGATCCTCTTTGACGGCAAGCCGAGAGCAGAGCATCCGAGAGAGATAATGACAGGCTCGATAGCTGTCGTCGATCAGGAGATCACGCTTTTCGAGGGAACTATCGCCGACAATATCAAAATGTGGGACGATTCCATCAAGGATTATGAAATGATACTTGCCGCAAGGGACGCTCAGCTCCATGAGGATATCATGGCAAGAGAGGGCGGATATAACTGCACTCTTTCTCCGGGCGGCCGTGATCTTTCCGGCGGTCAGAGACAGAGAATGGAGATCGCCCGCGTACTTGCGATGGATCCGTCGATCATCATTCTTGATGAAGCGACTTCCGCTCTTGACGCCAAGACCGAATATGAGGTCGTAAAGGCGATAAAGGACAGGGGTATCACCTGTATAGTTATAGCACACAGACTTTCGACTATCCGTGACTGTGACGAGATAATAGTTCTCGAACGCGGCAACGTCGTCGAAAGAGGCACGCACGAAGAGCTTATGGCTCTCGGCGGAGCTTATACCGAACTCGTTACTAATGAATAAGGAGGGATTCCGAAAATGGGTTGGTTTGAAAAACAGATAAAGCAAAGAAGAGATCTGGATCAGCAGCTTTTTGAAGAGTCCTTCTTCCGTGCTGCCGGCGTCGTCCTCGGACAGCGTACAGCAGAAAGGATAAGCGATGATCATATCGTTACCAAAAAGGCAATAGATGATATACTGAAATATTTTCATTACAAGCCTGTTGAGATACCGAAAAACGTAAAGGAGCACGAGGATCAGCTTGATTACTGCCTGCGTCCTCACGGGCTTATGAAGCGCCAGATAACCCTTGAGGAAAACTGGTACAAGGACGCTTACGGCCCCGTGCTTGCCTACACGAAGGAAGATAACGAACCTGTCGCACTTCTTCCCGACAAGCTGATCGGTTATTATTACAAAGACAGAGCGACAGGAAAAAGAGTTAAGATCAATAAAAAGACAGTCGAAAAATTCAATAGCGAGGCTTACTGCTTCTACAGACCTTTCCCGCAGAAAAAGCTCGGCATTCCCGATCTGATAATCTATATGAAACAGTGCATCAGTCTTAACGATATCGCGCTGATCATCATTTCGACGTTTATGGTCACAGCCGTGGGAATGCTCATGCCGCGCATCACAAGGGCGCTGACAGGTCCCGTTCTTTCGAGCAAAAGCGCATGGATACTTATTTCTATCGCTATTTTCATTGTATGCACAATGGTTTCCTCACAGCTTATAAAAACTATAAGTACGATGCTAAATTCGAGGGTACAGACGAAGATATCCCTCGGCGTTCAGGCTGCTCTTATGATGAGAGTGCTGAGCCTGCCGGCGAATTTCTTCCGCAAATACAGCTCAGGTGAACTGACGAGCCGTTCTCAATCGGTCAATCAGCTTTGCTCGCTTATTTTAGGAATGATACTCGGTTCGGGACTTACCTCCCTTATGTCACTGCTCTATATCACGCAGATATTCAGCTTCGCTCCGGCTCTTGTCATTCCGTCGCTTATTATCATACTTGTGACCGTTAGCTTTTCAATTATTTCATCTGTTGTGCAGATCAGGATCAGCAAAAAGCAGATGGAGCACAGCGCAAAGGAATCAGGTATGACCTTTGCAATGATAAGCGGTGTGCAGAAGATAAAGCTTTCGGGCGCTGAAAAGAGATTCTTTGCCCGCTGGCTGAACCTCTATTCCGAGGGGGCAGAGCTTGTTTACGCTCCGCCTATGTTCATCAGAATAAACGGAGTTATTACAACGGCTATCGGTCTTTTCGCAAATATCGTGCTGTATTTTCTTGCAATAGAAAGCGGAGTTGACCAGTCGAATTACTTTGCATTTACGGCAGCCTACGGCGCAGTAATGGGAGCGTTTACCTCTCTTGCAGGAATAGCCCTTTCCTTCGGCCGCGTAAAGCCGATACTTGAAATGGCTGAGCCATTCCTCAAAACCGAGCCCGAAACAGCCGACAATAAGGAACTGGTAACGAAAATTTCAGGCAGCATCGAGCTTAACAACGTCTATTTCCGCTACAGCGAAAATTCACCCTATATCGTAAACGACCTTTCACTTAAGATCAAGGAAGGCGAATATGTTGCGATAGTCGGCAGAACGGGCTGCGGAAAATCAACTCTTATGAGACTGCTTTTAGGCTTTGAAAAGCCTGAAAAGGGAGCTATCTACTATGACGGAAAAGACCTGAACAGCCTTGACCTTGCCTCACTCAGACGTAAGATAGGCTCTGTTATCCAGAGCGGAGGACTTTTACAGGGAGATGTTTTCTCGAATATCATCATTTCCGCGCCGCACCTGACTCTTGACGACGCATGGGAAGCCGCTGAAGTCGCAGGCATAGCCGACGACATACGCGCAATGCCTATGGGAATGAATACGCTTATTTCCGAGGGCAGCGGAGGAATATCCGGCGGACAGAAGCAAAGGCTCATGATCGCACGCGCTGTTGCGCCGAAGCCGAAAATACTCATGTTTGACGAAGCTACCTCAGCTCTTGACAACAAGACGCAAAAGCAGGTCAGCGAGGCTCTTGACAAAATGGGCTGCACAAGAATAGTTATAGCTCACAGGCTTTCAACTATCCGCCACTGCGACAGGATACTTGTCCTTGACGGAGGCAAGGTCATCGAACAGGGCAGCTATGAGGAGCTTATCGCGCAGAACGGCTATTTTGCAGAGCTTGTCGAAAGACAAAGACTTGATAAATAACAATTATGGGAGATGAAATAAAATGAAGCTTACAGATATTGCCGAAAAATCCGGACTGAATGAAGAAGAACGTATTCTTTTTGATGAATATACAAAAAACCGCTTTGAGGGCGCAGAAGAGATCACAACGCCCGATACGTCCTTCCTTACACTGTGGGAGAGGATAGTTCTTTACGCCGAAATGTACGGCGCAGACAGGGCGGTAAATGACAAGATATGCCCTAAGCGTCCGGTAAGCTTCAATTCTCCCGGAACACTTAGTATGAAAATGTATGATTCCGCTGCCGGAAGGATACCGGTAATATATGTCCGTGATACTGACGATTTCGAGCAGCTTGTGACAAATGTGGCTTACAGGGGTGTGCGCCCGGAAAGCATTTCGCAAACCGGCGCATCCTTTATCCACGGAGCAAAAACAAGGCTTATAATCCTTTCCGCAAAGCCCTACAGTAATGTTCCGGCAAATGAACTGGGGCTTGATGATGAAAATGACTGGGCGGAAAGATCGCTCATTCTCCGACAGGATCACGAATGTACACATTATTTTACCAGGCAGACCTATGGTATCACAAACAATATCCTGCATGATGAAATAATGGCTGATCTCATCGGGATGTATGAAGCCTTCGGCTTTTACAGGGCTGAATGGTTCCTGAGATTCATGGGTATAATTCCCGGAAGCGGAAACAGATCAGAGGTCTACACAAAGGGCTTGCCTGAAAATGTATGCAAGGCAGTCCATGAGCTTGCAGTCCTTTCGGCAAACGGTTTGGAGCGCTGGTCGGAGGGTGACGGCTTTAAGAAAATGACAAAGCCGGAGCGCATAAAATTTATGTGCAAGGCAGGTCTTGAAGGCTTTATAAATTTATAAATTTACGGAGGTAATTATTATGAAAATCAATATCAAAAGAAACGGAAACGAACTTACAGTTGAACTTGAGGGCAGGCTTGATACCCTCACCTCTCCCGATCTTGAAGATGAGCTTGAGGATAAGCTTGACGACATAGAGATGCTTATTTTTGATTTAGGCGGTCTTGAATACATCAGCAGCGCGGGTCTGCGTGTCCTTGTCGGCGCCGCTCAGGCTATTGACGAGCACGACGGAGATATGGTTATCCGCAATCTTTCCGTACCCGTCCGTGATGTATTCGATGTTACAGGCTTCAGCGATGCCTTTGATATTGAGTGACGGGGGAAACGGTAAATGGATGAAGACAAGAAAACAAAAAAGCCTAAAAAACATAAACTTGTGATTGAGATAGGCGTTTTGTCCATTATTTTTTTCACAGCAACTCTTCTTTTCACCATAGTTCTTAACTATTCTGTAACACGGAATTCTTACCTTACATCCAAGAATGAAATGATTGACCGTGATCTTAAAAACTGTACCAAAGATTTACAGAATAGTGTCAATGAATGGTATCTGGATTATATAAAGGCACATAGTGATGATATTAAGAGAAAGCTTACTGACGAGGAGCTGGCTCTCGCAAATAGCGAAGATTTCACAATGCAGATTGGCAGTTATTTTAGTGGAGAGAATAGTATCTCAAATGATACAGATCCTGATATACAATATATTCTCGCTAAAGAATGGTTTTCTATGAATGCCGCAATGCTTGATGTCAGGCTGAGGGAAACAAACTACGACAGCATATACGTTTTAGATATTCTCAGTGATAAGGAATCTTATCTTTATATACGGCATGAACCAAGTGAACCGGATATTATGAAAATGACAACGGAAAATTATGATCTCGAAGGTTATACTACCCTGTCGTATACTGACTGCCTAAGGACTATTGAATACGATTCCTCAAAGCACAGCGCGGTAAAAGAAATAGTTTCAAATGCTCCTCTTAAAGAAGGAGAAACTATATATGAGGTATATCATGACGAATTAAAAGACAAGGATTACTACATAGGATATACTCCATTTATATCCGATGGAAAAACACTTTGTTATATCTGTATCCAGTATGACTGGAGTACTTTTCACAGTGAACTTCTAATCTATACAAGAAACTCTATGATATCTGTATTTATTGTGCTGTTCATTCTTGTTTCGCTTTTGCTTATGTATATTTATCTGAAAGCGATAAGACCTCTTTCTAAAGTCGAAGCAGGAGTACAGGCGTATATGGAAAATAAGGACAGCAATATTGTTTCCGAGAAAATGAGCAGGATAAAAGTCAGAAATGAGATCGGAAGAGTTGCGGACAGATTCTCTGATCTTGCACAGGAAATAGACAGGCATACAAATGAGATACTTAAACTCAACAGCGAAAAGGAGCGTATTGCAACGGAACTTTCACTTGCAACAAATATCCAGAGCAGTATGCTGCCTGATAAATTTCCTGCCTTTCCTGATAGAAAGGAATTTGATATTTTTGCATCAATGGATCCTGCAAAGGAGGTCGGCGGAGATTTCTACGACTTTTTCCTTATCGACGACGATCATCTTGCAATGGTAATTGCCGATGTTTCGGGCAAGGGCGTCCCAGCTGCATTGTTTATGATGTCGTCAATGATCCTTCTTAACGACCATGCACTTATGGGAGGAACGCCTGCAGAGATACTTGACCGAATCAACAAGCAGATCTGCAAGACAAATAAAGCGCATATGTTTGTCACGGTCTGGCTCGGTATACTTGAAATAAGCACAGGAAAATTGACTGCTTCAAGCGCAGGTCACGAATTCCCGATGATAAATACAAACGGTAAATTCGAGCTGCTGAGGGACAAGCATGGTATGCCCGTAGGCGCTTTCAAAAAGGTAAAGTACAAGGATTATGAGCTGACATTCAAAAAGGGCGACAGCATATTCCTCTATACAGACGGAGTAGCCGAGGCGACTGACGCTGACAATCAGCTTTTCGGCACCGACCGCACGCTTGCTGCGCTCAATGAAAATCCCGATGCTGCTCCCGAGGAACTGCTGAAAAATGTCCGTGCCGCTGTTGATGCATTTGTCAAGGATGCACCGCAGTTTGACGACATTACAATGCTCGGGTTCAGATATTTCGGAAAGGAGGAAAACAATAATGAATGAATTTGTTATCGAAGCAACACGCGAAAATCTTCCGAAGGTAATAAGCTTTGTCAATGAACACCTTGAAGCGGCAGACTGCAATATGAGAACTCAGATACAGATAGATATCGCTGTCGAGGAGCTGTTTATAAATATTGCAAGCTACGCCTATGATCCTGAAATAGGAACTGCTGTGGTTCAGGTCACCGTGACCGATGAGCCTCTTTCCGTTGAGATAACCTTTATTGATAACGGCAGGCAGTATGACCCTCTTGCAAAGGAGGATCCCGATATCACCTTACCGATCAATAAGAGAAAAAAAGGCGGTCTGGGTATCTTTATGGTAAAAAATAGTATGGATGATATACATTATGAATATGCTGACGGCAAAAACATACTCACGATAAAGAAAAAGCTTGAATAAAGCCCGGCAGTCTGAGGATACATTATTCTGACTTAATTCAAATAAGGAGACTGAACGATCATGAAAAAAACAGGTATTATTGCTCTGATCATTTCAGTGATAAGCCTTTGCTTCTCGGGAGTATGTATATTAATGCTCCTGCAAAAGCCTCCGCTTCCCGAACCATCAAAAACAACAGAATCATCTGCTCAGTCGTCTGTGTCCGAAAAAAGCGCAGATGAAACAACAAAACAGTATGTTATGTATGTCGGAACGAATGACAAAGATACCTATAAGCCTGAGCATACAAATGAGGAAGCTAAAAAAATCGTTGACGAGATCTGCCTGAAATATTTTGAAGGCTATACTCTCCAGGACGCAATAGGCTCGTGGACTGACGAAAAGAAAAATATCACCCATGAATACACTCTCGTTTGCTATTTTGACGGCGCCGACAGCGAAACTGTACACAAAGCGGCGGATGAGATCATCAAGGCTCTTAATCAGAATACAGTACTTATCGAACAGGACGAAATAAAGACAGAATATTATTCCGGAAAATGATTTTTAGGGAATTGATCTGTATAGTAAAAATATTTGATATGCCGCTAAAAAAACATTTATGAAATTCCAGGTGAACAGAAAATGATCGGATATAAAAACAAAGAAGAAAATCTGCTTCTTGATCGTACAGGTGTGGATAAAATATCGGAGATAATAAGCATAAATCTGCAAAAAACAGGTGTGGCAAAAAAAGATGTTCTGAGAGTACGTCTTTTGATGGAGGAACAGCTTTTAAAAGTTGCCAGGCATTTTAACTATGAGAAAACCGTTACTGTCAATACAGGAAAAAGATTTGGTGTTCCTTTTATCATTGTACAGTATGATGGAGAGGAATATGACCCCACATCACAGAACGACGATGTAGTGATCTTCTATGCCGATATGGGAATGACGCCTCACTGGAGCTATCATCGCGGAATTAATAAGCTGCACCTGAAAGCGCCTTATCAGACGCCGAAAAGTGAGGTCTATCTCATTTTAGCTGTAGTTCTGGCTGTTCTTATTGGTATGCTGCGAACGGTTCTGCCTGCCGATGTTACGGCTGCAGTATCGGATTATGCGCTTACCCCTGTTTCGGACTCCTTTATGCGCGTACTCGGAGCATTTGTAAGGTTCATGATATTCTTTTCGGTCATCGCAGGAATATGCTCTATCGAATCACTGTCAGATTTCAGTAAAATGGGCAGACATATTTCAAGCCGTATGATAGTACGCACATTTATAGGTACGGGAATAAGCGCGCTGATAATGCTCCCGTTTCATCATTTCGGACAGGGTGAAATAAAAGAAGGCGCATCTCAGACAGGCAAAATAATCGAGCTTATATTCTCGATTTTTCCGGGTGACCTTATCACTCCGTTTGTTGAAGGAAATATGCTTCAGATCATATTTTTAGCCGTGGTCGTGGGAATTGTAATGCTTATCCTCGGAGATAAAGCGGAGCCTGTCAGAACACTTATCAATACATTGACGCTTTTGTTCTCGGATATAATCAGTATGGTCTGCAAGCTTCTCCCCCTTTATATCTTCACATCATTACTGCTGCTTATCTGGAAAAACGGTGTTGATATCTTTATTCAGCTCTGGAAACCGCTTGTTTTCTGTTCGCTTATCTGCATTCTTTTCCTTGCGGTGAAGATAACCTATGTCTGCATAAGATTCAAGCTTAATCCGATCAGGTTTATTTCAGTGATCAAGGGGACGATCCTTCTCGGTCTTATGACAGCATCATCGTCAGCTACACTTGCCGATGAAATCAAGGTCAATGAAACAAAGCTCGGCATATCTCCTAAACTGAACAGCTTCGGTGTACCCTTTGCAAACCTTCTTATCCGTTCCGTTGTCGGAATGTCGCTGATGCTTATCGTATATTATATGGCTGAGTATTACTCTGTACCGGTAAATATCGGGTGGTTCATAACTGCATGGATAATGTGTTCGGTTTTAAGCATTTCCGCGCCGCCTGTTTCGGGCGGAATGCTTGTCGTAACGGGAATGTTGATGACACAGCTTGGTATTCCTTTAGAGGGGCTTGCAGTCGCAGGCTTGCTTAGTCTTCTGACTGATTTTTTGTGTACAGGTACAATATCAGGTCTTAGTCATTGTGAATTATTGATAAATGCCGATGATCTGAATATGCTTGACAAAGAAAAACTTAAAAAATTAAAAATATGAAGAAAAGGAATATATAGTTTTCAGGAATAAAGAATCCTGATATCACATTACAGACAAAATAGGCATTTATCATGAAACAGCAAAGCAGGTCTGGCGCATGATGCTTTCGACCTGCTACGAAAAAAAGACACTCAGAATTCATAGCTTATAACCGCAAAGTATGTCCCCCGAGTCTCGCCTGCCGGCTCGGTCGGTGCTTCTGCTTCGCAGAGGTGTCCACCGGACACCCGCACCCTCTAAGGC
>CACYWT010000048.1 GCA_902778175.1 uncultured Ruminococcus sp. | reverse complement strand
AGGTGAACATATGCATACAGCCGTTGTATCCCTCGGGCATTTTAGCCGCTTCGAGCTCAACTTTATCGGTTGATTTTCCCGCCGCTTTCGCTTTCTCGACCTCTTCCTTACCGGTCCTCAAGAGGAGCGTATCCGCAAGGATCGGGTTTCCCTTTGCGCTTGAGCGGTTGACATACATTGCAAGCCACTGCTTGCCTACATCAGCGTTGATGTCGGCAGCGTCGCCGCAGCCCCAGCTCTTATAATCAGATACGCCGCCCTGTGCACTTGTATGTAAGCCGATCTCCTGACGGTTGCACTTTACTACTTCATAATAAGCAAACTGGTCAAAGTTGATATTCTTGACCTGTTCGCCGTTTTCATCGGTGGTGTAGGTCACGATATCAGCTTCATCAACGATCATTGTCGGGATAGCCGAAAAAGTACGGTTATAGTACTGATAAAGCTGTACGCCCTTGAGAACTGCTGCAAGAACCATCATCGCACCGCCGATACCCATCATCCATTTGCCTGCTGTGCCGAGCTTTGCTACGGAATTAACTTTGCTCTGTGCTTGCGTAACCTTGTCTTGAGCCATATTAATCATATGATCAGCCATTGCAGTATGATAGCCGAAGCTGGTAATCTTATTCACTTCTGCTTGCATCTCAGCCACTACTGCGGCTGCACCCACCATACTTCTTGCCGAGGAGATCGCCATTGTTGCGCCTGCTACCATTGATACAACACCGAGACTGAATGTAGTGTAAGTAACGATGTCAACTACGCCGCCATTGTCCCAGATCGTATCGTAGGGATCCCTGCCCATGCTCTTCTGCATAAGTGCATTGCTTGTCAGCGCAACACCCTTGCGGAAGATAGCGCGGTTAATACCGCTGTAAATGGAGATTTTCTCGAGCTTTTTGCCTTTGGAGTCCGTGAAGACCTTGTCGGTAGATGGCAGGTCAGCATTCATAACGGAATCACTGTTCAGACCGAGCCTTAACAGAGTGGAGAGAGATACAAACTCTAGGGATGCGCGCTGACCGTCGGAAAGAGCCGCTGCCATAGGCGCAAAATAATCGTATTTGTCGCCGTAATATGCGTTTTCATCCTCGGGGCGGAATAAATCGTAAAGCGTTTCGCCCCACTCGCCGGAATAGGAGATTTCAGGAAGGATGTAATAGTATGTATCAACACTCTGGAACCTCTCGCTTTCCTTATAATAACGAGACCTATCCTTTTTTCTCATTATTTTAAAGAAATTTTTTATTTTTGAGCTGTAAGCATCGTCATCCTCGTCGTCCTCCTGCCAGAGGTTATTTTCGTCGCAGTAGTTTTCGTACCAGACTATATCCTCATTAACATCGACCCATGCATCGGCGAGTATTTTTGAGTAGTCCTCGAAATGCGCCGCAAGGAGGCTCATAGCCGCAGAGGGTGCAAGATCCTGTCCCATTGCCTCGGGAGCAAATTCTGCTATACGATCCACAAGACCCTCTCCGCTGAGACCGTTCAGTCGGTCAAGCCAGGAATCCTCACCCGTATCTGTCGCAAGTGCGAGCGCCTGTTCAATGATAAGAACAGCCGGACCGGAGCTTTCAAGGATGATCTGCTGCAGATCGGCAGTGGCGAGCTTCTGCTCCTTTGAGAGCTTATTATATGCTTCATCGCCGATCTCGGTCTTTGTCTTGTTAAGTAACAGATCGCCAAGAGGCTTGCCCGTATCGTTCAGGGCATATTCTCCGTTGGGGTCGCCGTCATAGAATTTATTAAGGATATCGTGGGCAATCTGCGCGCGCTTTTTGCCGCCCTTGCTGCCCGAACCTTTATAATTGTTACGGTATTCCTGAAGAGCAGGGACAAAGGTATTGATAAACTCGTCAATATCTGTCTTTTTCTGAGCTACAAGGCTTTCGTAATCGTCAAAGCTGTAGCCGCCCTTCATGAACATTGTCGCCATATCGGTGATGGCTTCGTTCGGGTCGGATGTGCGTTTGATGCCCATCACCGCAACGGCGTTGGTTTTTGCCTTGGAGGATTTGCCCTCATTCAGGTCGGCAAACGGCTCCCAGCCATTAAACGGCTCCCAGCCATTGTCCCTGAGCCATTTTTCGGCTTCCTCCTTCGTCTCGCCGTAGGCTATGAATACGTCCTTGAGGTACTTTTCGTCTGTCTCAGCTGCACTTGCACTCACGGTAAAAACGCTCACCGTCATTACCAGTACCAGCAGAAGCGACATCAGTTTCATAGGGATTGTTCTTTTCATTTTTGTCCGCTCCTTTTATGAATTTAATTTATTCTGTCAGTTCATTCTTCCGTTTCCGTCCGATGAACATTTACAAGCATTGTTCCGGGGATGCCGACAGCAAGTCTGCCGATACCTGCAAGAGCAAGGCAGCCTGCGTTGAAGGCTGATTCCGTCGATGCCGGCTCGCCCTGCTCTTTTCAGTCTGATGCACTCCTGTCAATGATCAGCTTACTTGCTTTAAATATCCGAATGTGCTTGTGGGACTGTAATAGCCGAAATCAGGCAGCTTGCAGCTTTCGCGAACCTTATATGCTTTTTTTGCTTTGCTGTATTTTCTGTCCACAAACATATAGACGCGGCTGTCGGATGCATCCCAGCCGTTGCCGTATCTACCGGGGATAACTCCCTTGTTGAGAGAATAGCGGGTCGCTCCGTCAGCGGTCAGCTTCCAATTTTCCGGTGAGCTTTCTATGCCTACAACACATTCCCAGATGGGATCCTTATATGCGGAAATATCAAACTGCTTCGTGCCGAAATAGCTTTTCTCAAAAGCAGCAGCGACCTGCTCGTTGCTCGCATACCTCGGGGAAATATCGCCGTAAGTAAAGCTGATATTAGTTATCGGAGTTACCGCCGATTCCGCCGTCTTACTCAGATAAAAATCCGCCGTTGTGTAATAGAGATACAGTCCTGGTCCTCCGTTGCCCTCGTTAAGGGATACGACCTCTGCACCGGATTTCAGATTGTGCTTTAACAGCTTATATTGTACTCCGGTTCCTTTCGAGTCGGAAAAATCACTGAATTCCAAAACCCTTTTGCCTTTTGAAACTTTTTCCGTTCCGCTGTATCCGCCGCTGATGCGTACCTGATCCGGCGGATCATCTCCGGAGTAAAGAAATACATCGGTGATCGCATTCGCTTTCACGTTTGTGCGTCGATAACCGATAGCGATCCATTTTTTGGAGAAGGAATTATAGTTACAGTTTACGTCAACAGCGGCATATGCATTGGTAGTACCTATCATATCGACAAACGCTTCTTCCTTCGTATTGCCCACACCGAGGTAAAGCCGTTCATAATACGGCAGGTCTTCACGGTCATAGCCAAGATGGATGTATTTATATTCATCCGTCCTCATGCGCAGCTGTCCGAACTGCGGCAGCGTGTTGTCCTTACGGTCTGACTCATTCACGGTAAAGGACGTATTATAACCGTTGATGAATATATCGTTGCTGATATCAAGACCTGTGATAGGTGCCTGATAGTTTGCAGTACCTGTATTGGTGGAATAATAGAGGAAGTATTTGCCCTCTTTTGATTTTACCGGACCTCCTGCGAGGATACAAGCCGTAGAACCCGAGGTCAGCTTTGTGGGTGCTTTGTCTTTGTCCTTGTCCGAATAGTATTTCAGAATGTTGTTCTTGTCCGAATAGTATTTCAGAACGCCATAAGCTGCTTTTGTCTTGATCGAGGTACGAACTACTCCGACATAAGCACAGTTCCAGTCCTTTTCATATTTGTCGATGTTTTCCTTTTCTTCTCTGTCGTGTCCTTCCCAACGGTAGTATGCAAGCTCGTTGCCGCGCACCCATACGCCGTTTTTGAGGCTTTTGACACTCGTATCGTTGAGATGCAGCTCGTACCACGGATGCTCGGAGGAAAGATCGACGGGATTGATCTCGTCAAATTCCGTTGCCATCGGACGAGATGAGATATCCTCGTGTTCATTCGCAACACTTGCCCAGAGGCGCGATGCATTTGAGTACAGATCGGCTATAGCCGCTTCGGGAGTATCGCCTACGCCGCAGAATACCGCAGCCACATACTTCTTTGCCGTATATTCGTTGGTCAGGAGAACATTCTTTTTCTCCTGAGTGATTTCTCCCGAGCTGTTACGGGTCTCCTCCCTGTCTGCAACTCTTCCGCCGGCATTGACATTGAGATAGAGATACAGATATTTTGAACCCTTGTTTGTGGTATCGAGTGCAAGATTCAAAGGATGTTCATAGTCTCCCGGGGTGCGCAGATCGCACAGAGGAACATATCCCTTCATCTCACCGGGCTTTTCAGACATACTGAATGCGATGTCCTCCTCCTTCAGAGGAGTTACACCGTCACGCGAACCGGATGTCATAAGATAATGCGACATGACCTCGGTCTCCTTGTCTGTCATCCATTTGAGATCATATTTCTGCTTTGCTTCATAATTGGTATAAAGCGGGAATGACATAGTAATGGGATTGAAGTATCCTGCCGTGATACCGGCAGACGTTATCGGACTGCCCTGTATGCTGACGTTGCACGCCTGGAAGGTTCCTGCCGGAGTTTTCATGCCTGAGTATTTGATCTGATTATTTTTCTCGGTATAAGGAGTAATAAGCCCCGTGATACCCGTGATCGCACGGTAGGGATTATATGTGTACGCTACACCGAAATACATTGCGGTATGGAAGATCATCCTTTCATTACCACGGGTAAGATCATCAGCTACATACTGTGCGTCTCCGTTTACAAAGCCTTTGCTCAATCCGCCGTCTCCGCCCGCAACAACAGTAGTACCATAGATTGTGTGATACTGGTCAAAATGATAGGTATCAACCGGATAACCACCCACGTCGGTCCAGTTGGTTCCCAGTGTCATCTCCCCGGCTTCGTCCGACATCACGCGGAAGGGTTCGCCGTCCTTTTGCAGAAGCTCAAAGCCGTTTGACTTGGCGAATTTCTGCATGAATTCATAGTTGGAGCCGAATTTGTTATTGTTTTTATTTGTTTCCTTATCGCCCGCAACAAAATAGGAGAAGCCTGCTATATAACGCTGTGCGGCATTTCCGCTTTCATCCTTGGACTTAAACTGCTCCTTCGGCTGGAAATAGAGATATAAGCCGTTATCCGGGTCGTCCTGACTCATATAATTATAACAATAATCCGTTTTTGAAAAACGGAAGCGACTCGGTCCGCCTTTTTTGAAGAAGAACTCAACGTTTCTGCCATCGCCGCAATCAAGGATGTTATCATTCCACTTTGTGCCGATATCCACAGCGTCTCCGCCGCTGAACAGGCACACAGGCTCTCTGCCGCTGCCAAGACCCAACCGCTTGTTTTCGATCGAGATGCTTACGATCGGCGAGCCTGCCGATTTTGTTCTGGTGGCAAATAATGACAGACCTTCAGGTGTAGTACCGCAGCCATCCTGCCCCATTTTAGAGTAGCTTGCGTCTCCGAATGCAATGGCGTTGGCACCGCTGTTGGAAAGGCGGATATCAGTCAGGGCGTTTGCCGCACTGCCAAGCTGATAGCCGAGATACGTATATCCTTTGTAGGGAGTAAGGTTAACATCAAAATAATCATACTCATCCTTCTTCAAGAGATTGATAGCATCATCTTTTTTCTCCGAATACGAAAGACGCACCTTTGTGATATATGATCCGCTGTCGGAAACCACACCGCCGGCGCCTGTTCCGGAGGATTTTCCGGGGAAGAACACATACAGCGGTGTGCCCTTCTGCTCAAAAATATCCACATTGTTGACATCCACCGCTGTTTTTCCGGTGACCAGCGTCAGCGGACGGTAGCCTTCCGGCGCTTTATAATTGCCACTCGTTACAAAAGGATTCTGTCCGGGCTTTACCTCAATGGGTTCACCTGCATTCGGGGATTTGCTGTAATACATTACTACCCAACGATCGTAGATACCCATATAAGAGGTCATCTCAGCGTAATCTTCCGAAATTCTCTCCTTGAATTCATCAATGGAATCCGATCCTTTATCGCCGAAAAAGGTATTCCAGGCAGACGTCGCATTGCTGTGTACCGCATCATAGCGGATCTGATATGTACCCTTAGCCGATTGACGTGCATCAAAAGCAACATCCGGGATCTCGGTGTAGTCGATCACCTCCGGCCGATCTAAAGCTCCCGTCCATTTCAGGATTGAATAGACCAGCATAACAAGACCGACCGCTATTGAAAGGATATTGAGTGCCCACATTGTGCAGAGCAAGCCGCCGAGCACATAGCCTGTGATTGCGCAGCCAACCGCAGCTGCCGCCATGTTTGTGCCTGCAATGGTGATGATATTTGCACCGATAGTCCACAGCGTACTGCCTAAAACGGCATTGGCGATCATCATAATGCCGCCGTAGCCCAGGGTACAGATATCCACGATCATCAGGGTCTGGCTGAGAGTATCCTGCTCCTTCCTCTCCGCTTCATTGATCGAATTTTGAAGATCAATGCCTGATGCAGAAGCTTCATTGAGGGCATCGGTCTGCACGACCTTCTTGTTGTAGAGCGAGGTATCCATTCCTGACCAGATATATAGTCTGCCATCCGCGCAGCCGTTTTCCCTGAGCTTTTGCGTTGCATCTTTGATAGCCTCGCTGCGCTTGGAGAGGTAATTATCCGACTGGTACAGTCCTTCAACAAGTTTGCTGAAGCCGCCGAGAGAAAGCGCTACACGCTGCGCCTGTGAGAGTGACATTACGATAGGATATAGTGTATAGAGATGATCCTCAAGCGTATTATCACTTGCCAGATCCATCAGATACTTCGCAAGCGACATATCTTTCGTATAAGTCTCGGTCATTTCTTCTATCTGTTGCGTCTGCTCGCCTGTCTGTTCATTTGTCTGTTCGCTTGCCTGATTGCTTGTTTGCTCGCTTGTCTGATTGCTTGTTTGCTCGCTTGTCTGTTCGTCCGTTTGTTCGTCTGTCTGTTCATCAGACGCTGCTTCGGTCAACAAAGCCGCATTATTCACGACCGTTTCTCCCTTTTTCTGATAGGGAAATGCGTCAAGCAAAGCGTATGTCCTGAGTGCTGCGGAGTATTCGGGAAAACGGCAGTCCAGAGCAGCGCCGGACAGCTTTTCCATGCTGTTTTCTTCAGTCATTCCCTTAAGCTCCGAATAACCCAGCGTCTCGCCGTAGGTATCCAGGCGTGCCTTTGCTTCACTGTATGTAGTTCTGAGATCACGGATAGCTTTGACGAGCTTCTTTGCCGTGTCCTCACAGTTCTGATCGTACATATTTTTTGCTTCTGAGGTAGCGTTTGCATATTCATAAGCCACCTCGCTGACCTTTGCGCGGTCTACCCAGGTCGTACCGTCTTCACTATAGTCCGATGTAGCATTGCAAAGAAGATCCGTGATCTTGCTCAGTATCTTCGTACTGCCGCGCTGGATAAACTTTTCAAAAAACGTAATATCCGCTTTGTTGATCAGATAGTAGCCAAGCTGATTATCTTCAGCGTCGTGGGGTTTGCTTTCATCAACATACATAAGATTCAGGGAATCATATGCCATCAGCGCATTCGGGCTGCCTGCCTTCATTTTTCTGTCAAGCTCGTTTACAAGGAGCATCATCTGGGCTGCCTGATCTCTGAATTCCATAATATGTTTATCCAGAAACTCCTCATAGTTAATTTCTTCAAAATGGGTATTTTTCATATCCAGCAGAGTGAGATCCGTAATGGCATCCCCGGGGTCTTTGGTGGTCTTGTACCCCATATAGATACCTACCTTGATATCCGCAAGAATATGTTTGTTATTGTCACTGGACCAAAAATCCTTCTCTACCACGACTCCTCCTTCGTTGAGGTCAGTCGGACAGAAAATGAATCCTTCTTTTTCACACTCGGTCTTTGCCTCAGCCTCCGTCTTGCCGTAGAACATCTTGACTTCGCTCATATACAGCTTTGATTCAACCATATCCTGACCGACCGCAGAGGCTATTATCTGAGATGACTCGCTGCTGACAAACAGACTGACTGCGAGAACAGATGCTGTGACAGCAAGAAAACGTTTTAACTTTTTCATTTTGCTTCTCCTTTCCGCCTCTTGCGGCTGTATATAATTCCTCCTGCCAAAGCAGCGATCATTACAACCGCACCGATGATCAACGCACCTTTTCCTTCGGAGAATATCGAAGCCCGAAGCTCGGTATTAACTGTCTCGGTATCTGTAAGCTCCAGCTTGCCGTGATCAGCGTGGAAATAGTGACTGAGCTGATATTCGCTCGTCAGGCTGCCGCCGATCTTAGCATCTCCGTTGGAGGTGCTGCGCAGGTGTATTTCGGATCCGGGCATAAGACCGTAGTCATAGATCAGTGCATTTCTTCCCAGCACAAGGTTATCGAGAGTATCGTTTCCGTCATTGTTGCGTATGGCAGTAGTTCCGCTGACGATGATCGAGCCGGAGCGCGAAACATATATACCGCCGCCGTCTCCGATCGCAGCGTTTGAAGTAACGGAGCAATCCTCCAAATACATATTCTTCTTGTTCATATATATTGCGCCGCCGTCGTCGTCTGCGCTGTTCTGAAGCATTTTGCAGCCAATGAACCACAAACCGGCATCCGTGTCGCAATAATAAGCACCGCCGTTATCCTCTGAATAGTTGCCTTCAAAGCTTACATTTTGAAAATATGCCTTGCCGTTATTCTGATAGAAGCCGCCGCCGTTGTCTTCTCCGGCACGGCAGTTTTTGATGCTGCCGCCGACCCAGTTAGTCTCGCCGTAATCCTGATAAACGCCGCCGCCCTGATTATCGTCAGCGGTGCAGGAGAGCATATTGACATTTTCGCAGTTCAAGCGGTTGTCATCGTCCTCAAGATAGATACCTCCGCCGTAATCATACGCACGGCAGAAGCGTATGGTACAGTCTTTGAGCGTTGCATTTGCCTTGTTGCTCATATAGATTGCGCCGCCCTCGTTCTGATAGAAGGTTGCCTTGTCACTCCAGCAGTTAGAGATCAGCACCCCCGTGAGGTTTGCCTTGCCTGAGCCTGTCAGCTTTACAGCGCCGCCTTTATCGGTAGTACCGCCGTTATAAAGCGTGCCGCCTGTCATAACAAGCGTTCCCCGGCACTCGATAAGTCCCGCAGTATTGTCGCTTCTGCCGCCCTGTATGCTGCCGCCCGTAAAGTCTGCGGAGCTTTTGCGCGTAGGCGAAGAGTCAGAGATGTTAAGCGTTGCTCCTTCATTGATCTTGAACAGCTCGCCGTCGTTCTGTGTCTTTTTGATGGTGCGGATGATGGGATAGCCGTTAAGATCAAGGTTTACGGTCTGACCGCTGCTAAGCTCCAAGGGACGGTCGAGCAGCCATGCACTTGTAAGAACAATTTTGGAGCCTGAGCTTTTCTTGGCATTATCCCATGCGTCCGAACATTTGGTGAAGGTGTTGCTGCCAACAGTGGAATTGCCGTAATTCTCAAAGGATATGTTCATATAGTCATCCCCGCTCACGGATGAAGCAAATGGCCATGAACGGATTATGACTTCGCTGCTTTCCATAGCGTTTCCGTTTTCGTTTACCCAAATACGGGCTTTAAGTCCGTAGTTCCGGAAGGTAAAACCGCCGCCGAAATCAGGGTAAACATATACAGCTACAGGGCTTGCCGTCCCCAGATTAAAGGTATGAGATACTTTTTCTTTAACATCGTCAAGGCTGGTCCGGTTAACATCCCAACGGTGTTTTTCGCCTGCGGAATCTACCAGATCGACCGGGATGATGTTGCTGTTCCAGCCGCCTGCATCATCCGTACATTCCAGCTCAACCTTTACGTTGACCTTCATATCGTCCGGGGTATCGTCAAAGATCTTGAAAACCGCACGGACGGTATAACTCTTATCTATACTGTTTGTAAGCTTTATCGTTTCTTCTTTATATGTTTTGACTATAACGATAGGATAATCGTATTTTGACCCATTCCAGCCGGTCCAATCGTGGGTGCCATCGGCGGTCTTGACCTCGAAATGGTCGAAGACGCAGCCCGCGGCGGGCTTTGCCGTAAGCGTAACGGCGTCGCCCTTGCGGTAGGCCCCCACGCCCTCAACGCTGCCATAGCCGCGATCACATTCCGCCGTAACGCGGTATTCGTCGTTCTTATAAGTGCCTCCGCTTTTAGTTACCTTTGAAGAACCGAACGTAGGCATCGGATCGGATCCGATATTCTGCGACAAAGGAGCCGTGATACCGTAGGTATCGTAAGTCACGGGATCATAATCCAAATCATAACAGATCCTTCCTGAGATGATCTCATTCGCTGAGACCCATTCCGCGCGGCTGCCGGCTTTACCGCTGAGATATGCGGAGGAGTATGCCAGCGCATAACACCAAGGAGTGTCTGATCTCGCGTTTCCGCCGATGGCTCCAACCTCATTGCGGCCGGTCACAACACCCGTGTTCAGACATTTGATCGGTCTGCCTTCGCCGCTGATACCGCCGATCCGGTCGCGGCCGTAAACTCTGCCGGCGTTGATACAGCAGATCACGCACCAGTCCGGAGACTCATAGCCGCATATGCCGCCGACATAATCGTTGTCTTTGGTGTTGACCTCGCCGTCGTTATAACAGCCGATAATGACGCTGCCGTTGGTCGTACATCCTGTGATACCGCCGACATATTTTGAATATTCGCCGCCGGCGATAGTGCCGTGGTTGGCGCAGAATTCAACAACGCCGCTCGACGTTCCGGCGATTCCGCCGGCGTAGTCCCAGGCATGCTTTACAGTGGCGTTATTGACGCAGTAGCGGATCGTGCCGTCGCTGTAGCCGGCAATACCGCCCCTGTTATCGTCCCAGTCAGTCGAGTTAATAGAGGCGTTCTGCGTGCAGTGGTCAACAAGACCGCCGTATCCGATCTCGCCGCAGATACCGCCCTCTCTGACGTCTGTACAGTTATTGAGGGTGACCTCGCTGTAGATATTGCAGAGGTGTCCCCATTGAAGGGTACCGACGACGCCTCCGGTAATTGCGTCGCCCGCGATCGTACCTTTGACTGCGAGATTGCAGATGGTTCCTGCGGCAACCCTGCCGAACAGACCGACATAGTCTGAATCCCCCGAAGTGTCTACGCGGTTGAGACCGACGATCGCGTGATTGTGCCCGTTGAAACTGCCGCGGAACCAATGACCGTAATAGCCGATAGGCGTCCATGTGATCCCCGCGAGGTTGATGTCACGCGTCAGGTGAATCGTTTTTCCTTCCATTTCGTATCCGTTTGCAACAAACGAAGTAAGTCCGAAAAGCTGCGCCGCTGTGCTTATATACAGGTCTCTTTCGTTTCTGTGATTATAATACCAGCTGTAGTCACACGATCCGTCCCAAACGCTCCAGTCCGTGCCGTTGCAGTCCTGACGGGAGGAGCCCCATTCGGACATCGGCTCGATGGTGGAGGTATGGACGAGACGGAAGCGCTGATTTGGTGCGCCATGCTGATAGCCCAGCGCAATAGCCGAACCGTTATCCCTTGAGGCGCCCCACACGTCCCAGACAAAAGAATCGTTGAGCTTGCTGTGGATGCAATAAGTGCCGTCGCCCATGCTCTCGAGTCTCCAGAGTTGGTTGTCGTCGCCGTTATAGTCAACGCATTGGAGTCTCTGACCGTTTTCGGCTTTCGCGTACTGGACGTCAACTACCTTGCCGTTCGCTTTGGTTTTAAAATAGTAGTAATCTCCGACCTTGACGAGCGTCCAGATCTGATTGGTCTTGCGGTGTGTCTTCCAAAGATGCATGGTCGTGCCGTCGCCGGAATCAATCGAGGAGTTTCCCGCGTTGCAGGGGACGATGGCGTATTCCTCATCAACGCCGTAGTGCGCAAAATCGTCTGCCTCAGACAAATCGGAAGACTGTGCCGCCTGAGCGACAGTCCCCGGAGTAAATACGGAGAGCGGCAGACAGAACATTACCATTAATAAAGAAGTAAACAATGCGGTAATTCGTTTTTTCATGTCTGTCACCTCTTTTTCTTTGATCTGTTCGATTTATTGGTTTTCTTCGATTTGTTCGTGCTATTCGGTTTATCTGATTTACCCGTTTTAGCCGACTTGACCGTTTTATTCGGTGTCTCGGCCGCTTTACTTTCGGATCGCTTTTTGTAGAAAATGTACGCCATTCCTGCAATGACTAATACACCGACAGGTATCAGCACCCAAAGACCACTGTTTCCGAATACGGATGCCTGAAATTTGTTTGTTCTTTCGCTGCGCTGTGTACGCTCGACAAACGGGAGAGAAGGATCACTGCGCATACCTGTGATGCTCGGTGCAGTATCGGGCAGACCGTCACGGGGTGTCAGCATCGTGAGATCAATATATTTGTCCGATCCGGCGGTCTCCGCTGCGGCAGCAGGCTTTGACGATTCTTTCGCTGACGATTCTGCCGCTGACGATTCTGCCGCTGACGATTCTGCCGCTGACGGTTCTGCCGCTGACGGTTCTGCCGCTGACGATTCTGCCGCTGACGGTTCCTCCTTGGACGGTTCCTCCTTGGACGGTTCCTCCTTGGACGGTTCTTCCGTTGACGGCTCTTCCGCTGACGGTTCTTCCGCTGACGGTTCTGCCGTTGACGGTTCTTCTACTGACGGTTCTTCTACTGACGGTTCTTCTACTGACGGTTCTTCCGTTGTAGGCTCTTCAGCAGACTCTTCTGAATAATTCGGTCCGGTAGCGGTCGTAGCTGTCGCCGTGAAGCTGTCGATCAGCCGTACAGGCAGCTGGGAGCAGACGGTCTGATCCTCCCACAGTGTCTCATACAGATCCTCATTCATACTATATGTGTAGGCGGTAGTTTTGCCCGGAGAGAAGAAATAGGCATTTGCCCATGTACCGAACAAAAAGTTCTGCGCCTGATTCGGTGTCTCAGCATAAAGCATGGAGATAGGATTTCCGGCTTTCTTATCCTTCGTCATATATATATAGTAGGGTTCTTTGGCTTCAACAGGCTTGCTTGAGACACGGGCATATTCGATCCCGGAAATACTGATAGCCGCAGCCGTAACATTCTTTGTCTTTTCTGCCGAACCGTCAACGATCTGTGCATCCTCAAGAGCCTTCACCGCATTTGCAGAAACGGCGGTTATGTTTGTTATAGCCTCAGAAGCATTGGCAGTACGGTCATAACCTATTATAGTATATGTACCTGACGAGCTGTCGATATCGCCTTCGATATAATAATTGAATCCGCGCTCACAGGCGGTATAAACAGCGTTCCATTTGTCCGTATCTGTTACGATACCTATTTCGCTTATGTACGGGCGAATGATACCGTCGCGGATCTGAGCGAGGTAAACGACATCCGTTTCGCTCCCTTTTTCAATATCGGCAGGTGTGCCGCTTGGTGTGCGCACGATCTCCGCTCCGTCATTTGTGATGGGATACAGAACATCGTCGGACTCACTGTTGCCGCGCAGTACATCTATTCCTACAAGCGGGGAACCGATGCGTTCATCAGTGGTTGCATACAGGCAGCCTGCACCGCCGCCGATACCCTCGTCAACGTCAACATGACTTACGCAATTATAGACAATTCCGTTTTTGTCCTTAAAAGAATCACCCACATCAGGTGAAACTATAACATTTGTCAAAGCAGCGCCGGTATTGACTTTGTACGCAAGATACACCTGCGAAGCCGGGTCGGCAGTCACATTCAGACCAACCATTGTGACCGACCAACCATCCGCCTCAAGCTTTGCCACCGCTTCCTCTCCGGTTTCCACTCTGAGTTCCGAGATAAAACGGCGATTGGCAGCGCTTACCGTCGGAGCAGTCGAAACGATTGGCGTTATGACCATGAGAGCCGCCGAGAGTACAGAGAAAAAACGTCGATATTTCAGTTGTTTATTCATACAAATCACCATGTGATACAGCTGATTGCACAAAAAGGCCGGTTTACCGGACCGTTTATGCCTGTATCGATCCTTTCTATAGTATTTTTTCACTATATCCCGAAGTCTCAGTTGGCTTTGATACCTTTTTTTCTGAGCAGAAGGATAATGGGTATGTATGTTACGATCGGAAGTAAAACACCTATATACTGATAATCCGACTGAACAAGCAGATTATAGGTCGCGTGGTAAATGATCGCAGCACTCAGCAAAGCAAAAGTACCGCAGTAAAAGAACTTACGGCGTTTTTTGATGTATGAAATGCCCCATCCGACCATAACGGTGCAGATACCGTGAACCAGACCGGATCCGAATACTCTGACTAATGCCCAGAAGATTGTTACATTTTCAACATTCTGTGTCAGTATAACAACATTTTCAAGCAAGGCAAAGCCTACGCCGACAGCAAAAGCATTAGGAATAAGAGCACGTCGGTCGTCAGAGATAACGATAGCATAATACAGGATAGGTATCATCTTTATTATCTCTTCCGTAACGGGAGTGATCGTCGTTGTAACATAAAACATTTCGTTATGGAACATCTCCAGGAAGATGTTGTTAAGCTCCGAAACAAACAGGCATGAGGATATGCCCACGATCATAAAGACCACAAGATGGCGCAGCTTTTTTTCCATAAGGGGTAGCATAAGAGCGAGGGATACTGCCACACAGATAAAGTCGATATAAGTCAGGTTGTCCATTTTTTCATACCCCTTTCAAGAACAGGAATGAACGCTATCAGTACAGCGCACTCAAGAACAGTTACGATCAACGCAGGCACGAAGCCATTGACCAGCACCTCAGACAGACACAGAGCTGCATAAACAAGCGCAAGCAGGTTATAGCTGCGTATCGACTTGATAAGACCGAAGCTGACATCCTCAATGATAAGATGCTTGAGGTGGAAATACGATGCCAGAGCCAGGAACAGCGCTTCTATTCCGAACGGGATCGTTGCTTCGTTGAAACCGTACAACACGAAGATCACAGCGCAGAGTGCTGCAACTATAAGCGGTGCTATAAGAGCGATAAGCCTTGTTTTGCGGAACCTCGGGGAACCATCGTCCACGATGGAATCCATCTGCCCGTAGTTTGCACTGAAGAAAAAGAGAAAGCTTCCGATAATGCCCAGCATTCCGACATTGAAGCCGGGAAAGAGATCCCCGTTTACCAGATAGAGCAAAGTTGCGAAAAGTCGTCCGAACATGGCACATCCGACACCGAAAACGATCATACGGACATAGAGTGCCGATTCATCACGGAAGAACCGGACCAGTCCGTAGACAAATCCGATACCTGCCGCAAGCGTCAATGCAAGTGATAAGTACATATACATTAATAATAAACCTCCTTTAATTTGTAACATTGTTTTTAGCTGATTGTAAAAGTCAAAAATCATCTGTTTATGCGGATTTTGGTATTTACATTTTACAATTTTCTCCGCTTTTCAAAGCTTTTCGGGATTTGGCGAGGTGTCAGCCCGCCTGCGGCGTGCTGACGACCTTTCGCCGTTTTACAATCGGCTGTTTGTAACATTGTTTTATGTATTTTTATTGTTTGTAGGGATGCTGTTATTTGTTGAATTCAAAGAAATTCATATTACCAAAGTCCGTTGGCAACGGTATAATACACATATAAATGAAAGCAAATACAAGACAAGCGGCTGCAATAGACAAGAGCATTATTCGGTTCGGCATATCTTTTAATGTACCGACAATACCAAGCAGGAAAAGAGTCAGCGAGTAAATGACAGTCACGAGCAGATATGAGTCACCTTTTTTGTTATCCTGCTTTCCTTCTTCAAGAAGTTCATGTGACTGATCGAGGTTTTCCTGTGCCGATTCAAAGTATTTTTCCGCCATACCGGGCATTTCAAAGGGATTGTCTTCGTTATTTTCATCCATCCATCTCAAGCCTTCGGCAAGGATATCGCTTATATTTTGTTTTTTAAATCTCTCAATCTTATCGCTGAGTTTGTTTATCTTTGTCTGATCGCCGCCGGCCTTCGCCTCTTCCAGATCATCATAATAATCCATTAAAGTGTTCCATGTCATATAATCGGCAAGGTATGCCTGCATACCAAGGTTATATTCCGCTGTTCCCCGGGAAGCCATGTTATTGCTTTCTGTAAAATTGATGGACTGTATTCCTCCGTGCAGATGCCCGATCCATGAAGCCCATGCCGAGAACAAGGTAGTGATGCCGAGAAGGATCGCAATGACAGTTTCAAGCCTTTTTGCGGTCAAAAGTTCTTTTCTGCCTCTGAGCTCATTGTCGGGAGGCGCGCCGCTGCGTCCGATTATCTCTCTTTTCGTTGTTTCTTTTTTTGCCATATCTGAGACCTCCTGACGGATGGAGTGTTTTGTCACGCTTCTATATCAAATTGATATATATACATTGACCTATTATCATTTTACAATTACAAGCAGCATTTTTCCATAGGGTGTTCCGGATTGCCACCCCCCTGTTTTCACAATCTTCTTGTTTTTATTTGTTACATCAGTTAAACTATTATTCAGAAAAACAATGAGGAGTGATATGTTATGAATTCGCTCTTTGCGGAAACACTGAAAAAGCTGCGAACGGAAAAGGGACTTTCACAGCGGGAGTTGGCTGAGCAGATGTATGTCACACGTTCTGCGATAGCAAAATGGGAAAACGGCAACCGTCTGCCGGATGTTACAATGATAACCCGACTCTCCGGCGTCCTGAATGTGGATGTGAATATGCTGCTATCCAGAGCAGCACAGAGCGACGAATGCCCTAATGTCATTATGGTAGACGACAGAAAGCTTATACTCACCGGCGGTTTACCTATACTGGAGGAGGTCATGCCTGATGCAACCGTTACAGGCTTTACCAAAGCCTCCGAAGCGATAGAATTTGCAAGAGGAAACCGTGTTGCACTTGCATTTTTGGATATCGAGCTGAGAAACGCAACAGGTCTGGAGTTGTGCCGGGAATTGCTTCAGATTAATCCTCATACCAACGTTGTATATCTTACGGCATACAGCAATTATGCTCTTGATGCATGGAGTACGGGGGCAAGCGGCTTTATGCTCAAGCCTATCACACCCGAAGGCGTCAGGGAGCAGCTCAGAAACCTGAGATACCCGTTCCGGATAGGAGGCGAAGGCATATGACCGGCTGGATCGTTAATGCCGCTTATGCAATAAGCGGCGCAATGCTGGTAATGATGTCGATTGGTATTGCCTTTTCCGCCTTTATGCCTGCGCTTGACCGTTGGAGCAGGAGATATTTCATCACGTTCTTTTCTGTTCTTCTTATATATGCCGGGATAATCTCTATTGATGTGATGATCTATGCTAATCCCGAAATGGCATCATTACTAAAAATAATTATGATTCTTGAATATCTGTGTTTTTCCGTGCTGACAGTTATGCCTATGCCCTTATTGCTGCATTGCTGCGGAGAAGAACAGATAAACAGCGTGCTGCTGCGTGCCGAGATAATGACGTGGTGCGTATTCTGCATAATGCTGCTTGCTACTCAGCTTTGTGATATGTTCTACTATGTTTCATCAGATAATCAGTACTATCGCGGTCCGTTGTTCCCGCTTATGATATCTCCGCTGGCAGTGATAATGATCATAAACACAGCAGCACTGATCATAAAACGAAAAAAAATCTCAAAAAGATTTTTCTTAGCTCTTCTTATCTATATACTGCCCACGACGATCCTCGTTATCCTGTATATGTTTGCTTCTGTCGATCTCGTAGTTTCATTCTGGGTGTTTCTCTGTGCATTGACAATGTTCGCACTTATCCTTACGGATAATATGAAAAAATATATGCACCAGCAGCGTGAAATTGCCAATCAGCGTGCCAACGTTATGATCCTTCAGATGAGACCTCACTTTATCTATAACACCATGATGGGAATTTACTACCTATGCGGCCAGGATTCCCAAAAAGCAAAACAGGTCACGCTGGATTTCACCACCTACCTTCGCAAGAACTTTGATGCTCTCGCAAGCGAGGACACCGTGCCGTTCAAGGATGAACTGGAACATACCCGTGCCTATCTTGCCGTTGAAAAGGCACAGTTTGAGGACAGCCTCTTTGTCAGCTTTGATACGCCGCACACCCTGTTCCGTCTGCCGCCGCTGACGCTGCAGCCTATCGTGGAGAACTCCGTCAAGCACGGTATGGCAGCAAGCGACGATCCTATACACATAACCATCGTGACCCGGCAGACAGATACGACAAGCGAGATCATTGTAGAGGACGATGGACCCGGCTTTGGTTCTGTCGATAACAATGAGCCGCATATTGCACTGAAAAATATCCGGGAAAGGCTTAAACTGATGTGCAAGGGGACATTGGAAATTTCACCGCGTGAGGGCGGAGGAACTTCGGTGAAGGTGACGATTCCTGAACCGGATCGGTAATATGGAATTTTGCCGAATCATTTAAGGCAAAGCCCAAAAGCCGTTTCTCATAAAGAGGCGGCTTTCTCTCATATCTAAAGAAGTCATAGCTTATCCTTTCCGGTTCAAAAAGAGCCTGATAGAAAGAGCTTCAGCATATAGAAGAAAATGTCGAGCTGTTGATAAGCTGACGGTTCTTTTGTTTGGAAAATAATAAAAAAAGCTCCCTGTCATTTTTTGGTGGCAGGGAGCGTTGTTTATGTCAATGAATATTCATGTTTTGGAGAGCAGCAAGCTGATCACTTCTCGCATAGATGATATTAAGAATAAAGACTTTCAGACTTTCTTCGTCAATTCTGTAATAAACAAAGAAGTTTTTGACCGGTATTTTTCTTATCCCGCGAGAGTGCCATGGTTCATCATCTAAAAGCTGGCTTGCTGTCGTTCAGTGGGAGATTTTTACTCCCACTGAACGGATATATGGCACCCGCCGCCTTAGAGGCGGGGGACATACTTTGCGGTTATATATTCCGGGCATTTCAGACAACTTTGCTATTTCCTGTCTGATAGCCCGGACATAAGACAAAGCAGTTTCGGGAGCGAGAAGGTTTTTAGCAATATATCTGCTCAGTTCGGTTATGTCATCTGTTGCATCCGGTGTCATGATGATCTTGTAGGTCTGCATTATTTCAGGCTCCTTTCAAGTTCATCAAAAACGCTGTTATAATCTCTGCCTTCTCCTGCAAGCGACTGTTCATAGCTGTGCTGCAGTTTCCTGTTCAGTTCTTCACTTGTCATCATATCAAGTGTTTTCGGATCCGCAGGAATAGTAAGCGAAAACGGTATGCCATGCTTATATATGATCTGACGGTACAAAGAGTTGATAACGACAGAAACAGGAATACCGAGCTTTTCAAGTATGCTTTCAGCTTCTGTTTTTATATCGTATTCAACACGGGCACTTACGGTTGCGTCTTTCATAATGCTCCCACCTTTCATTATTATTGTACTACTTTGTTTTGCGGATTGCAATACAAATATAAAATATTGTCTGAATCCTGAGATGATTTGTTCAATCGGCAATACGAAAAGTATAGAAGGAAGTATAAGAAAAACGACCGCTACGGCTCTGCTTGGCAGAAGGTTCGTGCCCGTTATGTAAAGCTGCACCCGTTCTGTGAGGAGTGCTTTGAAAAAGGAATACTTACTCCTGTTGAAAGAGTTTTGAATTACTGTAGCATAATTCGTTTATAAATGATATAATACTCTTCAGAACATCTGAAAGAGGGTTATGATATGGAGCTTCGCAAAATTCAAAAATCAGATTATTTATATATAAAATCTTTATATACACAGTCCTTTCCTGATGATGAAAGGGCTCCGTTTCGTCTGCTCAGAAAAAGAGCAGAAAAAGGAAAAGCTGATTTTTTAGTTATTTGTGATAAAGGAAAGAACATAGGTATGGCTTATCTGGTGACCTATAAAGATCTTGCATATTTGTTCTATTATGCGATAGATTCTTCATACAGAGGAAAAGGGTACGGAACGAAGGCATTAAAAACAATAATAGAAATGTACAAGGATTACCGTCTGTTTCTTGCTTTAGAGAATTGGAAAGAAGAATCTGAAAACAAGGAACAGCGTATAAAAAGACACAATTTTTATCTTAATTGCGGACTTCATGACCTCCCGTACAAGCTGAAAGAGGTTACCGTAGTCTTTTCCATCATGGGGACCGGAAGTGCAGTAGAGCCGGAAGAATATAAAGCACTGATGAACAGGTATGTTACTTTTCCTATGAAACTCTTTGTTGATTTCCGAATAATAAAAGATTAGATTTCAGGGGGAAGAGCTTGGCGGTCTTTGTGCGGTGTTGCCTTAAATTTTAACTCCTGCGGCGATTGTTATAGTTTCAGATATATGGTACAATAAATATATACCGCTTAAAAGGGGGCGAACAAGTGGAACTGCGATTACTGGAATACTTCCTTACAGTCGTTCGTGAGGAAAATATATCAAGAGCTGCCGAGGTGCTTCATGTGACACAACCGACACTCAGCCGTCAGATGAAGGAGCTTGAAGACGAATTGCACACTACTCTGTTTATCAGAGGCAAGCGGCTCACGCTGACCGATACGGGCGTGATGCTGCGCAGACGTGCCGAGGAAGTGGTTTCTCTTATGAATAAGATAGACAGTGAGTTTCGTGAGCAGGAGGATGTCAGCGGAGTGATCTCTGTCGGCAGCGGCGGTCTGAAAGCGTCGGAAATACTGCCTGAATTGATAGAGCATTTCCGTGAGCGCTATCCGCTTGTGAGCTTTGAGATCATCACGGGTACTGCCGACCGTATCAAGGAAATGTTGGAACATGGTCTGCTTGATTTCGGTTTTCTGTTGAAACCGATAGATATAGAAAAGTTTGACTATTTTCGCCTTCCTACAAAGGAAATATGGGGCGTTCTTTTTCCTGCAGGACATCCGCTTGTATCTGAAAAAGCCATCACAAGGCAGCAGTTAAGAGAACTTCCGCTTGTCGTAACGAGCCGGACAGCCATTCGCGGCGAGATTGAGGAATGGCTGAAATATCCTGTTTCAGAGCTTGATGTAGTCGCCACAATGAATCTGATCGATAATGCCGCACCGCTTGCAGAACATGGCATAGCCTGTGTTTTAACAGTTGAGGGCGCTGTGGATATGTTTGATCCGGCGAGATTTGCGTTCCGTCCGCTGAAACCGGAGCTTTCAATGACCTCGGTGCTTGCGTGGAAAAAGCTGAGTCCGTATGCAGGGGCGGCAGGAAAATTTTTGGAATATATCAAAACTATACATTCTGATTACAAGGAGGAGTTTGAATGAAACGTAAAGACAGAGAAATCACTGACAGCAGTGCTATCGAAGCATTTATCGCAAAAGAGCAGATACTCAGGATTGCTTTTTACGATGACGGAGATATTTATATAGTGCCTGTAAACTATGGATATATAAATGATAACGGGAAATACTGTTTCTATTTTCACGGAGCCGGAGCAGGCAGAAAATATGAACTTTCAAAAAATTCTCCGAAGATAGGATTTGAAATAGACGGCGGCTATGAATTGCTCGAAGCAGATACAGCCTGCGGCTTCTCGGCCAGGTTCCAAAGTGTCATCGGAACAGGCACTCTCAGCTTGATAGAGAATAAGAATGAAAAGATCAAAGGTCTGAATACACTTATGAAACAGACAACTGCAAGACCCGAGTGGAGTTATGACGATGCAATGCTTAATGGCGTTGCGGTATTCAGGCTTGACGTTGATAAAATGTCGTGCAAAGCAAAGTAATGTCAAAAGTATACATTCTGAGCATACCAAAGTATAAGATATAAGCATTTTACATATTGAAAAAACGATGCTATAATGAGTACAGAACAAAAAAACTGTACTCATTTTCTTTTTACGGAGGTGACCCTATGAAAGTGACGATACCCGGAATAACCGACAGGGAGCTTGCTGAGCTTCTGAAAAGCTCGGGAATGACCGATGATGAAATAAAGTCATTCATCATACGCTGTGAGAACAGCAATTGCTGCGCTGAAAAGGTGCGTATCCTGCGGAAAACACGAAAAGCCCTGCTTGATTCGATACATAAAAAGCAGGCTGTACTTGACAAGCTTGATAATCTGATATGGTGTATGGAACACGAAAGGAGCAGCGTATGAAAACGAAATTTTTTAATAAAGCTATGTTTTTACTTATGGTATGCGTATGTGCGGTACTGCTTACATCCTGCGGAAATAAAGACGGCAATACTTCATCGGGTCAGACTGAAACAACACGATCATCAACACAGCAGGAGCAGAAATCGGAATCGGATAAAAAGGACGAAACAAAAGAAGACATATCTGCTCCCGAAACTTCTGATACTAACTCAAAAGCAGAAGACATTACCGAAGGCACAAAAAATAATACGCTTGTCGTCTGTTTCTCCCGAACCGGCAACACCGAGAAGATAGCAAAGCACTTGACAGAGTTGACCGGCGCCGATGAATATGTGATCGAAGCCGCTGTGCCATATACGGATGATGACATAAAGTATCAGGACGATAACTGCCGTGCAAATCAGGAGCAGAATGACAAGACAGTCCGTCCGGCGATTGCAAATCCTATAGCCTCTATTGACGGCTATGACACGGTATTCCTCGGTTATCCGATATGGTGGGGGCAGGAGCCTCGCATAATCGACACCTTCCTTGAAAGCTATGACTTCTCGGATAAGACTGTCATACCGTTCTGTACATCGGGCAGCAGCAGTATCGAAACAAGCGAAAGGAACATCAAAGAACTTGTGACTATCGGCAACCAGCTTGAAGGCAGACGTTTTCCTGCGGGAGCGTCAAAGGATGATGTAAAAGAGTGGTATGATACACTTCCGCTTAACGAAGAAAATAAAGATATGAAGCTGAAATTATCTGTGAATGGAACAGAGCTTACAGCAACTCTTGAAGATAACAGCTCGGCTCAGGCATTGACAGAGCTTTTGAAGCAGGGCGATATTACCGTTGATATGAGCGATTACGGAGGTTTTGAAAAGGTCGGTGATCTGCCGCAAAGTTTGCCGAGAAATGATGAAAGAATAACGACAGTACCGGGAGATATTATTCTCTATGAGGGCAGCAAGATAACAATATACTATGCCGAGAATACATGGAACTTTACAAAGCTCGGACATATTGACAATATACAGCAGGAAGAATTAAAGGCAATACTGAGCGACGGCGATGTGACCGTCACACTCTCAAATTAAGGCAACACCGCACAAAAACCGCCTTGCAGCTTAGTACCACATCTGCTTGCTCTTTTTCCGTCATTCTGCACAAAACTCGCTTGATAACCGTCAGGTCATTGGCTCGTTTTGCACAATCTGACGAAAAAATAGACGGCGCATCTGCGGCACTATCTTTGTTCGGTATTGCCTAAAAAAACGGAGGTAATCAATATGAAAAACGAGATGCTTACTTTAACACAGGAATGGGACAAGACCTTCCCGCAGTCCGACAAGGTCGAGCACAAGAAAGTGACATTCCACAACCGCTATGGTATCACGCTTGCGGCAGATATGTATATCCCGAAAAATGCAAAGGGCAAACTCCCTGCGATCGCTGTAAGCGGACCGTTCGGCGCAGTCAAAGAACAATGCAGCGGTCTTTATGCTCAGACGCTTGCAGAGCGTGGTTTCCTGACGATCGCATTCGATCCTTCCTTTACAGGAGAAAGCGGAGGTCAGCCTCGCTATATGGCTTCTCCCGATATAAACACCGAGGACTTTCAAGCGGCAGTCGATTTCCTGTCTGTTCAGGAAAATATCGATGCAGACCGTATCGGAATATGCGGTATCTGCGGTTGGGGAGGTCTGTCACTCAATGCGGCGGCTCTCGATACCCGTATCAAGGCAACTGTTGCTGTCACCATGTACGATATGGCTCGTGTAAACGCAAACGGTTATTTTGACAGCGAGGATAGTGAGGAAAAGCGTTATGAGAAAAAGGTCGCTCTTAACGCTCAGCGTATCAAGGACTATCAGAACGGCGAGTACGCTCTCGGCGGCGGTGTTGTTGATCCTCTGCCGGATAATGCGCCATTCTTTGTAAAGGACTATCACAACTACTACAAAACCGAGCGCGGTTATCATCCCCGTTCCCTCAATTCCAACGGCGGTTGGAATATCATCGGCTGTATGTCATTTATGAATCAGCCTATCAATACATATTCAAACGAGATAAGAAGCGCGGTTCTTATTATCCACGGTGAAAAGGCTCATTCCTGTTATTTCTCAAAGGACGCTTACGCCGCTATGACAAAGGACAGCAAATATGCCGATAACAAGGAGCTAATGATAATTCCCGATCTGGTCCATACCGACCTGTATGACGGCGGCGGAAAGGACGCTATCCCGTTTGATAAGATAGAAGCATTTTACCGTGAATATCTGAAATAAGGAGCAGAACTATGGCTAAAAAGGTACTTGTAATATCATCAAGTCTGCGTAATAACAGCAATTCCGAAATACTTGCAAAGCAGGCGGCAAAGGGTGCGCAGGACGCAGGACATGATGTTGAGTTTATAACGCTTAAAGGTAAAACGCTGAATTTCTGCAAAGGCTGTCTTGCGTGTCAGAAAACCATGAAGTGTGTTATCAGGGACGATGCTTCTGAAATATGCGGGAAAGTCGGCAACGCCGATGTGCTGATCTTCGCAAATCCGATATACTACTACGAGCTTTGCGGTCAGCTCAAGACATTGCTTGACCGCTGCAATCCGCTTTATCCGTCGGACTACAAGTTCAGAGAGGTGTATCTGATAACCGCTTCTGCCGAGGACGGCGATGAAGTTTATCAAACCGCCAAATGTGGAATTCAGGGCTGGGTCGACTGCTTTGAGAAAGCAAGACTCGTTGAGGTTCTGTCCGGAGGTGGGCTTTCTGATCCTGCCGATGCCGAAAATAGTGAAGCTTATCTGAAAGCAGCCTATGAACTCGGAAAGAACGTCTGAGGAGTGTGACAACTATGACAACAGCGGAATTCCTTGAATATATGAACAGCGGCAGACAGGTCACAGCAGAGAGCGGTGTTCATCAGACTATGCACCGTCTCAGTCAAGAGGCTATCTGTATCACAATGGAGATCAACAGCCGTTATCATACTCCCGATGAGATAAACGCTCTTATGTCTGAGCTTATCGGTGAACCTGTTGAGGTCGGGCTGTTCCCGCCGTTCTTCACAGACTGCGGAAAGAACATTCATCTCGGTAAGGGCGTGTTTATCAATTCGGGCTGTAAGTTTCAGGATCAGGGCGGCATTTACATCGGTGACGGTGCGCTGATCGGTCATAACACAGTGCTCGCTACACTGAATCACGGTCTGCTTCCCGAAGAACGGCACGACCTGATACCAAAGCCGATACACATAGGCAAAAATGTATGGATCGGTTCTGACTCTACCATTCTTCCGGGAGTTACTATCGGGGACAATGCCGTGATCGGCGCAGGCTCGGTAGTGACAAAGGACATTCCTGAAAATATGATAGCTGTAGGCACTCCGGCTAAGGTAATACGAAGTATATTTGACTGACAACCATAAAACTACGGAGGTAATACAATGAAAGCACTTATCATCTATTTCAGCAGAGCTGATGAAAACTACGCTGTCGGATATATCGACAAGGGCAATACAGAGATAGTAGCAGAGTTCGTACAGGAGCTGACCGGCGCGGATATGTTCAAGGTCGAGCCCACCGTACCTTATGCGGCTGACTACAGGACCTGCATCGAACAAGCAAAGAAGCGCATAGGCAACGCACCTATCAAAGAAAAACTGAGCGATATTTCCGCTTATGATACGATATTCATTATGAGTCCCATCTATTGGGGGACTTACGCGCCCGAAATGGAAACAGCACTTACCGGCTTGGATTTCAGCGGAAAGACTGTCAGAGTCATCAGCACACACGAGGGTTCGGGGCTTGCCGGTATGGTTTCCGACGTAAGGAAAATATGCAAGGGTGCTAAAGTTGACAGCAAAGGGCTTGCGATCAAGGGCAGCTCTGCGAAATCATCGAAGACAACTGTTGAGAAGTGGCTGTAATAACCGCAAAGTATGTCCCCCGAGTCTCGCCTGCCGGCTCGGTCGGTGCTTCTGCCTTTCAGAGGTCGGGTGCCATATATCCGTTCAGTGGGAGTAAAAATCTCCCACTGAACGACAGCAAGCCTACGGCTTGCCTTTGCTTGTTGAAAGCAAAGCTTTTAATGCGAGGTGCGTTATGAGCATAATCGTAAATCTCCGATACACAGGCAAAAACGGTTTTGCAAGAGCCTTTGCAGAGGAAATGAAAAATAGTGGAACAGTTGAAGCAATACGCAAAGAGGATGGCAATCTGCGATATGAGTATTACATCTCGGTTGATAACCCTGAAACTGTTCTGCTGATAGACGAATGGACAGATCAGGCAGCGATTGACCGTCATCATGCATCGCCCATGATGCAGAAGATAGCGGAGCTTCGGGACAAATATGATCTTCACATGACTGTGGAGCGATATGTCAGCGATAAGGGCGGTCTGCCCAATCATGATAAAAAGTTTGTCAGAGAATAACTGTCATTGACCAAATATAATCATGTAACAGGAGTGAATCAGTATGAAAGTGCTTATCATAAATGGAAGCCCCAGGGCTAACGGCAACACATCAATTGCAATCAACGAGCTTGTAAAGACTTTTTCAGCAGAAGAAATTGAAACCGATGTCTGTCATATCGGGAACAAGGATATAAGAGGCTGTATTGCCTGCCGGAAGTGTTCGGAGCTTGGACACTGTGTATTCAATGATGCGGTCAATGAGCTTGCACCGAAGTTTGAAGAAGCAGACGGACTGATCGTTGCTTCTCCTGTTTACTATGCTTCTGCAAATGCTACACTTATCGCCTGTCTTGACAGACTTTTCTTCAGCACTCACTTTGACAAGACCATGAAGGTTGGTGCAAGCATTGTCGTTGCAAGGCGAGGCGGGTGTTCTTCCACATTCGATGAACTGAACAAGTATTTCACGATAACCGGAATGCCCATTGCTTCAAGTCGTTACTGGAACAGCGTTCACGGCAGAGAATCAGGTGAAGCTGCCTATGATGCTGAGGGACTTATGAATATGCGTATCCTTGCAAGAAATATGACTTTCCTGATGAAGTCTATTGCTCTCGGAAAGGAAAAATACGGTCTGCCGGAGGGCGAACCGTGGCAGCCGACGAACTTTATCAGAGATGATCTGATAGACTGATGAAAAAATGTACATAAGAAAGTAGGTGTCACAATGGCAGAAAAGATCGTACAAACAGCAGGAAGAGATCAGCTCGGTGAGTTTGCTCCCGATTTTGCACATTTCAACGATGATGTGCTTTTCGGTGAGAACTGGAACAACACCGATATTGACCTGAAAACACGCAGTATCATTACGGTAGTAGCCCTCATGTCTCAGGGCATAACGGATAATTCTATCCGCTATCATATACAGAATGCGAAAAATCATGGCATATCGCAAAAAGAAATGGCAGCGGTCATCACTCATGTCGCGTTTTATGCAGGCTGGCCGCACGCCTGGGCGGTATTCAACATCGCAAAGGAAGTCTATGCGGAAAACGCTCCTGCCGTTTCCGATAAGGACAGATTCCAGAGCGAGATAATGTTCCCTATAGGAGAGCCGAATCCTTACGGTGACTATTTTGTAGGACAGAGCTATCTTGCACCTGTTTCCACTAAGCAGATACCGATATATAATGTGACCTTTGAACCTGCCTGCCGTAATAACTGGCATATCCACCACGCAAAAAGCGGCGGCGGTCAGATGCTTATTTGTATCGGCGGTCGAGGCTGGTATCAGGAATCCGGAAAAGAGCCGAGAGAACTAAATCCGGGCGATATTGTCAATATCCCTGCCGAAGTCAAGCATTGGCACGGCGCAGCAAAGGACAGCTGGTTTGCACATCTTGCAGTAGAGATCCAAGGCGAGGACAGCAGTACACAGTGGTGTGAGCCTGTTTCAGATGATGATTATAACCAATCACCCACTGAAACCCCGAGGAGCTAAAGCTCCTGCGGTGAGGTTGCCTCGTCGCAGCCGATGTTAAGCGAGCTTACATCGGGCTTTGCTCCGAGTTAAATAAGCTGAAATAAAGGAAGGAGCGTTCTGTATGAAAATAGTCGTTCTCAAAAGCAGCGGCAATACTCACGGTTCGTCAAATCTGCTTGCAGATGAGTTTATACGGGGCGCAAGGGAAAGCGGTCACACCGTGACCGAAATTGATGTATTCCGTGCGAATGTGAATCCTTGTACAGGCTGTGTAGCCTGCGGTTATGAAGGTACTTGTGTTCAGAATGATGATATGACTTCTATACGTCGGACGATACTCGACAGCGATATGATAGTATTTGTTACCCCGCTGTATTATTACGGCTTTTCAGCGCAGCTCAAAACTGTCATTGATCGCTTCTGCGCGTTCAACTCCAGCCTGACAAGCAAGCGGATGAAATCGGTGCTTATTTCTGCCGCATGGAATGACGATAACTGGACATTTGAAGCGCTTGAAACACATTACAAAACGCTTGTACGCTATCTGCATTTGGGGGACTGCGGAAGTATCCTCGGCTACGGCTGCGGCTCTGTCGGAATGACACAAAACTCGGAGTATCCACAGCTTGCATATAAACTTGGTAAAGCATTAAAAGCTTTGCTTTCAACAAGCAAAGGCAAGCCGTAGGCTTGCTATCGTGCCTTAGAGGGTGCGGGTGTCCAGTGGACACCTCTGCGAAGCAGAAGCACCGACCGAGCCGGCAGGCGAGACTCGGGGGACATACTTTGCGGTTATATTCTTATGGACTCAATTATCTGATATATGAACGTCTGAGCATTACAATTATCCCGAACGAAAGGATAAGAACCACAAGAAACAGTACGGTATTATCGCTGTCGCCGGTGTTTACCGCACCGTATGATGAAACGTCGGTAGGGGCGTTTGTCTCAGGTCTTGCGTTTGTCTGTTCTGTAGGTGAAACAGGATCCGCTGTATCAGGGAGAGACTGAGCCTCTGATTCTGGCTGCTTATCGATCTGTTCTTCAGGCTCTGTATCAGGCACAATTGTTGTCTGTTCTTCGGGTTCTCCATCGGGCTGTGTTTCAGTCTGTGTTTCGGGCTTTGTGTCGGGCGGCGTCGGCTCTGCGTCCGAATGATACAGCGCATAGGTAAAATCAAGGGTTTCGGGATAAAGACGATTCCCTTCTTCGTCAGTCAGCTCAGTTATCGGCGTTATACTTCCGTCTGAAACCCTCGCTCTGCGGGTAACGTTTTCGTTATCGTATGTGATAAGCGAATATACCTGATTGCCGCCGATAGAAGAGGTAATATATCCTGCATGACCGTAGCCGAAGCTGAGCCTGAGCTCCTCATAAGCCGATGTTGTCGGATCAACAGTCGCATAGATCGTATCGCCGGGCAGCTTATAGAACTCCCTCTCACCTCTTGAATGATCATGCCCGAATAAAAACAGGATATTCATATTATAAGCATCTGCATAGCTGTTGATAAGCTTAACTAACGCAGCAGAATTGCGGATGCTGTAATCGCCCTTGCTATCTGCACGGCACTCGGAATCGGGATCAACACCGAGCATATGCAGTCCGGCGTGAGTAGAAATAATGACCAGTTCACCGTTATAATTAACTGCCGCGTTTTTAAGAGCAGTATCAAGATAATGATAAACGGTATTCGCTGGGCTGTCAGCAGTACCGTAATCCAGCAGAGAAGCATCGGAAGGACGACCGTTGTCAGTATCGGGATCAGCATATGCACCCAGCGCACCGACATCTTCATAATTGACACCGATGACGATCAGATTTTGGATGAATAAGCTTGATTCTGCCGACGGGGCGCTTCGGCTGTTGAAGATGATACCGGTGCCGGACATTCCGTTTGCAACGTCGTAGTAATTTGCTTCATCAAGCCCGAGATCAGCTTTCTTATTAGCATTTGTAAAGCCTGTCGCATAGCCGTTATCGTGATTTCCCGATACCCAGACGGTGTCGATCCCGCCGAGTTGATCTGTAATACGGTCAATCATAGTTTCAATGCACTTGTTTATGTAATCGTCACGATAGCCGGCGACATAACCGTTGTTGTAGTCGCCCGTTGCTATTACAAGGGCTGGAATCAGCCCGTTCTCGGTTTTGATCGTATCGGCAACCGCCTGACCTATGCTGTTCCATTTTTCGTGAACGTCGGAGAAGGTCAGCACAGAATTCGTGAGCACGCCCTTGCAGACAATAAAGTTTGTCGTGAACGATGCTGCCTTATGCTCGATTTCGCCAACGGTACAACTTGCCTCACAATACACCGGATAAACGCCGATTGTCATCCCGACAAATTCATTGACTGTGATACTGTCGCTTGCCGATGTGCCTTCAAATGATTTTTCGTCTCCGTATGCGCTGCCGTTTACATACCAGCGGAGTGTCATGCCGTCCGCTGTCGAACCCTCGGGAAGTGTAGCAGTTACGGTATAGGTCGGAGCCGCATAATCGCTGCCTTCGAGCACATAGTGAACAGTCCCGGGCTGAACTGTAAAAACGGGAGCATCCTTATCGACCGTTTCCTTTTGTCCCGGAGGAGGCGGAGGAGCAGGCTTGGTATCTCCGATGAAGAATGATACATCCGCGGCCTCGCTTTTGTCTGCTGTAACGGATACAGATGATGAGTCAACACTCTTGATATAATAGATCGCTTCGGTAGTATCTGTAAAATACAAAGTACTATCCGAGGTGCAGTTCCATAAACCGACACTTTTCGATGAAAAAGCGCCGCCGTCAGATGTCAGATTCAGGTATCTTCTGTCGGCATCCGTTTCATCCGGCGAATCATACGCAAAAATCAGAAATCCGTTTTCGTTTTCGTCTTGTCGGATCTGCAAAGTGCTGTCATGCGTTGCGGTAACGCTGCCGTCCTCATTCAGTGTGTTACTGCCGATTTTCATACTTCCGCGCGAAAGACCTACGTACAGATCGTCCGGAGCTACAGACAAAACTATATATCCCTCGGATAACGTCTCCGCCCCCGGATATGTCAGCTCTGCGTCGTCCGCAGCGTGGATGCTGACGGAGCATAAACTGATAAGCAGGATCATCACTAATAGTATCGTTATAATTCTTGTTCTTTTCATAATTACCTCTTATTGATTATTCATCGTGTTTTTCGGTTCGTTTCTTTATGGCTCGTCGCATCAGGAAACTTACGTTTTCGCTCTTCTGATACGTCTTTTAAAAGCTTTGCTTTCAACAAGCAAAGGCAAGCCGTAGGCTTGCTGCCTTAGAGGGTGCGGGTGTCCAGTGGACACCTCTGAAAGGCAGAAGCACCGACCGAGCCGGCAGGCGAGACTCGGGGGACATACTTTGCGGTTATAACTGCCTTCAAAGTATCCGTCGATTCCTTGAGTGCGGCCTTTTCTTTGTCGTTGAGCTCGATCGGAAGTACGCTCTCAACGCATTGCCACTTCAAATTATACTATCATCAAGCAAAAATTCAATCACTCCAACATTAAGCACACCTCTGTCATCATACCATTTCTTACGGATATCTTTGCGTATGATGATCTTGGGAAATGAGTCTCCGGTAAGCGAGAACGGTTTCAGATCCTGTTCAGTCTTTTCTTCATCAGGAAGAGCATAGGCTGATTGAATATATACTTTTTTCCCGCCTTTTGAAGCGATAAAGTCGATCTCCCGAGGCACTCTGGAATAGCTGCCGCCTGAGTTTTTCTCATTTGAAAAGACCACACCTACATCAACAGAAAAACCACGTACAATAAGTTCATTATAAATGATATTCTCCATGATATGAGTCATTTCCTGCCGGCGAAATCCGATACGGGCATTTCGCAGACCTATATCTTCACAGTAATATTTATAGGGATACTCGAAATACTTACGACCCTTGACATCATAACGCTTAGCTTCATTGAAAAGAAAAGCATCCTCCAGATGATCGATATATGATGATATAGTATTCTGTGCTATGGTATCTCCTGTTTTTGTGCGAAGAGTATCGGCTATCTTCTTAGGATTGGTAAGCGAACCGACGGATGAACAAAGTATATCAAGAAGCTGTCCCAAAATGTCCTCTCGTTCGATCTTTTTCCGTTCAACTATGTCCCTGAGATATACTTCAGAAAACAGAGAGGTCAGGTAATTTGCTTTTGCCGTATCATCAGGACGCGACAGGATCAAAGGCATACCTCCGTAAAAAGCGTACTCCTCGAATGTATCTTCTTTGTCACCGCCGACAGCAGAGTGATACTCAGCAAAACTGAGCGGGTGAATATGTATTTCGTCACTTCGTCCCCGGAATTCAGTCAGGATATCCTTTGACAGCATTTTCGAGTTGCTGCCGGTCACATAAACATCAAGATTCGGGAGTGAACGCAGGTCGTTAAGTGCATCGTAGAACGTGATCTCTTTCCCCTCTGGATTATATGGATTTTTCACTTTATCAGCCATCTGTATTTCATCTATAAAAAGATAATACTTTTCACTTTTTCCCTCTATTTTACTTCGTACAAAATCAGCCAGTACAAGCGGATCACGATATTTTATGTCTTTGGTCAGATCAAGTTCAACAGACAATATATTTTCAGACTGAACTCCCAGCTCAAGAAGATATTTTTTGAACAGTACGTTCAGCAGATATGACTTTCCGCAGCGGCGGATACCTGTGATGACCTTAACCTGTCCGTCCCACATATAATCAATTATTTGCTGCAAATATCTGTCCCTTTGGACCTCCATTTTACCACCTCATTGAAAACTTCGGCGAGTTTTTATATTAGTTTTCATTATTATACCACATCTGATAGTAAATATTCAATAGGTAAGCTGAATATTTTATTGAAAACTTCGGCGAGATTATTAATAAGTTTTCAATCAAACTATTATCATATCATGCAATAACATACATTTATGAAAATTAAACCGTTAGGCTCTAATAACTATTCAATCGTGTATTATCCAAGCGGTAAATACTATGACATATATCAAAAGAGACTTAAGGCAACACCGCACAAAGACCGCCTTGCAGCTTAGCACCACATCTGCTTGCTCTTTTTCCGTCATTCTGCACAAAACTCGCTTGATAACCGTCAG
>CACYWT010000047.1 GCA_902778175.1 uncultured Ruminococcus sp. | reverse complement strand
TCCTGCTTCTCAACCTGAGAAAGATTGAGAAGTTAAGGGCAGAGATATTACTGTTCTTTATGCGTGGTTTAAAATTGGCATTTGTTCAGTAGACATTATATAAAAAAAAGATATAACAAAAAAAGGACTGCCGCATGACAGTCCCTTATCTATTTGTACGGGTGCGCAGGTCATATTTCATCATCAGTCACAGGATCCTTACCTTCGATGATCGTATCCACTGCTTTCAGAAGTTCACGGTATTTGACGAGCATGAAATCAAGATATTCCTTGCCGCTTTCAGTAATGCAGTAATAATTTCTTGTGCGGTGACTTTCCGTTACCTCCTGAGAATATTCCTCGACATATCCCTGCTGCTGCAGACGGTAAAGAACCGGATAAAGAAAGTTCATCTTATAGGTGCTGTTACTTCGCTTTTCAAGCTCTTGCGATAACTTGTAAACATAAAGGGGTTTTTCTTTCAGCAGGAGTAATGTCATCATAGGACTTGTGGCGCGCTTGAAATAATCTTCAAATGTATCCCTTGCATCCTTATTAGATGTTCTTCCCATATTCTCACGGCCTTTCTGTTGGCTTTTTTCTTTATTATTAATATAATAGCAAATCAGAAAGATAAATTCAATAATTCTATAAAAAAATATTGCGTTATTTTTTAAGGATCATTGCTGCAATGCTCCAAAGAAAAGCTTTGAAATCCGCATGAATACTAATGTTTGGGTAGTTCAAAAATTGTGACCTGCAAAGCCCCAATATACAGTTTCTTCGTATTTTATGTATATTTTTGTTTTTTGAATATTTAACTCTGAAGATATTATTTCCGTTATTTTTTCAGTAAGATTCTCATATTCCTGAGAAGAAGCGGCTCCGTAGAGCTTTATTTCGACAAAGGCGCAGGGAGTTTTTCCGTCGCCTGCAAAGTAAAGACGGCTGTTGTCCTCGAAATTGACCATAAGCCAGCTTTCGCTTTTTCCGCGGATAAGGCTGATAGCCTGACCGAGCTGCTGTTTTATGCTCAGCTCCTTTTCCTGAGATATGCTCACATTTGTTTTTGTATTGATAAACGGCATAATAAACGACCTTTCTGTATTTTTTCAGGCAGCATCGCAGATCAGCCTGCGATGTTTTCGATATTTTTCGTTGCCCTGTAATGACAGAGCATATAGCTTACGGCGCAGAGTATCATCAGCAGGACAAATACAATGATGATGATAAGCAAAGCCCCGATATCTGTAAATCTGTGGAGGAGGAAAGCGCCTGTGCAGATCGCTCCCTCTGTGACTATCGCCATAGCCATATTGAAGAAGATATTGTAATTTCCTCTCAGGGCGTTAAGTTCGTCGTCCCAGATAAGCTTGGGATTCACGCTGTCCATATATACTCCGAAATATGAGGCAAATGTCACCGAAAGCAGGCTGAGCAGACAGCAGAACAAGGTGAACATTATACCTGTATTAAGCCATATACACGCGGCGATAACGCATATCAGCATACCCGTACCGCTTATGAGTATGCTTACAGCGGCTTTGACGTTTATCTGCGTAATATACGGGACGGGAATATATTTCATAAAGAAGAAATGCTTTCCCTCTCTGGTTATCGCGGAGGAGGCTATGCAGTTGACAGCCGTAACAAGTACCGAAACCGCCGATATGCCGAGCATAAGCTCAAGGATATTTTCCTCGCTGCCGCTTTTTATCCCGTAAATGAAAGAATCGAGGAAATGCGTCTGATTCTGGATAACATACGCAAGATAAACGAAAACGGGACACATCAGATTTATCATGACGCAGTTTGTAAAATATGCAGGTGTACGGAAAAGCAGCCGCAGCTCCTTTTTGAAATAAGTTGCCGATATGCGGTGCTGTTTCATTTTTGCAGTCACGGCGTCTACAGACTTTGCTTTTCCTCTGCCGCCCTGTCCGATTCCGACAACGCTCGGGAAATAAAGTATCTGTGCGATACCCATAAACAAAGCGACAGCCACTGCATTTATACCAATATATATCAGCAGATCGAGCAGGCTTCCGGTACCCATTGAGCGCACAAGAAACGGTACTGTCGGGAATATACAGTTCATCACGGAAAGCACGGGGTTATCTGGCTTTGACAGTGCGTCGATGAGCTTATCGGCATTGAAACCGCTCAGCGAGATCAGATATACTATCCCGAAGATAACGAGGAAGGTGAATACTCCTGTTATCTTGTTCACGGTATCCTTGTTTTTGATAAAACGGGTGAAATACATTACCGCCATACAGATGATACCGCAGTATATCAGCGGAAGCACGGGCATCGTCAATGTGCCGATTATAGCTATCACCCATGAATAGAACGGCATTTTTCCGCCGAGAATGTAACCGATCAGCGCCGCTAAAATGACAAGACATTCCATCACGCTTTCGCTGATAAGGGCGGCGGTGAATTTTGCCGATATTATCTGATAGGGTCTGAGCGGCAGCGGAAGAAGGTTTTCGATATCTCCCGAAAAATAGAATACGGAGAAGATCACATTAAGCCCGAAAATAAAGGAGAAAGCCGCGATAAGGTGGAGGAATATTTCCGCTCCGTTTTCGACCGTACCGAGAGGGAGAAGAGCGCCGGACATTGTATAGAGTATTACTCCGACGAAAAACGTCATCGGCAGCATAATGCCGAAGCCTGCGATAAAAGCCATTACGATATAGAATAATCTGTTGCGTTTCTTTTCCTTGTCGCTTGGTTCGACTCCCTGAATAAGAGCCGAAACGAGTCTGAGATACATTTTCATTTTTCCGTCAGCTCCAGGAATATATTTTCAAGGGATTCATTCTTGTTTTCTTTTTCAAGATCGGCAAGAGTACCGTTATAGAGAATACTTCCCTTTTTGATGATAATGACCCTGTCGCAGAGCTTTTCGGCGACTTCAAGCACATGGGTCGAAAAGAAAACTGCATTTCCCTTTTTTGTATGCTCACGCATAAGCTGTTTCAGCTCATAGGCGGATTTAGGATCAAGACCGATCATCGGCTCGTCGAGTATCCACACAGGCGGGTCGTGCATCAGAGCGGCAATGACCATTATTTTCTGCCGCATACCGTGGGAATAGCTTATCATCGGAGAACTGAGAGCCTCTGTCAGCCCGAATTTTTCCGCAAGCTCCGATACTCTTTTTTTTCTGTCGGTGTCGGATACCTTATAGATATCCCCGATCAGTTCAAGAAATTCATTACCCTTTAGTCTCAGGAACATATCAGGGTTATCCGCGATATATCCTATAGACTGTTTTACCTTTATCGGATCCTCACGGATATTATATTTGTTCACGGTTATCTTACCCGAATCAGGGCGGATTATCCCGGTAAGCAGTTTCATCGTAGTAGTCTTGCCCGAACCGTTAGGACCTATAAAGCCGACGATCTCGCCGCCCTTGACGTTAAAGCTCACATCGTCCAGCGCCCTTACGGTTTTGTTATATGTTTTAGTGACATTTTCAAATCTGATCATACTATCCTCCTCGATCCACAATGCGGCGGCGCAGTGCCTCCGCTCACTCTGAACTCATACCGAACATTCGTAACTCGCGGTCTGTACTTACTGACAATCGCGGCTTTACAGTTGAATCCCGATAGATCTTTCAGCGCGAAGCAGACAGCAGCGGCTCCCATTCATTATGCATTATGCATTATGAATTATGCATTAATGAAGTTATGCATTAATGAAGTTATGCATTAATTAAATCTTACCATATTTATTCTGAATTTACAACAAAAATTATTCAAAAAAGATACCGCCCCGTTTTTGTACGGAGCGGTATGCTGCGATCCTGCGAAAGGATATTATTTGACAACCGTTACTTTGATGGTTGCTTCCTTGCCGTTGACATTATTTGGAACATATACCACAAGGTTTATATCCAGCTTTTTTTAGTTCGGTTTCTGTTGTATAAGTTATTTGTTTATTTTCATTACTTATTTTTTGTGCTGCACGACAATTTTCATTGCAGTGGTAAGTCATCGTGTTGTTATTCAATACAATTTTCTTACCATTACCTGATACTATTTTTTTTTAACAACCGTTACTTTGATGGTTGCTTCCTTGCCGTTGTAAAGTCTTACTGTGACATAAGCGGTGCCGGGCTTCATAGCCTTGAAATTGCCTGTCCAGTCGGTCTTTGTCATCTTTACAACAGATGAATTGCTGGAGCGGTATGTTCTCTTGGCAGCGCCCGTGTTGTTCGGGAGTACTGCGCTTACGCTTGCCGTCTGACCAACCTGAAGAGTCATATTGCCCTTGTTGAGCTTGACCCATGTGGGAGCAGCCTTGACTGTGACCTTACAGGTAGCTTCCTTGCCGTTGTAAAGTCTTACAGTTACATAAGAGGTGCCGACCTTCATAGCCTGGATATCGCCCTGCCAGTCGGTCCTGTTCATCTTTACGACAGATGAATTGCTGGAACGGAAGGTTCTCTTTGCTGCGCCGGAGCCTGACGGGATGCTGCAGCCGAGAGTATACTTTTCGCCTACGCCGAGGGTGAGTGAGCCTTTGGTGATATTGACCTTGGAGGGAGCGTTCTTGACTGTGACTGTGCAGCTTGCGGTCTTGCCGTTATAGAGCTTGACAGTGACCTTTGCAGTACCGACCTTCATAGCCTTGAATACGCCTGTCCAGTTGGTCTTAGTCATCTTTACAACAGATGAGTTGCTTGAAGAATATGTCCTTGTAGCCGCTGCCGTATTTGCAGGTATAGAAGAACCGAGGGAATAGGTTTCGCCTACGCCGAGAGTAATGCTTGTCTTTGTGAGCGTTACGCTTGACGGAGCATTTCTTACTGTGACTGAGCAGCTTGCCTTTACGGTTCCTACAGTAACAGTAATTGTTGCTGTACCGGTCTTTCTGCCTGTGACAGTGCCGTTGGAAACGGTTGCTACAGAGGAGTTGGAGCTTGTCCATACTGCGCTTGAAACTGCTGATGTCGGATCAGTAGCAGCGGTAAGTCTGATGGATTCTCCTACGCCGATTGCGCATGATGTCTTGTCGAGCTTGACGCTCTTTGCATTTGCGATGATCTTATAGCTCTTTGTGGATGTTCCTGTATAGCCGCCCATACCTACTACCTTTACGGTATAGCTTCCGGGCCTGGAGCTGCTCTTGTTGGAATAGGAAAGAGTATAATCGGTGTTTTCTCTGAGTGTGGTCGAACCCTTCTTGACTGTTACCTTGGGGGTCTGGACCTTGCCGTTATCGGTAAAGCTTGTCTTGTCGAGTGTGATCGTGCAGGTTGTAACAGATACTCTCTTGAGTGCGGGAACGAAATCAGCTTTCTTTGTCTGCTTGCATACGGAGCAGGTATAGAGTGTGTAGCCGTTCTCGTCATATGTGGGATCGACGGTCTTTGTCTTCTGGTAGTTATGATCGCCGAGCGGAAGAGTTCTTTCTGTCTTGTATCCGCAGGTGCTGCAGGTGATCGTTGCGATACCTGTTTCCTTACAGGTAGGCTTCTTTGTGATTGCTTCTGTTGTAACCTTATGGCGGCAGAAGATCTCGAAGGACGTCATGACCTTATTGGTATAATTGCCCTTGCCGGTGATAGTGACAGTTGCCTTTGTTGTGTCGGTAGTGGGCTTTTTGTTGTTTGCAATGGTAACGGTGTAGTCAGTATCCTTGACAAGCGGCCAGCCGTTGTAATCAATTGAAAGCTCAGGAATGATGCCTGTTGACTTGTTCTGCTCGGTAAGCTCCTGAGGCTCGATCGGTGAAACTGAGATATCGTTGTCATTGATGAGCTTCTGAGCGATCCTGAACTGTCTGGTAACGTCTTTTCCTGCATAGTGGCCGAGACCCTTGATAAGAATGTTGCCGGACTGTCCTACTTTGGTATTGTTTGAATAAGTAAGCAGATAATCCTTACCCTCTGTAAGATATACGGTTTCGGAGAATGTCTGACCCAGAATATCTGTGTAGGTTGCAACATAGCTGATAGTGACCTTGGGAGTATATTCTGTTATATAGGGAGAATACTGTACGGGTTCGATCTCTATTGTGCAGTTAGCGAGTGAGTAATTTACGTTTACAAGACAGCTGTCGTAATGGTTGCCTGATTTTGCAGTGATAACTGCCTTGCCGATCTTGTGCGCAGTGATCTTGCCGTTTGCGTCGATCGATGCAACTTCCTCGTTGTCTGAGCTCCAGTTGACAGCGCAGCCGCTTACATTTCCATCCTTTTCGTTCTTGATAGTTGCGGTAAGTGTTTTTGTGCCGCTTGAAGACTTGTCAAGAATGATCTCGGTTGTGGGCAGTGAGCTGTCCTCGCTTGGCGTAACACCCTTGATAATAACTGCGGAGGTCGTGAAGGCTGTCAGTGAAGTGCTGAGGGAATAGCCTGATTTTGTGATGAATTTGATATTTGCAGTTCCGTTGCCTACAGCCTTTACAAAGCCTGTATTGTCAACGGTAAATGCGTTGGGGTTGCTTGATACCCACTGATCAATATAGTCGTCATGATCATGCGGATGGTTTGTATCGATCATAATATCAGCGGTCAGAGAAAGTGTTCCGCCGACATTTATTGATTTGTATTTGGGTGCTGCATTTGTCTGAGCATCGAGGATAGTACCCTTTGTAGCCTTCTTGAGTATTTTGAGGTAGAAGGTCTTGCTGAGTGAGGGGTTAGCCTTGGAGGCAGCCTTTACGCGGACTGTGCCTCTTGCAAAGCCTGTCAGCTTTATGGAGCTTCCTGTTGTTGCGTCGATCCTTACATAATCGCCGTTGTTTTCGCCGTTGTCAAGTACTGTCCAGACGATGCTGTCGTCGGGTGTGGATCCGTCGGCTGAAACCAGAACGCCGTTTATTGTGATCGTTTTCTGGTCAAATGCGGAGATAGTGGTATTATTGTAGATAGTAGTGATCGTCGTGCCTTCGGTTGTTGAAAGTCTGATGTCTGCGGAAGATACCTTCGGATTTACGGTACAGGTGATATTCTTTTCAACGCCGGAGTTGAGCGCTCTTGCAGTAATTGTTACCGTACCCTGTGAAACACCCTTGATAACAGCGGTCTGCTCGTTGGTGAAAGCGCCGTTTACAAGTGATTCAACAGTTGCAACAGCAGGATTTGAAGATGTCCATACGATCTCTTCATCTGCTGTATCGGGGCTCATTATAGCGGTGAGCGTAGTTTCGGAATCAACGCTTGTTGAAACAGTCTGTGATTTGAATCTGATCGATGTAGCCTTTGTCAGTACCTTGATAGTAGCTACAGCGCGTACATTTTCGTTTTCGCCGTAGATGACTACATTTGCCTCGCCCTTGCCGACAGCCTTTACAAGACCCTTGTCATCGACTGTTACGACCTTCGGGTTAGTGGATTCCCAACGGAAGTTATCCGTAGCGCCCGATTCATAGCCTGCGCCCGTATAGGTGGGGGTAGCCTTGTATTTGAGCTGGAAGGAATCGTTTACCTCGAGAGCACCGGGGTTATTTGTGATCGTGAGATCCTTTGCCGGGTTTTCCTTTACGATGGTGATATGAATGAATTTCGGTACAGTCTGTACGGTCACTGTTTTTGTCTGTTTCTTGCCTTCATCATCGTAATAGGTTATCTTTTTGTTGCCCAATGCGTAGCTTCGGTCAGAAGTTTCCGTCGGCTTGTATTTTGCCATAATTGTAACTTCGCCGTTGATCTTAGGTGTGAAAAGACCGGTGGCAGTGATCTCCGCCTTTTTGGTTGAGCTGGGTGTTCCGCTTCCCTCGTATTTGCCGCCCTCGTATACATACCATTCGACCTCGTCGGTAGAGCTTGAGGGAACCTTATCGGCAGTGAACTGATACTGATGGTTTGCGATAACCATGCAGGTGGCGGAGTTTCTGAGGTTTTCATCGTTTACCTCGAACTGGGTTTTCTTGCCGTTTACGGTATTGTATACCTTCATATCGGTAGCCGGCTCGTATACAACGATTGTTACTGTACGGAAAACCTCACCGCTTGCGGTAGTGAACGACATATGCGTAGTACCGGGCTTGAATGACTTTACTGTAGTCTTGCCCGTGGAATCTGTCGTTTCCTCGCAGCCGCTGATTATTGCCGTAAGCTTTTCCTTTGAAACGCTCGGCGCGGTAACTTTGACGTATTTGTCGATATCGCCGTCTGCAAAGCAGCGGATCTCATCGTCAACAGCCACGCCGCTGTCATTGCTTGCGATTACCTGAAAGCTTCTTGTGGTGATACCGCCGGAAGCAGGGGAGTTATCCACATAGAGTATCGGGTTATCGCCGAGATCTCTGCCTTTTTCATCAAGGATCTTGAGCTGAGATGCAGCATTTGATGATGCGGCATTGACCTCAATCCCTGTGGGAACAAAGCTTGTCACAAAGCCTGTCGCGCCGCAGGAAAGAAGAAGTGCTGCTGCCGTAAAAACAGACAATGCTTTTCCGGCAGTCTTTTTAACATTTCCCATGTTGTTTCAGTCTCCTTTTTTGTAAAATTGAGTTTCCGTCAAAACAATTGTCCCGTGATGATATTATCCCCTCGATCGATCCGTCATCTCTTCGGAAAAAGAGTTTTACCCGGACATACTCTTACAAATATATTTTAGCATTATATTTGTATATAGTCAACCGATATTTTGATAATTCACCTCTTTTTTCTATTATTCTGTACATACATATCTCACGGTCAGATGCCGGAGGATATTACTGAATGTATAACAAAATATACTATCTGTATAAATGAAATTGCGGCAGATTATTGAATTATCCTGAAAAAATGATATAATAGATTCATTAACCGAAATGACAGGAGGACTTAATATGCAGAAGCATAACGGTGAAAAGTTCTACATCACCACACCAATCTATTATCCGTCGGGCAATCCCCATATCGGACATTGCTACACGACTACTGCCTGCGATTCGATCGCGCGCTACAAAAGAATGCAGGGCTATGACGTCATGTTCCTTACAGGCACGGACGAGCATGGTCAGAAAATAGAGCAGAAGGCAGCCGAAAAGGGCGTTACGCCGAAGGAATACGTTGATGAGATAGTCGAGATATTCAAGCGCCTGTGGAGCCGCATGAACATCAGCTATGACAGATATATCCGCACGACCGACGATTACCATATCGAATCCGTGCAGAAGATATTCAAGGCATTGTATGACAAGGGCTATATCTATAAGGGCGAGTACAAGGGCAAATACTGTACGCCCTGCGAAAGCTTCTGGACGGAGAGCCAGCTCGTTGACGGCAAATGCCCCGACTGCGGCAGAGCCGTTACCGAGGCAAAGGAGGAGGCTTATTTCTTTAAGATGTCGCCCTTTGCGGACCGTATCGAAAAGCTGCTGACCGAAACGGATTATCTCCGCCCGAAAACAAGGGCTGTCGAGCTTGTGAACAATTTCATAAAGCCGGGTCTTGAGGATCTGTGCGTTTCGAGAACGAGCTTCAAATGGGGCATACCCGTTACCTTTGACGAAAAGCACGTCGTATATGTATGGATAGACGCTCTGTCAAACTATATCACCGCTTTGGGATATGAAAACGAAAGATATGATGATTACGATAAATTCTGGCCTGCGGACGTCCATATGGTCGCAAAGGATATCATGCGTTTCCATGCGATCATCTGGCCGGCAATGCTGATGGCTCTCGATCTTCCGCTGCCGAGGCATCTTGCTGTACACGGCTGGATAAACTTCAACGGTCAGAAGATGAGCAAATCCCTCGGAAACGTTATTGATCCGTTCATGCTCAGCGACCGCTACGGTGAGGACGCGATCAGATACCATATCATGAGGGAAATGGCTCTCGGCGCGGACAGCTCTTTCTCAAACGAGATAATGATAAACCGCATCAATTCCGATCTTGCGAACGGACTCGGAAACCTCGTTTCGCGTACAGTGGCGATGGTCGGCAAGTATTTCGGCGGAACGCTCCCGGAGGAGCAGCTTCCGGGAGAATTTGACGATGAGCTTATCGCGGCTGCGTCTGGTCTTTCCGCAAAGGTGGACGAATATGTTGAGCAGACTCAGCTTAATAATGCCCTTGCGGAAATATTCAGGGTAGTGTCAAGGGCAAATAAGTATATCGACGAAACAACGCCGTGGGTGCTTGCAAAGGACGAAGCAAACAAGCCCCGTCTTGCTGCGGTGCTGTATAATCTTCTTGATACAATAAGGATAATTTCCACGCTGCTCAGCGCGTTCATGCCGACGACCATGCCTAAGGTATGGGAGCAGATCGGCGCGTCGCAGGAGGATGTAAGCTATGACAACAGCGCGACATTCGGTGTGCTGCCGAAGAACGTCACGGTTCACAAGGGAGAGATCATTTTCCCGAGAATCGATGTTGACAAGGAGATAGAGGAGCTTAATGCGCTGATAAAGCCCTCTCAGCCTGCCGAAGAAAAGAAAGAGGATAAAAAGCCTGAGGGTCTTGCAATGATCGGCATTGAGGATTTCATGAAGGTAGAGCTTACCGCTGCAAAGGTAACAGCCTGCGAGCCGATAAAGAAGGCTAAAAAGCTGCTGAAACTGACGCTTGACGACGGTTCGGGAAAGGAAAGGATCGTTGCGAGCGGCATTGCGAAATACTATAAGCCGGAGGAGCTGACCGGACGGACGGTAATAGTGGTATCGAATCTCAAGCCTGCCGTTCTGTGCGGAGTCGAAAGCAACGGCATGATACTTGCAGCAGACGACGGCGAAAATGTCAGCGTTATATTTACAGACGGAGTAAAGCCCGGAAGCAGAATAAGATAAATATACACAAACCCCCGGATCTCATCGTCCGGGGGTCAGCTTTTGTATCGGTATTGCCTTTGTTCCTTTTATTTTTCCTTGCGGGAAATACTGCGGCAGGTGTTTTCAATAGCGGCGAGAGTTGTTTCCGCCCATGAATAATCGTACATATATATTCCCTTGAAAAGACCGGCGTTTTCTTCGGGAGCGTCAATGAGATCAAAATAGTCGCAGCTTGCCATATCCGTATTGATACAGCACCAGCCCTTTCCGGTAATGAAAAAATCTTCCATGCCGATCTCACGGAACAGACTGCGCAGGTTCATGACAGCCTTGCGGTAGAGCACCTTTACCCTGTCGTCATAGGGTCTGTCCGACCATAGCTTGTCCGCCGCCTCGGAAATGCTGATCCGCTGACCGCGGCGGTCGGTACACAGAGCAAGCAGCTCCTTTGCCTTGCTGCTGCGGAATATCATGCGTCTGCCCTTGAATAATACTTCAAAGCTGCCGAAGGTTATCAGCCTGAGCGGTCTGATCCGCTGCGACAGAAGAATGAGATCTTCTCTTTTCCGCGGAAGCTGCTTTTCCAGATCTTCTTTGAGGATAAAAGCATCGCAGCCGCACCTGTAAGCCGTAATTGCCTGATCCTCACTGCTGCCGACAATGCAGGTGACTACGGGGTTGTTTTCTGTATATTCCCTGAGTCTTACGGGGATCTCGTCTGTTTCTCCGAGGCAGATAAAAAGTATTTCCGTATTGCTTTTTTCCATATGCGCAATGCATTTCTCCGCGTCGGAAAAATCCGTGATATACGCATTTTCCTGATGATCGCAATATGATCTGATGTTATTGATGAGATTTTTGTCTGTTCCGTAAATTACAGTGAACATCCTGATACATCCTTTTCTATGATTTTTTTAAATATAACAGACGTCTATATACCACGAGTCTCGCCTGCCGCCATACGTCAATTGGCGGTGGACGCGGGAGCCAAAGCTCCGCGACGTCTGTTGACTGCGTAGCCCGCTCCTTGTTTAAAGAATATGACATCATTCCTGATCATCATACTTTATCCCATAATAAAATACAAAAAACTGCTTGTCAATACAAAAATTGAAAATTTTAAAATATATTTGTGATTCAATATTTCTATTTTTCGGGGCTGTTTCCGACAAATGCAGTATCCATCAGAAAAGAACGCTTTCCGGGCGGCTGACGGACGATAAAAATTATTTTTTTTGTGATTTGTTAAAATGTGCGTTTTTTGTCAGATATGATAAAGCTTTTTCATTGCCTCGATACGATTATTCACGCCGAGCTTTTTATAGCCGGAGCATAGTTCTTTTTTCGCAGTACTGTCGGAGATACTGAGGGCGGTACATATCTCCTTTGTGCTGAGTCCTGAAACAGCAAGGCGCAGAACATTACATTCTCTTGCCGAAAGGTTTTTGAGCAGCGAGGAATCCAGCATATCGGTAACATCGACCGGAATGATAAAAACAGCCGCGCTGACTGTACCGAAAGAATCGGTGACCGGAACGGCGCTGAGGATATAGTTTTGTTCTCCGTTTTTTTCTTCAAGGATACCGAAGCCGGAAAGCCCCTCAAGCATTGCCGTACAGAACGGGCTGCTCAGGGTTATATCCGTAAGGCTGATACGTTTTTTGCCGACAAGTCTTGCTAAAAAGGGGTTGATATCCTCAAAGGTATATCTTCCGCGCGTAAAGCTGATTATACCCGAACCGATAAGCTCGCGTTCCAGCAGGACTGAGGGATCGTTGCCGGGATAGAGAGTTCCGGGGAGTTCGGTTTCGCGCAGGGAGAGGATAACTCTTTCTTTTTTCTGATGAAGAAAAGGTGAGGCGATAATACTGACGGGGCGCAGACCCCTGTCCGGGAGGTAGACAGTTTCGGGAATAGATTCATCTCTGCCTGTGCCGAGGCATCTTTGCATAAGCATCTGAACGGAGAGCATAGACAGCAGTTTATCGAAGAGGGAATAATTGCCGTCGCTGCAGATATCGGTGCGGAAATCGCCTTTTGAATATGAGCAGATCGCGCTGCCGAAAAAGATCCTGTATTTTTTTGAATTAAGGCGGCATCTTTCGTCAAAGATAAGTCTGCCGGAGCATTTCATTGACGGGGAATGCATTTTGACGGTAACGCTCCAGAGTGTATCGGGGATATCGGGGAATTTTTTAATATACCGCATAGTACAGGTCTGACCGCGGCAGGTATCGGAATAATATTTCAGTCTGTCGGCTTCGTCCTTAGTAAAAACGGAGGAGATATTTTTACCGACATCGGATCTGCGGCACCCATAGAGGAGGAGAAAGGCGTCGTCTGCATCTTTAAGTATGAGGGTATCGTCGTAATCGGAATACAGTGATGCAGAAAATGATTCGGGGATATTGGCAGGGGTATTTTTAGAATGTTTTTTCATTTCAGTATCTATCCTTCATCGTGTAACATAGTACGGACTATATTATAAATCATCGAGTGTTCCACAAGCGTTCCAAAACGGGCAATATTGTGAATAATATTAGTCAAAATTAGGGGTGTTGGAAAATTTTTTTTCGTATTGAAGGAACCGGCTGCATTATTCCTGTTTACAATAATTCCCGTCCGGAAACAAGCGCCTTGATTACTTCCGTCAACCAAGACAGCACTTTCCGTTGAACTTTTCCACCTGCCGCATTATAACCGCAAAGTATGTCCCCCGCCTCTAAGGCGGCGGGTGCCATATATCCGTTCAGTGGGAGTAAAAATCTCCCACTGAACGATAGCAAGCCTACGG
>CACYWT010000046.1 GCA_902778175.1 uncultured Ruminococcus sp. | reverse complement strand
ACGAGTTTTCAGCTCGTCAAATATCTGCATCCAGTTATGCTTACCCTCTGATTCACTGATCCAAAGCCCCAAAATGTCCTTGATACCGTTTACATCATATCAAGTTTCTGTTCGTAGGCTCGAAAGGTTTGCTACACCGCTTCCTCCCCCCTGTTTCCATTACTGGAAACAGCTTGCGGTTCACTACACTTGGCGGTAACTACCCGTGACGGGACTTTCACCCGTTAGATTAGTGTCATGCCCGGCACACAAAAAAAGGGGGGCAAATCACTTGATTTGCCCCCTTTTTTCTCCTGAGAAACTATAAATCATCATTTTGTTTTTGATAATGACCGGTTTATTCTGTTATAGACCGGTTTCATGGTCAAACCCTGAATTATCGTAGTAAAAAATACAATAGCATAGGTACAGCCGAGAATTATGTAATATGTCTGCTCAGGCAGCATGGATCTCGTGCTTATTGCAAGAGCAACAGAAAGACCGCCCCTCAGACCGCCCCATGTCAGAAGTCTGATGAAATTGAACCGATCATAGCCATCAGGGAGCTTGCCCATAAACAGTGACGATACAGTCAGACTGCCTGCCCTTGCAATAAGATTTGCCGCTATGGCTATAAGTGATAAGATTACAACCTGCTCCATCTGCAAAATACGTACAAACGACAGTCCCAGCATTACATATAATATGGAGTTTAGCAGCACATCAAGCGTCTCCCAGAATGAATCAAATGCCTGTGTCTTTTCGGGCGGTTCATATTCTGAAAAACGAGAACGAAGCGTGGAAAACAGTATACCGCAGATAACCGATGCTATTGCGCCGGAAAAACCAAAGCCTTCACAGATGCAGTACGATAGTGAAACTGCAAACAGGCTGATGAAAATGCCAAGCGTCCTGCTTTTTGAAAAACGGAACATCAGAAAGCACAGGAGCGTCACTGTAACGCCTACCAGAACGGCTCCGAATATCTCCTTGAGTATTATCCGGGCAAAACCGCCGGAGGACGTTGCCGTGGCAATACCGCTGAAACAAACAAACAGTGCAACTCCGACGCCGTCATTGAAAAGTGATTCACCCTCAATGAGGAAGGATATATTCTTGGGAAGATTGAATTTACTCAGAATACTTGTTGCAGCTATCGGATCTGTGGGAGCTACAATGCTGCCGAACATCAGGCAGACAGGCAGTGAAAGATCAAGACCGAGTAAAAGTCCTGCGCCGTAGAACAGACCTCCATAGAAACAGGCTCCCAAAAAAGTGCAGGCAAAGGCGAGCACCGTTATCTGCTTTGCGTGTACCTTGAAATCGGAGAGCTTCATATGGCATGACCCGGCAAAAAGCATAAAGCACAGAACACCCTCCATCAGAAATCCTTCGATATCAAGTATCTGTATATGATTCAGAATTTCGGCAGCACTCGTTCCTTTCAGGATCACAGTACCTGCAAGCAGGAATATTCCTATTATTACTGAAAAAAGCATCAGTGAGATCTCGTATGTCAGCTTGGTGAGTTTCTCGTTAAGAAATCCCAACACACATATAAATCCGATGATCGCCACAAAATAATACAGACTCATAATCAACCCTGCCTTAACATAATTTCTGAGTAAAAGGTTTTGCTGTCAAAACGGAAATTACTGTAACCGTTGTTTTTGCTGACAATGGCTTTAACCGATTCAAGACCGATGCCGTGTCCACCTTTTTTTGTAGATGCAAACCTGTTATTCTTTTCCTTGATAGCTCCGGAATAAGGATTTGAAATTACAATATAAAGGTCGCCGTTAGCTTTTGTATCGGCTACGAAAAGTATCCTTGCAGATTCATCATTTACTCCTTTTGCGGCTGCAAGAGCATTATCGAGGATATTGCCGGCAACCGAGCATAATTCATAATCAGAAATGACTACATCCTGAGAAACATTCAGCTTTGCTGTAAATCGTATTCCCGCGCTTCTGGCTTCGGCGGCGTAATATGCTGTTATCGCATTCAAAGCGGTATGTTCACAGTAGTGTGACGGCGCAGTATTGGCGTCTATTCCTGCGCCGTAATCGTTCAGCAGCTTCTGAAGCTCTTTTATCTCACCCTCTGCGGCAAGCTTTTGCGCAGTTTTTGCCATATATACAAAGTCGTGTCTGAGCTTTGATGTGCTGTCCATATATTTTTTGAGTTTTTCATACTGCGCAGCCTGAAAGCCGAGGATCTGCAGTTCCTGTTCAGCCTTGGTTTTGTTGGTGATCGCACGGGCTATATTGTACTGCATAACGAGGAAAATGATAAAGAATATGACAAGAATTATCTCCTCCCAGATATAAAGCTCAAATATACGCCCGACATGAACATTGTTGTAATCGGCAGGTATCATCATAAAATTTGCTGCGGTAATGATAAGCGGAACTAACCAGACAAATCTCCATATAGAATCAATGTTTTCATTATCAAACAGCCAGCGCAGCTTTTTTAGGAAAACTATCTCAGCAGTCAGGAACAGAAGGGATATGATCCATTTTACCGCAACGGAGATAACGGTATCCGATTGCTGATCCATCATAGCGTTTACAAAATGCGTTGCCAGACCGCCGAATGAGAATACCGCAATGGCTGTGATAAACAGATACAGCAGCTTGGATCTTTTAACGTCAAACAAAATCATGTAGACCAGAAAAAACGGTATCAAAAGACAGCCCAAAGGTATATTGGGATCAATTCCGGTAAAACTTACGATCAGCGCCATAGGTACGGCTGTAAGGATCGTCACAGCCGGAACGATAATGAACAAACGCTTTTTACCTATCCTGCTGTGTTCCAGAACAGGGAGTATGCACAAAAATGCTGCCGGAAGGTTTATGATACAATCCGCAAAGCATATCAGAAATTCTGAAATATCCATTTTCACTCTCCCTCCTCCAGCAGCTTGTTGAATTGCCTGCTGAGAAATGCCTTTTCGACCGCTTTTATCCTGCGGCGGCTGACAGGAACACAGTCGCCGTTTATCATAACGCAAGCAGTATCGCTCAGATGCGAGGTATTGTCAAAATTCACTGCCGTACCGCGTCCGACCTCCATGAACGACGGATATGACATCAGCTTCTTTGCAAGCTGCGTAAAGGAAATACGGACTCTTTGCTCTCCGCTTTTGGTATGTATGATACAATAATTGGAATCGGAATAGACGTAAAGTATATCTGAAACGATTATCCGCCGCGTCAGCTTTTCGGAGTTTATCTCTATATAATCTCCTGCTTTGCCGACGGTGCGCTGCACCTCGTCCATGACCTCGGAAATGCGTTCCTTTTCATAGGGCTTGATAACGTAATCGAAGGCGTGGCAGGGAAAGGCAGCCGCCATGAATTCGGTGCTTGATGTGACAAAGACGAGCAGTGTGTCCGTCCTTGATTCCCGCAGTTTTTTAGCGGCTTCTATCCCGTTTTTTCCATCCATGATTATATCCATGAACAGCAGTGTATAGATCTTATCCCCGATAACGCGGCAAAAGTCCTCACCGCTGCTGAAAAGATCGATCTCGGTATGCACGGATCTTTCCCGCGACCATTCCTCAATTATCCCCGAAAGTCTTTCCTGTTCGTTTGTATTATCATCAACAATAGCGATCCTCATCGTTTTCCACCGTTACATATAATATTTATACTATTATAAATGATTCGGCGGTTCATATTCAATAGCGGAATAATAAAAAAATATAGTGATTTAAGCTTACAGACGAAAGGAAAAGCGGCTTTGTCAGATAAAGCCGCTTAGTCCATGTTTATTTATTTGATTATTGAATTACTCAGCTGCTTCTTCGCCTGCACCCTCAGCGCCTGCTTCTTCGCCTGCGCCCTCTTCTGTGCCTGCTTCTTCACCTGCGCCCTCTTCTGCGCCTGCTTCTGTGCTTGCTTCGGCAGCGGCATTCTTCATGAAGATGAAGCCGACACCGGAATCCTTATCCTCATAACCGAGAGCATTGTTTTCTGCGTTGTATTCAAACTTTGTAACTTCGCCGTTTGCTTCGGTAACTACCAGATTAGTACCGTCAAAGGTGTATGCACCGGTCTTTGCCTGACCGTTTACTGAGAACAGTGCATTTCCCTCTGCATCAACTGAAAGAGTGATTATCATAGCGGATTCTGCGCCTGTTGCTGCTGCATATTCATCGGGTGTGTAATTTTCTTTTGTCTCAAGGTTTACGATCGTACCTGCTACCCAGTCGCCTACAACAACAGAAGCGTCTGCTGTTTCGCCGCCCTCTGCGCTTGCCTCGGTGCTTGCCTCGGTGCTTTCCTCGGTGCTTGCCTCAGTGCTTGACTCAGCCTTGCTCTCATCAGCCTTGCTTTCTGTCTTGCTCTCGTCCTTGCTTTCTGTCTTGCTTTCGTCCTTCTTATCATCTGCCTTGCTTGCAGCAGAGCTTTCTGCCTTTGAGCTTGTGCTGTCGTTCTTCTGGCAGCCTGCCATAACTGCTACAGATGCTGCGAGGATACCTGCGAGTAATACTACTGCTATTTTTTTCATGTTTTTCATTATTACTGACCCCTTTTTTATTTTTTTCAGCCTCCGCTGACTTCATAATAATATCATACAATTTCCGGAATTTCAAGTACCATTCGTCCCTGAAATATACCGTTTGTCCCAAAATACTTGTTTTTTTCTCTGTCTTTTTGTAAAATAGATAATGAAAATTTATAAATTAGGAGTGATTTCTATGAAAAAAAAACTGATGCGTAAGATCTGCAGCGTATTTACAGTTCTGTCGATTCTGGCATCGGTAATAATCGTGCCTGTCAGCACATCTATGACAGCAAATGCCGGAACGGTAACAAATATCATTACCGGTAAATGGGGAGCAATTGCAATGGAATACCTGGAAAGGGGTATTATGAGAACAATAGGCTCTGCGGCGGCTCATACCGAAAACGAGGTGGTAGCGGATATCCTTACGACCACCAAGAAATTCCTGTCAAGCCCGATGTCGAACACACTCGGAGACATCAAGAGAATGTGCGACCAGATGAATAAAAAGCTCGACAATATCGCAAATATGATCAGCAATAACCAGAATATCCTGGAAAGCAAGCTTGATGCGATCACCGAGCAGACGCTCAAGGATAACTATTCAAACAAAAAGGACACCCTCGACAGGGTGAAAAACGTTTATGCCAACGTTATCAATCTGTTCCACAAGCTGAATGAAAAGGCGCAGCTGGTCGATCTGAACAAACCGGATACGATCAATGAGCTGCGTAAAGCATACGATGATCTGAACGAGATCTATGATGTAGCAAACGGTATAACCACACACACGGGTCTGGAATTCAATTTCTCGACAGACGCCGATACGATAGCCGGACTCATCAGCGCTTACCCGTATTCAGCCGAGATTGATTACAATGTTGACCCGAGTGATAAGTCCGTATGGAATGAAAGCGGCAAATCCGACGTTCCGACAATGATAGACTACTATTATCAGTCGCTGAAGTATTCGGACGCTTTTGACCATGAGTATTACAGGGATATGTCCGCGCAGTATACCTATGCGGCAGGTGTTGTTTCAAATTATCTTGAGGCATACAACCTTTACGTTTCCTATGCGGCTCAGCTCATCTATTCCGGACAGGTCTCCGGTCTGACAAGCGACAGGGACAAGCAGAAAGAGGTCGATAGGCTCTGGGACGGCTACAACAAAAAGTGCTACGTTCTGCTCAGGGCGCTTTCTCAGATGATGGACGGCTACGACAGCAAGCTTTCCGGTACCATGAGAGAGTATGATATCAACACCACCATACATTTTGATAATATCAAGGAAAGTGTAAAAGGCTCAGGCTACAGTGAAGAGAGCGGCTTTGGAAGAAATGATCTGCAAACCAGCAACCGAAATAAGACAAGCAACCGTATGCAGGCATATCAGCTTCGTCCTTTCGGATCAACCAAAGCTTACGCACTCAGAAAGAGCAACAGCTCGCAAAAGGCGATCTATATGCAGGAACTGACATATTATGCCTTTGACTATCGTGTCAGCACACCGCCATGGTATCAAAACGAGTGTAACGGATATACCTGTGATTATTATAACCTTATGAAATCCGGTGCCACTTCTCCTACCGGCTGGAACACGCTGACGAGCAATTCCGATCTCAACGGATTTGTCAATAACACCGCCTTTGAAAAGGTTTATTCAACAGCAGGCAATGATTCCAACATTGTAAAATATCTGAACTTACACAATATCAAATCCGATCTGCCCAAGATGGACAGCAATAATCCATATACGCTCAGTTCTAAATACGACTGGAACCCCAATTCAAGCGACTGGATAGGCAACTGGGATATAGATATGCTCTTCTTTGATATCACCACGCTCAAGAATGGTTCCTCTATGAGCAGTCAGCAATTTGATATGGATGATGACCAGGATAAATTCAGCGGCAAGGAAGTCAGTATTTTCTACACCGGCGAACCTCAGGTAGCTGTCTATCTGCCCTCAAACGGCGGCGCACAGTATCAGTATTCCGCTATTGATTACAAGGGCAATGCAGCCTCTGCAAACGGCGGCAGAAATGTATTCAAATCGGGCGGCACTATAACTCTCAGGATAAAGCCCGACGAAGGCAAGTATATCAAGAGCCTGCGTCTTTGCGACCGCTTTGTATATGACGAGGATCACAGCAAGGGTACGCTCACACAGTACGTCAGCGATAACGAGGAGGACGGCGATGCTCTGTACAAGGCTGACTGCGGCTTATATCCAGACAGCGACGGATATTATACCTTCAAGATCAACGTTCCGTTCAGGGACGGTTCGGTAATACTCGATCTTGCGGACATTCCCGCAAAGCTGCATACAGTCACCCTTGCCGAAAGCGAAGACGTCGTTTCCGGCGATCAGTATGACAAGGACGGCGGTATCCTTTCGTTCAGCAATTTCTCAGGAAAAGACAGCAATAAGTTCAATACCGGCGATACCGTTTCGGTAGCTGTCATTCCTTATACGGGCTATTTATGCACAGGTCTGGAGATAAAGGACGCTTCCGGAAAAACATACGATTACAGTAAGACCGACAGCTCCGAATATTACAGCATTGTACACGGACAGAACAATTTCACCTTTACTATGCCGGATACCGACGTCACGGTAAAGGCTGTATATGAAAAAGGATATAACGTAGAGCTGATACATTCGATCTTATATCCTAATGCCGTTGTGCATTTTATCAATGGAAACGGCACGGTAGACGATACTGATACGATACGCACCTATATGCCCGGAGACAGGGTCAATATAGAAGCGACGGCAATAAACGGACACGTTGTATCCGAAATCACCGTCAGCGATCTGACCAACCGTAATTACGTTCCCTGCGATATGACGGAAAACGGCGTAAGCTTTGTTATGCCTGCCGGAAACGTTCGGGTCGAGACCAGAACTCAGAAGGAAGTCATGGGAACCTATCTCGTTGGAACGGCAGAAGGATCGGAGGTCAGTTTCAATTTCCTGAATAATGACGACACTGTACGGAACGTTCCGACTATCCAGGCGGAAGAGGGCGAAACTGTACGCTTCAAAGCAATCGGTGAGATACCAGATGGGTATGAGCTTTACGTATCCGCGCAGGCAGAAAACGCATGCGCTGTTGAAGTTACCGATAACGGAGACATGACATATTCTCTGACCATGCCTGCCTCAAACGTGACGATATCCGGCACAGTAGTTGCTGCTCCCGAAAGACACACAGCTACCATAGTAAACTTTGTAAACGGAACTGCATCGTTCAGCATGGATAAAGAACTCCTTACTGTTAAGGCGGAGCCGTATGAGTACATTAACTTCTATGTAACGACCGACAAAAATAACTGCTTCAAGACCCTTAAAGTCACCGACAGCAAAGGCAATGACGTCAACTTCCAGAAATCAGCGGACAATATCATTGACGGAAACACGATAACCTATTCTATTAAGATCCAGATGATGAGAGCTGATATCACGATCGAGGGAGAAATGACCGAATCCCTTGTCGTTACCCCCGATTCAGACAAGTTCATCTATGATGACAGCGGCGAAGCGATCGCTTATATTGAGATAGCTGATTATTTAGCTAACAAAGAATACAGCAAGGATGCAGTTCGTCTTCCTTCCTATGCCACAAGCTTTGAGGGCAGGTTTGTCTATGACGAAACTCACTTCCCGACTCACCTGAAAGTTGTAGGAGAAACTACAGGAACCGTATTCTATGACAGCGATCAGGACGCAACGAAAACAACATTCCTTGTACATACTCAGGATCTCACTCAGTTCGGTGAAAACCTGATCGTTATCCCGAGCTTCGGCAGTACGCAGACTGTCGAGCCGCAAGAAATAGGCATCAGCACCTATGAGCAGCTTGTCGAATTCGCAGAGAATGTCCAGAATGACAATGCCGTATACGGTAAAGCTCAGGTATGGCTTGAAAACAACATTATAGCTCCCGCGGATTCAAGCTGGACAGTACCCATCGGTACGACCGATAATAGCTTTAACGGCTTATTTGACGGAAGAGGCTACGGTATAATCGGACTTAACGTAAACATAAGCAATAACGGCGGTCTGTTCGGCTGTATCGGAGAAAACGGTACTGTAAAGGATCTTGCGGTTATAGACTGCGATTTTACTGCAAAGAGCGAATATGCAGGCGGCATCGCAGCAGTAAATAACGGCACTATAGATCACTGTCTGAGCGGTATCAATATGGATTCATCTATCAGGATCTATGACAAAAACAACAAGCGTATTGATCTTAATGCGTACAACTCTTATATCAGCGGCACATATTGCGGCGGTGTGGCTGCAACTAACAATGGTACGATTATCGGAACAAGAAACGGTTCCTACGTTGACGGCAGCTACGGCGGCGGTATAGCTTACGAAAACAACGGCACGATATACGGTTGCGCCAATAACGGCGGAGTCGGAAGAGATTCTGTCAATACTCTTTACAGCGGCGGAATTGTATGCAATAATAATGGAGTATTGAGCTGCTCCTATAATTCCGGAAAACCCGCCGGCTCTCCGGATCATACTAATCCTCCGGTTCTCGGAATGATAGCAGCGGTCAATAATTCCGATGAGATCAGCAATGTTTTCTGCAACAGCATAAATAATATCCCTCCGATCGGAAAATCTTCTTCAACCGATCCCGGTGATAAGATAACTGTAATGACAAATTCTCAGATGCTCGAAAGCAGCTTTATACAGACGCTTAACGATGTCACCGATGACAGGGTTCAGTGGGATCAGAAATTGATAGGAACAGCAAAGAAAACAACATACTTCAATTCCAGTTATCCTGTTATTCTCGGCAGCTTCCTCAAAGACAGAACAATCAGTTTTTCAAACGGAATTACGGTAAGCGGACTTATGCATAAGTCAATGAACATATGCTATACGCCTGTCAGCAGCGGCAATGATGTTTATGATGCATTGGATTCCGTTTCTCCGCTCGGTCTTGATGATGCATACGTTGTCTGCTGCGACGATGGCAACGGAACATATATCCCGGCTGATTTCTGGAGTTCCGGTCTTGAGATCTCTGTCCCCGTACAGGACGAAAATGTAAAGATCGCTTTAATGGCTCCGGATGGAGATGTTCAGATCATAAGCCCCGACAGGATCGAAAACGGTAATGCTTTCTTCTCAGTTTCCTCTCCTGTTTCATTCGGAATTGTAAAGACAACATCATCAGGCGCAAATAATGATCAGAATTATCAGACAGAAGTACCGGATAGCGGCGAAAGAGATACCGCTGTTCCAGCAATTATTTCAATTCTTATTCTCAGCGCAGCAATAATCTTTTTTGCAAGGAGAAAAAAGATAGGTGAGTAATAAAAAGAAAAGCAATACCCCGGTAATGATAGTAATGACACTTCTTGCTGCAGCGATCATCGGCTGCCTTGCAGGTGCAATGATTTTTATGATACCATCAACTGATGACGGCAAAGACGAAAAAGCCCAGGGTGTTATCGGCAAAATAACCGACAACTGGGAAGATGAAGTCAGCGATGATAACAATGACCAGTCTTCAAGGAGCGGAACAAAAATACCGGGATATTCATTAGCAGTAATGAATGAAGGGGATTTGTCCCTGAAAATACGCATCGGGAACCCGAAAGAAAATACTGTAGGCTTTATTGCGACAGTTCGTCTTGAAGACGGAACCGAGCTGTACAAATCCCCCATGCTCAATCCGGGACAGGGACTTGAAGAAATCCCCCTCGAAAAAACCCTTTCAAAGGGGACTTATAATGCCGAAGTATATTATCAATGCGTTCTGCTCAATGATGAACAGACTCCGCTGAATTCAGCAATATCGGCATTCAAACTTTATGTCAATTAAGGCATTGCCTTAAAATAAATCAATCCTGAAAGGAAGAAAAAAATATGTTCACCAAAAAAATTGCAGCATTGTCACTCGCAACCTTTATGATCTCGGCAACGGCGGTAACCGCTTATGCCGGCACCCTCACAGATCAGTCTCCGTCGGGCAACACCGAGGTAATCGCCCATATCGACGGAGTCGTTCCCGGTAATGTGTCTTATAAGATATCCATTCCCGATGTAGTTGATTTCGGAACACTTGTTCAGCCTGAAACTCAGGAAAACAGCAATAAGGCTGTAGGATATCAGGTATCTCTTGATGAGGTAACCGGTCTTGAAGCTGACAAACAGATCTCCGTTTATGTAAAGGATCAGAATTCCACACTTGACGGAAATCAGAATTTCTACATTGCAAACAAGGCAAACAATAATATTCAGTTTATGTACAATGTATTTGCCGTACCGCAGGATAATGTCCAGACAAATCAGCCCCTTAATAGTATTCCCTATACAAAAACAGCCGGCTACTATCTCACCGTATTTGAAAACGCAGGCGAAACACTGGACGGTACTCTTGTTATAAATCAGGCTCAGCTTTACGGTCAGTCAATTGCTGATATCGCAGGCGATTACAGCGGTTATATGGTATTCTACAGCACTGTAGAAAATAAATAATAACAGGTTTCTGATGCAAGGACTCAGACAATGAAAAAAAGAATAATATGCGGCATATGTCTGTTTTTCGCTCTGATGTCCGCTATAGTGTATACACCGGTGACCCTTGCCGCAAAAAGCGGTCACGGCGGAAACACACAGATAATAGCAAGGATAGAGCAGTCATCCGACGATCAGAGCGGAGAACCCTCTGCCGAGAACAGCGAACCGGATACATCGGGTAATGAATCATCTGTACCCGATAAAAGCCCTGTCGCCACAGGTGATGCGTTCAAGTGGTTTCTTTCTGCTGCCGCCGTATTTTCTGCTGCTCTGATAATTGTTATCGGAAAAGACAGGAAAAACAGGAAGGATCCTGCGGATAACACGGAAAACAACGGATAAGTTTAAGGCAACAACGCACAAAGACCGCCTTGCGGCTTAGCACCACATCTGCTGCGCCCGAAGGAATTGCCCTTGGGATACTCTTTTTCCGTCATTCAGCAAAAAACCGCTTGATAACCGTCAGGTTATTGGCTCGTTTTGCACATTCTGACGAAAAACAGGCGGCGCATCTGCGGCACTATCTTTGTGCTGTATTGCCTTAAATCATTATCTGTATATTCGAGGTGAGAACAATAGGAAAGAAAAGAAGAAGAATGTTCAGGCTTTTGAAGGATTCTTTCAGGACGGCAGGCGCCGACAAAATTATCAGCGGTTATGTTTTGTGGTTCTTTTTATCGGCAATTCCAATATGGCTTTGGGAACCAAATATCAATACTTATCAGGACAGTCTTTGGTTCTGCTTTGCATCTGCTACATCTATCGGTTACGGAGATGTTGTTGCTGTTACTCTGGTCGGTAGGATAATCACAATTATCCTTTCGATATATTCTATTGCGGTAATTGCGATATTTACCGCGGTAGTAACAAGCTTTTTTACGGATATCGCCCGTCTGAAAGCAAGCGACAGCGCAAGAGAATTTGCAGATGATCTTGAGCATCTTTCAGAGCTTTCCAAGGAGGAATTGGAACAGCTTTCACAGCGCATCAGAGAATATCAGAAAAAGAATCATTGATATGCAAAAACAGGTCAGTGGCTTATAAAAGCTTCACTGACCTGTTTATTTTACTTGTTTTTTCTTTTTGAAGATTTTTAACTGCTTTTTTCTTCAGTTTGATCTCTTTGGTTTCGTCGTCCGGGATCACTGTTTCCTCGGGAAGAATTATTGCCGGTGTGGGTATGAATTTTGCTGCAGCAGCCGCAAACAGCATTATCGGTATCAGCCTCGGCGGAAACAGGATCATAAGAAGCAGAACGGTCGCCATAGGCTTTTTCAGAGTATGTCCGACAAGCGCCGTTGTGACTATTGCCGTACTGAACAGCACGTTCACGCCGAGCAGCAGGCTCATGGCGCAGCCTATGCTTATCCCACAGAAGATAACGGGAAAGAAATGTCCGCCTTTAAGCCCCGTATCTATACATATATTTGTCAGCAGAAGCTTTGCTGCGGCGATGATCAGCAGCATAACAGCGCCGATCTTTTCCATATCCTCCATGACCACAGTTATCTGATGCTCGCCCGAAAACATTGTCAGCGGAAGGAAGGTCCCGGATATGCCGAGGATAAGTCCGCCGCATACAGCGCGCAGGACAATGAATTTTTTCAGATGATGTTCAAGCACACCCGTGAGTTTCTTGAATGCAAAATAGATATATCCTGCGGCAATACCTACAAGAACAAGAGGAACGGCATAAAGATAGTTTTCAGCAGTTATCTTGCTGCCATCTATCCCCTCCAAACCCATTTTTATCCCGAAAAGATTATTCATCAGGATAAAAATGCCGAAGGAACTGAGTATCGCTGCAAAATACAGGACTATCTTTGAGGTTCTGGGCAGAATTGTTTCTTCGTCCGATTCGAGAGGCTCCATAAATCCGAACATCGGAGAGCGGAATATCGTTCCCAATGTAGCGCTCATTCCGATAGCGGTAAGCTCCTGCACTTCCCTGCGAAAGTCCTTCAGCTTATCACCGACCCATGTGCAGAGTCCGGCAATAACGCCCGTAAGACCAGCCTCGGGACCTATGCTTGCGCCTGTAAGCAGAGGAAGAAGCGCGGAAACAATAGTGGAAAAAACATTATTATAGGAGTAGCGTCCCGTCTTTTTTATTTTGGCAATAACTCCTGTAAGCTCTTCGGGATAGTCACCGAATTTACGTTTCCAGATGCCGATAATAAGACCGCCTGCCGTACAGACGCAGACAGTATAGAGAGGAAAGTTTATCTGTGAAGGAAGATATTCCCACAGAAATTCTATACCATAGTTCATTATCCTCAGAAATCCCCAGATGATAAGTCCGACTATCGAACCGAGGATAACCGTATAAATCATAAATAACACATTATTCTTTATCCTGCTCATAAAAACACTCCCCTGATACCATATTGTACTTTATATTTTGAATTTCTGTTGAAACAATACATCGGTGTTGCCTGGCCTTAGAGGGTGCGGGTGTCCAGTGGACACCTCTGCGAAGCAGAAGCACCGACCGAGCCGGCAGGCGAGACTCGGGGGACATACTTTGCGGTTATAAATATGTCTTATTTCTGAATATTGCAGGGTATATTATTATCCGTTTATAATTAGACAGCAGTATTTAATTTACTTACAGATAACAATATGCTGACCTTAATTATACATGAGTAAAAACCAAAAAGCAAGCAATAACACTTATATTCTATCAACATAAGTAAAGGCAACACCGCCGGGAGAACGCCTTACGGCTTAGCACCGCATATGCTGCGCCCGACGCTTGATAACCGTCAGGTTAACTACGCTCGTTTTGCACAATCTGACGAAAAAATTGGCGGCGCATCTGCGGCACTATCTTTGTGCGGTATTGCCTAAATTCTTAAAAAAGTTAAAACTGTATTGACAAAACAGTTTCAAATAAAATAAAATAATAATAGCAACCAACAAAATACACAGGAGGTAATTATCATGAACTATTCAGAGATCAGCGGAAAACTCATGATTACACTCGAAGGAAGAATCGATTCAAACAATGCAGCTGATGTCGAAAAGTCAATACTTGAAATTGTCAATACTCATGAAGGAATGACAGTCGTTTTTGATGCTGAAAAGCTTGAATATATTTCAAGCGCGGGACTTCGCGTATTGCTTAAGGTCATGAAGCTTTTTGACGAGCCGCTTGAAGTGCAGAATGTTTCAAGAGAGGTCTATGAAATATTCGATGTAACAGGCTTTGCCGAAATGCTTAATGTCAAAAAGGCGCTCAGGAAGGTATCAATAGAGGGCTGCGAAGCCATCGGCAAAGGCGGTCACGGAAAGGTATACCGTCTTGATGATGAAACGATCATCAAGGTATATCACGACAACAGTCCCCTTTCACTTATCGAAAAGGAACGTGAATATGCAAAGAATGCCTTTGTCAACGGTATCCCGTCTGCCATCGCATATGATGTAGTTCAGACAGAGGAGGGCTATGGTCTTGTCTTTGAAATGGCAGGAGCGACGACCGTAAGCAAATTCATTATGGCGCATCCTGATAAGCTGCCCGAATATGCAGTCAAATTCGGAAAGCTGCTGAAAACGCTCAATACAACCGAGGCTGATCCCTCTCTTTACGGCGATATAAAGCAGATCTATCTTGACAGGGCAAAGAAAGCAGAAGAGTATTTCACAGATGAGGAAAACGCAAAGATCGTAAAAATGATCAATTCCATTCCTGACGGCAGCGGAATGATCCACGGCGACTATCATACAAATAATGTTATGGTACAGTCCGACGGCGAGCTTGTACTTATCGATATGGCTGATATCAGCCGCGGAAATTCTCTTTTTGATATAGGCGGAGCTTTCCTTACTATGTATCTTTCAGGAATGAATAATCCTGATGTCACATTACAGACAATAGGCATTAATTATGAAATGGCAAAGCAGGTCTGGGGCATAATGCTTTCTACCTACTGCGGAACAACTGATCCCCAGAGACTGGAGCTTGTCAGTAAAAGATGCGGAGCATTTGCACTGCTGCGTTTGGCTACAACTCTCGGTATCGGCTCAAAGAGAGCTAAGGAAAGCGCGCCGAATATTGTCGCTCTCCTTCGTAAGCAGCTTTTCCCGAATGCAGACGGTCTTTGTCAGCTGTTCGCCATTCCTGTCTGAGAATGGAGAAATACTATGATAGAAAATACGGTCATACTTCCGGGTGTTTCTAATGCAAGGGAGCTGGGCGGTTATCCTGCCGGAGGAAAGCATATAAAAAAGGGGCTGCTTTTCAGAACAGGCAGGCTCGATAATGCTTCTCCGGAAGCGCTGCGAATGCTTGACGAGGAATATCATGTACATACAGTCATTGATTTCCGCATGGAGCAGGAAAGAAAAAACTATCCTGATCCTGATATCCCGGGAGCTGTAAATACAGGTCTTTCAGTGATAGAAAAGGAAGATTTTTCGGTAGCGGACAAAGGATTCAGCGAAATAGACATATCCTCCGTTACAGACAGAATGGTACTTTTCGATCTGCTGTTTAAAAGCGGTGTGCTGAGTACAGAAACGTATGTAATGTTCCTGCTCGGAAAGCGCGGACTGGAAGCCTACCACAGTTTTTTCAATGTACTTCTGGAGGTCGAAAGCGGCGCTGTTTTATGGCACTGCACAGACGGAAAGGATCGCACAGGCTGCGCTGCAATGCTGCTTTTGTCGGCACTCGGAGCCGACCGGAAAACGATTCTTTATGACTATATGCTGACGAATGAGTTTAACCGTGAAATGCTTGATTATCTGAAAGAAACCGCACAGAAAAGCGGAATGTCCCGTGAAAAGCTTGAAGCATTATATTTCATTAACGGAGGCGTAGCAGAAAGCTATATGCTCCGCACCCTTGAAGTATTGGACGAGCGTTACGGCGGCGCAGTCGGTTATCTGCGCGAAGAGCTAAGTATCGGTGATAACGAGATCAAGCTGCTGAGAGAAAAATATCTTGAATAATTAATTATCATTCATGATAATCAGAACTACTGTTATGGGAATCAAAAATCAAGGCAACACCGCACAAAGAACGCCTTACGGCTTAGCACAGCATATGCTGCGCCCGAAGGAAGTGCCCTTGGGGTACTCTTTTTCCGTCATTCTGCACAAAACTCGCTTGTTAACCGTCAGGTCAACTTCGCTCGTTTTGCACAATCTGACGAAAAATTGACGGCGCATCTGCGGCACTATCTTTGTGCTATATTGCCTTAAAAATAAATTATAAAAATGGAGGAAAAAATCATGAAATGCAAAAAACCCTTTTATTTTATTCTCGCGCTATTCGTGATGTTAACTACACTGTTTACCAGTATGATCACAGTATCTGCAGACGAGCCTATGCCCGGCTCATGGAAATTCTCCGATATCGCCGCTGACAATGTAACCTCCGATCAGCAAGAAATTCTCGACAAGGCTCTCGACGGAATGGGCGGAGCTGATTATAAGGCTGTAGATGTCATTGCCAGTCAGGTCGTTGCAGGCACTAAATATGCTTTTCTGTGCATCGTCACTCCGGTATATCCCGGCGC